>JBBRKQ010000048.1:0-29313 GCA_038231815.1 Phycisphaerales bacterium
GGGCTGTTTCATAGCCGGCCCTCGCCTTTCGGCCGCCTGTCCCCTCATTTTCCCCGTTCGCCACCCCCACCTCCCGCCCCCCAAACCGTGTTTACCATGACAAAGCCCGTCAACCACCCCACCCCCCTCACCATCGCCGTTACCGGGGCTACCGGCTTCGTCGGCCGCCACATAGTCCGTGAACTCCTAACCGCCGGCCACACCGTCCGCTGCCTGGTCCGCAGCAACGCTAAAGCCAAGTCCGTCCTCCCGGCCGACCGTCGCATCCAATTGGTCATCGGTGATGTCCTAGACCGCAAGAGCCCCGCCGAGTTGGTCAAGAACGCTGATGCCTGCATCCACCTCATCGGCATCATCCGCGAGTCCGGCAACCAAACGTTCAAAAACATGCACGAGCTCGCCACCCGAGCAATGCTTGATGCCGCCACCGCCGCAAACGTCAGCCGCTTCATCCACATGTCTGCCATCGGCGTCGTGCCGGACGGTAAGGCCGAGTATCAGGTCACCAAATTCGAAGCCGAGAAAATGGTTCGCCGCTCCGGCCTGAACTGGACCATCTTCCGCCCCGGTCTCATCCACGGCAAAGGCGGCGAACTCTCCGCCATGATCGCAAGCTGGTGCCGCGGACGCAGCGCTCCGTTCTTCTTCATCCCGTACTTCACTCGCTTAATTGAGCACGACCAGCCCGTGCTGCTCTCCCGCGTCAGTCTCGAGTCCGCCCGCATCGCACCAGTGCATGTTGACGATGTCGCCAAGGCGTTCGTCGCGTCACTGCACAGCAGCGACAGCATCGGTGAAATCTACAATCTCACCGGCCCTGACAACATGGACTGGTCCACAATGCTGGCAACCTTCCGCAATGCACTGGCCGATGGTGATCGCACCTTGCCCATCATCGGTCTGCCCGCGCGGCCGCACGCGTACATGGCGCTCGCTGCAAAGCGCATCAACCTCGGTTGGCTCTTCCCGTTTGATGCGGGGCAAGCTTTCATGGCCGAGAACGATGCCGTCGCCGACTGCCACAAAGCCGCGATCCACCTCAACTTTCAACCCAGGGCCTTTGCGCCGTCCTTGCAGGCTTACGCCACCTCGATCTGATCAAAAAACACCACATTCGCTTGCACACCTCGCAAGGTGTGGCAGTCTCATTGTTTGAATTCTTTGCAACTCCGCGGCAACCGATTCCCGACCCAGCCATACAAACTATGCCGGGAAGGGACGGCCAAAACAGGCCGATAATCCTGAAAGTACGCCGCACGTTCGCGTCCTCTGACCAGACTCCGATTCACATCATTTCTGGGAGTATCTCTATGAACACTTCGATCGCAACCAATCCGTCGCCCACCCCCGCATGCGGTCTACTCCACCGCCAAAAGCGATCGCTTACGCGGGCGGCAATCGCCACTCGCCGCGGCTTCACGCTGCTTGAAATGGTCCTGGTCGCAGTGCTCATCGCTGCGTTGGCCACCATCGTCGTAGTCAACGTTGCTGGCAAGTCCAACAAGGCCAAAGTCAGGTTTACCATGGCCCGCCTTGCACAGATCAAAGGCCAGCTCATCGAGTACAACACCGATTACGGCTCCTATCCGCCCGATCTCAACACCCTCGTCACCGCAGGTAAAGGCTACATCGACAAAGTCCCCATGGATGACTTCCGTCGCCCCCTGAACTACCAGTTCCCCGGTTCTGCCGGCGACGCCAAACGCCCGTACGACCTGTACTCCACCGGCATTGACGGTATCCAAGGTACGCCCGATGACATCGATGTGTGGACGATGGACGACATGCCCCCGGGCTAATCGTCACTTCTCCGCGCAGCCAGCTATTCCCACATTCCGGTTTGGAAACCCGCCTGCCAGCTGCTAATCCCAGATTCAAACACGACCCAGCCCCGTCTCGCCAAAACCCAGACCTCGCTGCCAGTGAAGGGCGTACTACAAGGGCCCGGTGCCGATAAATCACGCAACCACCCAACAGCTCGGCTGTTGCTGCAAGCCTGAACTGCGTCATTCTGCCTCCGCCATTCTGCCTTCTGCCTCGTCCTTTTCTCTGTGATCTCTCTCCTTTTGTTTCCCTTCCCTCTGCTCCGTGAACCTCCGCCGATCCATCTCGAGGCCTCGCTGCTCCGCCCGCGGCGTCACGCTGCTGGAAACCATCCTCGCCGCAGCACTGCTCGCCGGTGTTGCCGGAGCAATCGTCAACGCCTTGGCTGGCATGGCAAGCAGCGAAGATAAACGCCGCCTTCGTCTCGCTGGATACGAGGTCGCCAACCGTCTCGTACTTCAATACACAGACGACTCCAACAAAATGCCCGAGCAGGGCGCTCCGTACGAGTATCAGCCCGGCGTCTTCTTTCGCTACACACTTAGTAAGCTCCCCTTGAAGCTCGAGATCCCGCCCGACTCAGTCATGGAGCCCACCGGCTGGGGTGCTGCCGAGGCAACACTCAAGCAGCTTGTCCTGCTCGATGTCAAAGTCTTCGTCAGTAACGAACGTGGTGATTTCATTCAGCCCATCGCCCAGCTCACCCGCTGCTACCACCCTTGGCCGCTCTACTCAAGTAACCCTGATGCGCGCCGTCGCTGGTTCCAGGATCAAGGCAACCTCGCCAAGCTCACCTCCGCCATGATGGAGAGCATCGGCAACCAAGGAAGTGGTTCGGGCAGCGGTTCAGGTTCAGGTGCTGGTTCAGGCGGCTCAGGCCGGGGCGGTTCCGGTACATCCGGCGGCACACGCAGCCCCCGTGGCGACACCATCGGCCCAACACCATCCAGCTCCGGAGGTAGATGATGAAACGCCAGCTAAAGTCCGCCAGCACCCGGCACGCTTGCCCCGCGCGGGCTAATTCCCGCAGTGCCGCTCGCTCCGGCTTCACGCTGCTCGAACTCATCATGGCAAGCGTTCTTGGCTTGGTCATCATCCTCGCCAGCTTGTCGCTCATGTCCGCCATGCGGGCTACCGATGAGCGCACCAAAGACCGCAACGCCGCATCAGCTGAGCTATCCCGCACGCACCAAGTCCTCAGCCGCGCCTTTGGCTCCATCGTCGTCAAAGCCACCCAGCCCCGCCAGCCAACTCGCCCTGCAGTAGCAACGACGGTGCCGACTGACCCCAAAGCCCCCGCCGACGCCACGAATAAAGACCAGCAGCGTCCAGAGGATCTCACGCCTCCCCGCGTGCTGCTCGAGCAAGACAGGGCAAACGCTGGCCAGCAGCGCCTTGAACTAACCGTCTCCGAACCACCACTCATGGCCGGTATTGACGGCACATCCTTGCCCGGAGAACGCGCTGAGTGGTTCAGCAAAACCCGCGGTGCATTTGAGCTCAAGCCCGCCAAAATTGGCGTCGGTCTTGATTTGTTCTGGGTCGTCTACCCCTTGCCCAATGAAGATCAGAATCCCCCAAACGATCCAGCCAAGACCGATCCTTTAAACGCCGCCGGTGCAACCGGTGAAGGCATCGCCCCGCCACCGCTCGAGCCCGCGGTCGATGGTCCGATCCAGCAATCAAACGAGCCCGTGGCTTCGCTGCTCGTGGCCCGCAACCTCGAACGCTGCAACTTCCGCCTCGTTCGCTCCGGTGAAAATGGCCTCATCGAGCCGCTGACAGAAGCCCGAGTTGCCACCGAAGAAGAACTTCCCGCGTATCTCGAAATGGACATCGCTACCAAGCAGGGCCAAAGCGCTACCTGGATGTTCGAAGTCGGCTGGACCGTCGAGCCGCGCAAACCGCCCGGCTCACGCAACGTCGCCGACACGCTCCGCGGCGGTAAGGACGGCGCAGCCGCCGCTTCCGGACGATCATCCGCCAGTGGCCGAGGCAGCTTCGGTGGCAGCAAAGATACCCGCGGTGCCACCTCCGCCAAAGAGGGCAAATCCAGCGGAGGTGAAAAGTGAATCCAAGCAATTCCAAATTCACCCGCCAGTCTTCCCTACGCCCTCGCCTCCGCCTCACCGCGGGCTTCGCCCTCCCTCTGGTCATGCTGGTTTCGTTCTTCGCCGCCGGTGCTCTGGCAATCATGGTCGAGCGGCAATCAACCGCTCGTCTCGCGGCCGCTCGCCAAATCGCCGGCTATCAGAACCACCACGCCCAAGCCGGCCTTAAGCAATTGCAAACCGCCTGGAGCCAGTTGTTTCGTACAAATGAAGATCGTCGCCAAGCCCGCGGCATCATCGGATATGACATCACCGTCGAGGGCGCGTTTGAAGGTGGCCGTATGGAAGTCCGCCTCACCGATGCCCAAGGCAGCCTCCGCCGCCGCACTGTCGATCTTGATCCGGTCGTCTGCGATGTGCTCAACGATGCCGCAGATTCACTGGGCGTTGCAAAGTCAGCAGATCTGAGCATGTTCCGGGACCGTGGCCCCGGTCAAGTCAGCCTTGATTCCGCCCCGGCTGAAGTGCTCTCGGCAATCGCCAGAGCCGTTGACCCCAGCGCATCGGCCTCCGCCTTCGCCGAGGCTGTCCTGCAACTCCGTGCCGAGCGTCACCTCACCCAGGCAGACATGCGCACACTCACGCAGGCCACCGGCCTTCCCGATGAGAAACTCCGCATCCTCGAGCAGTGCGTCGTCACCGATGCAACGCTCTGGCAGATGATCGCCACAACCCGCGGCTCAACAGGCGGCTTCGCAGATCGCCAAGGTGGCCTAGTCATCGGTGCCATCAAGGCCGGCACCCAAAGCTCCCCGGCAGGAGGCGGCGCTTCCGGCCAGTCCACCCCACCGGTGAACCTGCCCTCAGCGAACCCGGGTTCTGCAGGTGGCAACGGCGCCTCAAACTGGACATTCCTGAGTTGGGGAATCATCGATGATGCCGAAGCTGAACGCTTCGAATCTAAGTCCAACTCGCGCAAGAAGTAAACGCTCCCGTATCGACAGCCTCAAGGGCAAACGCACCAAGTCGCCCTACCAACTGGCGTTTTCTGGTCCCAACCCCGTGCCGCGGCGGCCAACAAAGCCACGGAGTATTTCTTCAAAGCTGTGACACCCCGTGAATTTGGCAATTTCGCCACTTGACACTTTCGTCCCAAGCCCTCCCGTCCCGATACACCCCATACCCTGTTGCCTCGCACGATTACTCTTAGCTGCCGTATATGCACGCATCTCTGGCCAACTCGTTGATCCGCCGCGCTCGTCTTTGGACCGGCATCTTGGCCGCTGCCGCGGCTGGCGCGATCTTCGTACCGCTGGGTTTCAGCAAAC
Source organism: Phycisphaerales bacterium (assembly GCA_038231815.1). Classification (GTDB taxonomy): domain Bacteria; phylum Planctomycetota; class Phycisphaerae; order Phycisphaerales; family UBA1924; genus CAILKP01. Next base: position 5,204 of record JBBRKQ010000048.1, read on the forward strand.
CTACAGCTGAGAAAATCGCCCTTTCTACGAACACCACCAAATCCGGTGCGCCGGCAACCCTGCCACCAAGCTACAGCCAATTCACCGCAGCGCTTGATTCAACAGAGCTCGCCTCCCATCTCAACAAAACAGCGCCAATTGTCCCTGTCACCAAGCCAAAAGAAGTAGCCGCCAAGCCTGGCGAAGCGCCGCCTCCGCCGCCTCCACCTCCGCCCCCGGTATGGCGCTATATCGGCGCGATCATGTTCGGTGACGACCGCCGGGCCATCGTCGTGGTCAATGAGAAACAGCAGATCGCCAAAGTCGGTGACACCGTTGACGGTTCCAACGTCAAGCTCATTGAAACCGACCACCTTATCGTCACCGATTCAGCGGGTGCGGACAAACGCATCGACCTGGCACCCCGCCAGACCCGGGCCCTTTCCGTGCAGGAAGCCGCGGCACCACCCCCCGCGATACCGGCTCATGCCGCCAAGGGCATGAATTTCGGCGAGCTGGGTACTGATGAAGCCAGCGTGGGCCGACTCAAAGGTTTTTATAATCAGTGGGAGCAGGACCTGCCCCGCATGCGCGAGCCCATGGTTCGTAGCCGTCTGGCGAAAGTTGAAAAGCTGCTCCGCGAAGGTGATATCAGTCCCGACGATCTTGCCGGCCACCTAAAGGGCCTTCCGCGAAGTCCGGAATTCGCTGAATTGGAACACCGATTTACCAGCGGTGATATCGATTCGGGCACGTTCCGAAAGTTGGCAGGCGGCGTGATCAACCAGCAGCTTGAGAGCACCCACCAGCCGGGCGATAAATTCGGCGCTCCCGGAGGCAAGCGGTGAGTTCAGTCCTGTGTCACGTAGATCTTCTCCAGCGTGGTGCCATCGCCGCATCGGCCCGCCTAATCGATGCGCGAACCAGCGCCGCCTGGGCCTTCACCCGCTCCGGCTCCGATGCCGACGATGCACCCCGCGAATCCGTCGCAACACTCGCCCGCTGGATAGTCCAGCAACTTGCCGCCACCAGCGCCGAGCCCGATCTGACGCTGTGCCTAGATGTTGACCAAGCGACCTGTGGCTGGGTCACTGCCTCAGGCAGCGATGAAAAAGCTGTCAAATCCGCCGTCCGCGATGCCCAATCTGGCGAGCGTGAAGATGCTGGCCAGACTACCCCTGCCAACTGGCTCAAAGTTGGTGAGCCAAACGCAGATCTTTCTGTGCAGGCACTTCAAGCCCCGCAAATCCAGACCAAGCGTGGAGCCAAGCTCTCAAAGGCCGCTGGTAAGAACGCGGGTGCCTCGGCCCGCGCCGCCGTGGCCGCGCGTGAACGCCTCGCCGTTGTGGCCCTGCCGGACATCGCCGCCCGCGCTCTGATCGATGAACTCGATCGCGTCGATCAGCCCGTCGCCCGAATCATGACCCTCTGGCACGCCCTTGCCGAAGCTTGGGACCCCAGCCGCTCTGATGTGGCCGCAGTACTAAAGGGCAGCAGTGAATCGCGCATCGTCGCTGATGATGTCAATGCGACTGCAACCATTCTGCTCGATCCGCGCGGTCGCATCCTCTGGACTTGGCAGCAGGGGGGCCGCATGCTCTGCGCCGGCTCGCTCAGGCTCGCCATCGTCGCTCTCGCGAGCGACTCGCCAGACAACGCCGACGGCACCTCCCGCGCCCAGCCGCCGCTGCTGGAAATCACTGCCAGCGAAATTGCCCGCCTCACCGCAGACTGGCTCGCCTGGGCCGCGCAAATCGGTGTCGGTCCGTCCGTCATTACCGTCATTGGCCAGCAGGACTTGGCCGCCCCCGGCCTCAGCGAACGCTTCAGCGCTGCTACCCCGCTCATGGCCGTGGCTCTGGCAATCGGCGCTTCCTGGCCCGGCTCGCTTGTCACTGCCAATGCAGAGGCAGCGCCCATCGAGGCGACGCTGCGTCGCGTGCTCGATGGCAACACCAAAGCCGCCGCCGCACAACAGCAAGTTGATCCGCGCACCGGCTTAGTCGAGCTCGCTTCCCGCCCCGGCAAGGCCAGCCGCATGGTCTACCGCTGGTCCGCGGCAGCCGCCTTCGCCGCTGCTATGGTGCTCATCGCACTGTGCGTGCGCGTGGTGATGGAAGCCAACGCCACCGCCGCAGCCCGCACCCAGGCTGTTGCAGACCGTGCCGAATTGCTCAAGAGCCTGATCCCCGTCGCGCCCAAGATCATGACCGAGCAGCGACAGACCACGTATCTGCAAACGCTGCTGACAGAGCGCGAGCGTCAGCGCACCGCAATCGTTCCTGAAAAGCCCATCGTCCCTGAACTCGGCCGCTTGCTTGCCGCTGCCTCGGCCCAGCCCAACCTCACGCTCCGTCGTGTCTCGGCCTCATCAACCACCGGCTTCCGTGCTGAGTTTAACGTTCCCGACGCCACCACCGGCGCGCAATTGACCGACAAACTCGCAACAATCCCGCCATCAACTCCCGAGTTTGTAACCTGGAGCGCCAGCGATTCCCGCATCGGTGATGTCTTCTCGGTCACCGCAACGGGCACATGGTCCGGCAAGGCCGTAACTGCGGCCAAGCCTGATGCCGTAAAGCCCGCAGCCAAGCCTGCCGCCAAGCCGGGTGATGAATCGGAAAAACCTGCGGATCCAAAGCCCGAATCAAAGGCTGAACCAAAGCCCGAAACCAAACCTGAGGTCAAGCCTGAGGCAAAGCCTGAGGTCAAGCCCAACGCAAAGCCACAGCCAAAGCGTCCGCTCACGCCCACAAATGTGCCCCAACCCGCCGTAAAGCCTCAGCCCTCTGAGCCTTCACAAACGGCTCCGGCAGCCCCGCCTCTAGCGCCCCCGGTCGGTGACGATCCGGTCGAGCCAATGCCCCTGAAACCAATCGAGGGAGGCGACATCGCAGGCGCCCCGGCAACGGCCGCCATTTCATCGGAAAGCACTCCGGCTGTCACGCCGATTGTTTTCCCTGCCGCTCAGCCAAATCCAGCCGCCAAGCCAACGACAACCACCACGACCACCGCAAAGAAGTCGCCAGCAGCTCCCGCATTACCTCAGGCCACGAAGCGCGGAGGGCCAAACTAATTATCATGTCCGCAGCACCTCTGAATCCGCTTGGCAGTTCGATGGGCTCTATGAGCCCGCTCGCCCCGCTCACTCCCATGATGGGGCAGGCTTCCGGCCAGAACCAGCCAGCCGCCGCCCGCCCGACACAATCGCCAGTCGGTGATGATGCCCGAACCGAGCTCATCGGTGCCGCCCAGCGCCACGAGCGGCGCAATCGCCCCCGCTACTTGGTGGTGCTGGCAATATTAGTAGCCATCGCCGCGGCGATTTACCTCGTCGTCGCCGCTTCGGAACTTACTGTCGCCCGCGATGCACTCCAAGCCGATGTGGACCAGACGGTCAAGCTCCGCACCCTGGGTGAAAAGCTCTTGGCCGTACAGGCCGAGATGGACAGCGAGGACATGCGCCAGCGTCTCGATCCTTCCGTGCAGGTTTTCGCAGAACTCAACCGCCTCGGCAGTGAGGCCGGACTGATCCAAGGTAACAACTTCAAGCTGGAAGACCGCGGCATCGCCGATCCGATCAAAGACACCGATCTTGTGCGCAAAAAATGGAATGCCACGCTCGTCGCCCAGCCTGCTGAGGCCATCTTCCGCTGGCTGACTGAGGCCAGCAAAATCAACGGTGTTGAGGTTAGTTTCATCAACGAATTCAGGCCCGGCGCCGGCACCCCCGAGGGCGAGCCACGCTGGGATTGTTCGATCATCTTTATCCGCATCCAAAAGAAAGTTGGCGGCAATAAATAAGCTGCCGGCCGCTCCCTGAACGACTCTCGCTCGACTCCGCATTTGTGCGCTAGTTTCTGATCCGCCCCATGAACACTTCCCGCAACGCCAGACTGCTCGTTTGCCTCAACATGACGCTCTGCGGTGCCGCTGCAATCATGTGCATCCCCGGCTGCGCGCAGGAGCGTGATACGCCGATGCTGATCGAAGATCCGTCCGTTGCCCGTGCCGATGCGCAGCGTCTGGCTGCTGAAGCCATTACCGCCGACAAAAAAGGCGACATCGAAGCAGCGATCATACTGAATCAGCAGGCCATCGAGCGGTACAAAGATTTTCCGCAGGCTTGGTTCAACATCGGCCTGCTGTACTTTGAGAAGGACATGGCCCTAGAAGCCGCCAACGCCTTTACCAAAGCCGCGGAACTAATGCCAACAGATCCGGGACCCAAGAAGGCACTGGGTGATGTATGGGCCAAGCAGTCGTACTACGACGATGCCTCACGGTTTTATCTTGAAGCGCTTGACCGCAACCCAACCTATTTGCCGGCCCTGCGCGAGAGCATCCGCGCCGACCACGTCCGCGACAAGCGGACCGAATCCACCGCCGAGCGCATCAAACTTGCCCTCGAATTGGAATCCGATCCGAAGTGGCGTGATTTCCTGCTCCGCCAAAAGCAGCTCACCGACCGCGTCCTGAAACGCTGATTTCCCGTGCCACAACGCCGCTGCTTTCAGCGGGATTGTGTGCCTTGTGTGTCTTACACAAGTGCTCCTCAGAATTGACTGTTCGATCAATCAATTGGTGCCATGCGCTCGGCCCACACTTCAGAAAGCGTTGCGGCGGCGCCTTCCTGTCGGCATCCCGCGCGAATCCAAATCCCGGCCAGCGGAACCTGCCCCAGACCACACGGGTAAGGCGACCGCCCCTGTCCCCCCGCACAACGCCTGGAAACGCCTGGATTTGCCCAAATCCCGATTCGGGCAAACAAACTGTCAATTGCAAACACCGCCGCGGCAGACCCACACACCCGTTCGCCCTAAACTCGCAAAGTTTGCCTCTGCACCAGTCCCGTGACTGCCTGCGCGATCAATTCCACCGCACTCCGGCTGCCCCAACAATGCCCAAACGCACCGACATCAAGACCATCCTGATCATCGGCTCCGGTCCCATCGTCATCGGGCAGGGCTGCGAGTTTGACTATTCGGGCACCCAGGCCTGCAAAACGCTCAAGGCAGAGGGGTACCGCATCGTGCTGGTCAACAGCAACCCCGCGACGATCATGACCGATCCGGAGTTTTCCGATCGCACCTACATCGAGCCCATCACCGTTGAGGGTGTTGAGAAAATCATTCTCAAGCAGATCGAAATCGGCGACCCCATCCACGCGGTGCTGCCCACCCTTGGTGGTCAAACCGCCCTGAACTGCGGCTGCAACCTGTGGGACAAGGGCATCCTCCAGAAACACAACATCGAGATGATTGGCGCCAACCGCGAAATCATCCACCGCGCTGAAGACCGCCAGATTTTTAAAGACATCTGCGAGAAGCTCGGCCTAAAGGTTCCGCGTGCAATCACCGTGACCACATTAGCGGCCGCTGAAGAGTTCCTGAAAGTCATCGGCCTGCCCGCCATCATCCGCCCCGCCTTCACCCTCGGCGGCACCGGCGGCGGCATCGCGTACAACAAAGATGAGTTCATCGACATCATCACCCGCGGCCTGCGCGCCAGCATGATCGGCCAGGTGCAGATCGACCAGTCCGTGATCGGCTGGAAGGAGTACGAGCTCGAAGTCGTACGCGACAAGAAGGACAACTGCATCATCGTCTGCGGTATCGAGAACATCGACCCGATGGGCGTGCACACCGGCGACTCAATCACCGTCGCGCCAATTCAGACGCTGAGTGATAAAGAATACCAGGCCATGCGAGATGCGGCCATCGCCATCATGCGAGCAGTCGGTGTTGAAACCGGCGGCAGCAACGTGCAGTTTGCGGTAAACCCCGATCCCTTGCCCGATGCCAGCGGCAACAAGCCCTTTGAGATGGTCGTTGTCGAGATGAACCCGCGAGTTTCGCGCAGCAGCGCGCTGGCAAGCAAGGCCACCGGCTTTCCCATCGCCAAGATCGCCGCGAAACTGGCGATTGGCTACACGCTCGATGAACTCCGCAACGACATCACCGGCACCACCAGCGCGTGCTTTGAGCCATCAATTGACTATGTCGTTACCAAGATCCCGCGCTGGACGTTTGAGAAATTCCCCGAAGCCGATGAGACACTCACCACCCAGATGAAGTCCGTCGGCGAGGCGATGGCCATTGGCCGCACCTTCAAGGAATCGCTGCAGAAGGCCATCCGGTCAACCGAGGTCAAGCGCTTTGGTTTCGGGCTTGACCGCAATGACAAGTGGCTGCTCGCCAAGCGCGTGGCCGAGGGCAAGGTAAAGACTCCGGATGGCCAGCAGCCCCGCACCGCCGATGGAGAAATTCTTGAGTGGCCAATCGCCGAAGAGAAGCTCAGCCGCAAGCTGGCCGTGCCGGGGCAGGCCCGCTTTTACTACATCCGCTACGCCCTAAAAATGGGCTGGACAATCGATCAGATTTTCAGTTACACCAAGATCGACCGCTGGTTCTTGGACCAGATGGCTCAGATCGTGGAGTTTGAAGATGTGATCATGAGTTATCCCACTCTCGCGGCGATCCCCCGTGAAGTGCTGATGACGGCCAAGAAGATGGGCTTCTCCGATGCCCAGTTCGCCAACGTGTTCATGGGCAACATCACGCCCGACAACGTTCTGGCCGTGCGTTCCCACCGCAAGGGCCTTGGCATCGAGCCCGTGTACAAGCTGGTTGACACCTGCGCCGCCGAGTTCGCCGCCGTAACCCCGTACTACTACAGCACGTACGAAGAGCCATATACCGATGCTTCTGGCAAGCTGGTGACTGATGATGAAGTCCGCATCACCCAGAAGAAAAAAGTCCTGATCATCGGTGGCGGTCCAAACCGCATCGGCCAAGGTATTGAGTTTGACTACTGCTGCTGCCACGCCGCATTCGCGGCCAAGGAACTTGGCTTCGAGTCGGTCATGATCAACTCCAACCCGGAGACGGTCAGTACCGATTACGACACCAGTGATCTGCTCTTCTTTGAGCCGCTTACGCTGGAAGATGTCGTCAACATCGCCGAGCGGCTGAACGGCGAAGCACTCGGCGGCAAAGCTGGCAAGCTGTTCGGCTCCATCGTGCAGTTCGGCGGCCAAACACCGCTGAACCTCGCCAAGGGCTTGCAGTCCGCCGGTGTGCCAATCATCGGCACCAGTGTGGACTCCATCGACATGGCCGAGGACCGCGACCGGTTCGATGCCATGCTAAGCAAGTTGGGCCTGCAGAAGCCGCCATCGGGCATCGCTCGCACGATTGAGCAGTCCATCGTTATCGCAGCACGTATTGGTTACCCGGTGCTGGTGCGCCCCAGCTACGTTCTCGGCGGGCGCGGCATGGAAATTTGTTCTGATGAGCGTGCCCTGCGCAGCTACATGAACAACGGCATGGTCGCCAGTGATCTTGAATCCGCGCCAGTTCTGATTGACCGGTTCCTTTCTGATGCCACCGAGGTTGATGTTGATGTGGTGGCCGACTATCTGACTGATGTTGATCAGAATCAGCAGCCCGCCACCTGCCGCGCTTTGGTCGCGGGCGTGATGGAGCACATTGAGGAGGCGGGCATTCACTCGGGCGACTCAGCCTGCGCGATCCCGCCGTACTCACTGTCTCCCGTGTTGGTGCAGCGGATTCAGGGCCTAGCCCGCGAGATGGCCAAGGAGCTTCGCATTCGTGGTTTGATGAATGCACAGCTTGCAATTAAGGATGATCAGATTTACATCCTTGAAGTGAATCCCCGCGCTTCGCGCACGGTGCCGTTTGTGGCGAAGGCCACCCACATGCCGTGGGCGCGCATCGCCGCCAAGGTCATGATGGGCCGCACACTGGCCGAGCAGAACGTGCGCGAAGTCACGCAGCATGCCGGCTTCTGCGTCAAAGAAGTGGTCTTCCCGTTTAGTAAGTTCCCCGGCTCAGACATTGTTCTTGGCCCCGAGATGCGCTCAACAGGCGAGGTCATGGGTGCTGACAAATCCTTTGAGATGGCCTTTGCCAAGTCACAGCTGGCCAGCGGTGTTTCTCTGCCGCTCGCCGGTTCAGTGTTCCTGTCTGTGCGCAATGCGGACAAGGCCAAGGTTCACTCCATCGCCCGGCAAATGCAGGCGATGGGGCTGACGGTGTACACCTCCAGCGGCACGGGCGACTACCTGCGCACCAGCGGGGTGCCCGCGACTACGCTGCCCAAGGTTGATTCCGGGCTGCGGCCAAATGTGCTAGACCTGATCGCCGACGGCAAAATCCAGCTGGTCATCAACACGCCAACCCGCACGGGTTGGCAGACGGATGAAGGTCGGATTCGTGCCGCGGCGATTCGCTACGGCGTTCCCATCATCACCACCGTCACCGGTGCGAGCGCTGCGGTGCGGGCGGTTGCAGCGCTCAAGGCGGCGCCGTGGACGGTGGCTGCGCTGCAGGATTACCAGAAGCAGGTAGGCATGGAACACCCAATGCACACGCTGAAAAAGTAACGCCGCTAGCGTGACAGGAGCCAGAACGCCAGCAGCACGTTGATGGCGTTAAAGCCGATGTGCATGCCCACCGTCAGGCCCAGCCTGTTCGTGCGCACGAGTGTGATGGCCATGGCCACGGCCAGTGCAAACAGCACCGGCAGCGCGTGCGGCCCAGCAGCGCCGATGTGTACACCGGCGAAGAGTACCGAAGTGACGATCACGCTGAGCCAAGGCATTTGGCTGGCTCTGAGCACGCCCCGCAGCAGCAGGGCGCGGTAGATGAACTCTTCAACCAGCGGAGCACCCAGCACCGCCGCGGCGATGAGGCCGATGGCCCATGGGTTACTGCGGTTGTCCAGAATCTGGCGGAGCAGCTCGTGAGCGATCTGCTCCGGCTCTTTGCCGGTGATGAGCTTATATCCAAGCATCGCGCCCACGTTCACCAGCGCCAAGACTGGGAACAAGAAGACGACCAACGCTATGCCTTTTAAGATATCAAGCGGCTTGATCGTGACCCAGCCCGCCGCGGGAGAGCCGACTTTGGCGGCGATGAGCTGCCCAATCACCAGCACCACAGCGCCGCCAAAGGTGTACAGAATCATGGTGATCGCCGAGGTCCGCTGGAGCGATTTTTCTGCGCCCAGCAGTGATTCCGGCAGGCTTTGCAGGCCAATGGTTGCGAAGGCGAAGGTGAAGAACACGCACAGGGCGAGCATGAGGTAGATGACTGGTTCAAGATCACCGCCGTTACCGCCACCACTTGTAGTGGCCTTGCCCTTCTTGGATTTACCACCGCCGGAAGGTCCGGCAGTCAGCGAGAGCCAGCCGCGCCACCAGGCGATGAACAGAATAACAGGTGCAAGCAGCGGGACGGCGGCTTCGAACTTGGAAGGATCGACCTCGAGAAGAGGTTTGGCGAGGGCGAGGAGATGGAGGGTCGGGAGGTGCATTTGTTACCAGTGGGGTGATCATGCACCTCGGGTCAAACGAGAGATGAACGCGGAGTTCGCAGAGTTAAAAAGGCGAGCGATGCAGAGGAGGAAATGACCGTCGGTGAGGCTATATGACGGTGTCTCAATTAATATTCTTTGGCGACTTTGCCGGTGGCCGCTGCCGCACCGGAGAGGTCGAGGCCGGTGGTGTCTACGCCCATGGCGTGGAGTATCTCGCCCAGGTCATCGGCGACGGGTACTGGGGGGTTGGCGTATTGGCCGGGGGGGCGTTCGGTGGGCAAGGGCTGTTTGGCGGCTTTGGCATCAAGGCCGGTGTGATAGCTGACTGTGACATCCGGGTCTTTGAGGATGTGGCCGGTGAGAATGCACGCGACGGTTTGGCCCGGCTTGATGATGCCCTCCTTGCGGAGCATGTGGGCCCCGGCGACGCTGGCGGCGCTGGCGGGTTCGCAGCCAAAGCCAAACTTGCCGACGGCGGCTTTGTACTGCTTGATTGTTTCATCACTGACGCTGCGGACGATGCCCTCATTCGCATCGCCCTTCATGATTTCGAGCGCCCGCAAGGCTTTGGCGAGGTTCACTGGCCGGTTGATTTCGATGGCGGTGGCGATGGTGCTGGCGCGTTCGTTGTGCGCATCCATGCGGGCGTACTCGGCATCGACCTTGGCCTTGCCGCCATCAGAGAAGTACTTGCCACCATTCCATCGCACGCCTAAATCGTTGTAAATGCGATCCAGCGTGCTTGAGCCTTGGGCGTTGATGACGGCCAAGCGGGGGACCCTGTCAATCATGCCGAGATCCAGCAGTTCGGCAAATGCTTTGCCGAAGGCGGAGCAATTGCCAAGGTTGCCGCCGGGAACGATGATCCAGTCCGGCACTTGCCAGCACAGGCCCTCGAGCACGCGGTACATCACGGCTTTTTGGCCTTCGAGCCGAAAGGGGTTGACGGAGTTCATGAGATACACGCCCGCGCGGGGGATGTTCTCGGCGATGTAACGGACCTTTTGGAGGCAGGCATCAAAGTCTCCGGCAACTTGCAGGGTGAGGGCTCCGTAATCGAGCGCTTGGCTTAGTTTGCCGTACGCGATTTTGCCCTGGCCGATGAAGATGACCGGCTTGATGCCGCATTGGCTGGCGTAGATGGCCATGGCCGCGGAGGTGTTGCCGGTGCTGGCGCAAGCGCAGACCGTGGCGCCGACCATTTTGGCGTGGGTGAAGGCGGCGGTCATGCCGTTGTCTTTGAAACTACCGGAGGGATTTTGGCCTTCGTACTGCAGGTGCAGCGTGCCGGGCTCGAAGCCGAGGTGGTTGGCCAGCAGATCTGCATGTTGGAGGATCGTCTTACCTTCGCCGATGGTGACGATGTTTTTCTCATCGTCATAAAACGGCATGAGGCGCCGAAACTTCCAGACGCCCGAGGTATCGGCCCGGGTTTTGGCAGGCTGAGCCGCAAAGGCCCAGTGCATCCAGGCGGGCGTGCCCGGTGGAAGCTTGGCGGCAGCGCGGGCGCCGGAGGCGGCCCAGTCGTAAACAATGTCAAGCAGCGCGCCGCACGAGGGGCAGGCGGTAAGTGTGTCAGTTACGGCAAAGCTGGCCCCGCAGCCGGGGTTGATGCACCGCTGCCGGGCGACCGACGGGCCGGAGGCGAACGTGTGGGTGGACGGATTGTGCGCAGCAATTGAGGTCATGCTGCGGATGGTATTGGCCAGAGGAGCCGGGAGAGGCACACCGGCATTGATTCACAGCGATCTGGAGCTTTGGATCTGGAATCGCCGAAACTCAGGCTCTCACACCTTCGCTCCGGGCAGCGAAAGTGTGCGGCACGGCGGATGGGGCTGATCGGTTCACCGTTGCTGGAGTGGGCCGATGGTTGTGCCAGGATGTGTGGTTTGGTTACGGCGGTTGCGGGGGTGTGCGATTGTTTTTGGGAGCGCGGTGCGCAGGACATCGCCTAGAAAGGCGATGCTACGGGGTGAAGGGGGGCGTGCGGGTCGAGTAATTGAAATTACGATCAGCAACCAGCCGCGAAGGCGTTGATGAAGGCGATGAAGTCGGAGCCATCGATGATGCCGTCGGGCAACAGGCCGTCAGCTCCGCCGCCGGCAACATCGGCGAGGAGGTCGATGGCTGGATCACCTACTCCAAATGAGTTGATGAACGAGACGAAGTCGGAACCGTCGACAATGCCATCGGGGGTCAGGCCGCCGGGACCGCCTCCGGAAACATCTGCCAGCGAGCAGGCAGTGGGGCCGGTATTACCGAACAGACCGGGGGCATAGGTTGCTCCGCCGCTGGGATTGACGGGGCCGATAGAAGATGCCGCATAGGCCGGATACGGCGTAGCGATGGTGCGGTCAAAGGTGCCGGTGGCCAGGTCGTAGATGGCGTGGAAACCGCCGTTACCCTGGAGTCCATCAGAAAGCAGCAGCACTTTGCCGCCACCGACGGCGAGGCCATCAACATCGGTGACACCAGCGGGATAGGTAACGACAAGGGTGAGCGCCGCACTGAGATCGCTGGCGGCGAGGGAGTACACGTTTCGGCCACCGGTGTCATCATCGTCGGCCATGAAGAATCTGTCGGAGGCCACATCGTAATCGATGCCATCGATGGTGAAGTCAGACGCGGGTGAGACCTCAAGGGTGCGGACTGGCGTGGTCTGCCCGGTGCGGAGGTTGACCTCGTAAAGGCCTTCGGGACGGAAGGTGCCGGCCGCAACCGAGCCGGCCTGAAGGCTTCGCGTGCCGATGAGACGCTGGCGGACCGAGTCATACCCGAGGCCGGTAAGTACCACTCCGTTTGTGTTCGTGGCGGTGCTGACGACGGCGGGATCGATTTTGCACTGGGCGATGAAAGTGGCCAAACCGCTATCGTAACTGATGGTGTAGAGATCGCTGTGAAGGCCGTTTGTGGTGATGGCGAAGAGTCGGCGATTTGCTTCATCCGCGGCGAGCCCTTGAAAGCCGGGTGCGGTGGCGGGGATCGCAGGAGTAGCGTTTAGCGGGTCAAAAAAGACGGTGCTTTCACCGGAGGTGAGGTCAAGTTTGTGAACGAAGGCCGGGTTAGGGTTGGGGACAGAGCCTAGCGCTACAGGGCGGGTGATACAGGTGGAGAACTGGGCGTTCACGTTCGTTGCGGCGACAAGAAGCAAAGCCACAGCGAAGGCCCGCGCTGCCGAATCGGAGCGTGACGTAGTTTTAAGCCATCGTTCGGAATTTCTCTTTGTCATTTCTCAGCTCCTTGGAAGGGTAACAAATCAAACTGATCGGGAACTCACGGTACGGAGCTGAGAAAAAAAGGTTCTGCGGTCTTCGGGATGGGCAGCAAACAACTATGCGGCACGAACGGATGATATGAAATGAAGACGAAACAGCTGCTTGCCGAGGATTAGATTGTGGTAAATCCGGCTCCGTCATATGGCACACAAAGCACAGGGCTCACCGTGTTGAAGGTCACCGGGACGTGACACGGGACTTTACTTGGACTTTGTAACTGTGGAGTTGCACTTGAACTGACCGGGCGGTCCCTTAGGGTTTGCGGTCACTGCGGAGCGATCAGATCAGCAACCGGCGGCGAAGGCGTTGATGAAGGCGATGAAGTCGGAGCCATCGACGGTGCCGTCGGGCGAGAGGCCGTCGAGGCCGCCGCCGGCGAGGTCGGAGAAGCAGGTTGGGACAGGGGTGCTGGTGACGACCAACTGGGCGGTGCCAACACTTGTACTGAAACCGCCGACGCGGATGAGGTATTGACTGCCGGCGGTGCAGGGGAATGTGGCACGAGACTGGACGCCGTTACCGCCGCAGGCGGGCGCATCATCGTTGCCAGCAAGGGCGGTGTTGGGGGCTGCGGGGCAGGTGGTGCCGGTGTAGATGGCGACTTTGGAGTCGTAGTTCGAGCCGCAGAGGGATGCGGTTGCGGTACCGGTGTAGGTTGCCTGGAAGATGAACCAGACATCAGAGTTGACTTGGAGATCGCCGCAGCAAAATCCGAGGTTGGCTTCAGAGGGACCATCGGTGGTGGCGCCGATGGTGCTGAAGGTCAGGGAGCTGCTATCTCCGATGCGCTGGGCATTGGAACAGTTGTCATTGGAGATGCCAAGCGGTGCCGGGGTGACGGCGAGCACGGCTACAGCACTGGTGCTGACCGTGGCCGCCCCGCCGCAGGCTGACGGGCTGGTGACGACCAAGTCGTAGGCAGCCATATCACCGACAAGAGCGGGGTTGATGGTGAGCGAGGGGGTGGTGGTGCCGGATACAGCACCGCCGTTTGCCATGGGACTGCCGTTGCGGCGCCATTGATACGTGAGGGTGTTGCCGAAGCCATTGGCGGCCGCGTTGAACGCGGCGGGAGTGCCCGACTGCACGACTTGGCTTGATGGCTGTTGCGTGAACGTCGGCGGGGGGTAGCCGGGTGCGGTGTTGCTAAGGACGGAGACGTTGTTATCGTCGTAGTTCGCCACGGCGAGGTCGGGCTTGCCGTCGGCGTTGAAGTCCCCCACGGCCACGGAGAACGGGTTGTTGCCCACGGTGTAGTTGACCGCCGCGGCCAAGGTGCCGTCCGCGTTGCCCGGCAGGATGGACATCCTGCTGCCACCCTCGGTCACCACGGCGAGGTCGGGCCGGCCATCGCCATTGAAGTCGCCCACGGCCACGGAGAACGAGCCGAAGCCCACCGCGAAATTGGTCGCTGCGGCGAAGGCGCCCGTGCCCGTGCCCAGCAGGATGGAGACGTTGCCGCTGCTGTTGTTCGCCACGGCGAGGTCGGGCCGGCCGTCACCGTTGAAGTCCCCCACGGCTACGGAGAGCGGGCCGGTGCCCACCGCGAAGTTCGCCCGAACGCCGAAGGCGCCCGTGCCCGTGCCCAGCAGGATGGAGACGTTGTTGCTGGTGAAGTTCGCCACAGCGAGGTCGGGCTTGCCATCGCCGTTGAAGTCGCCCACGGCCACGGAGATCGGGTTAACGCCCGCGGCGTAGTTGACCGCAGCGGCGAAGGTGCCGTTGGCGTTGCCGAGCAGGATGGACACGTTGCCGCTGTTGGAGTTCGCCACGGCGAGGTCGGGCCTGCCGTCGGCGTTGAAGTCGCCCACGGCCACGGAGATCGGGCCTAAGCCCACCGCGAAGTTCGTCGCCGCACCGAAGGTGCCCGTGCCCGTGCCTAGCAGAATCGAGACACTGTTTCCTCCAGTGCCATTGAAGGAGTTCGCCACGGCGAGGTCGGGCCTGCCGTCGCCGTTGAAGTCCGCTGCGGCCACGGATCTCGGGTTGGTGCCCACGGTGTAGTTGACGGCGGGAGCGATGGAGAGCGGGCATTGGGCGAAGGCGGGAGAAGAGGTGGCCAGCATCGCCGCGGCGGCGGTGAGGAGGCAGGCGGCCAGCGAAGCGAGTGCTTGCCGCGGGCGGGAAGGGGGCCGGGTGACGGTGGCGAGCGACGAAGTGCAGTTTAGTGGGAGCATGTTTTAAAATCCTTGAGAGGTGATGCGGTGCGGCGTGTTGACCTTTGGGTATAACCCCATGATGGGGCGTTGCACGCGAATAGCAGCTTCAAGGCTCGAGAAATGCTACGCCAAGCGTTGGGGCGTGTGCGCTGCGGCTTTGTGCGTTGCTTTGGGTGAAGTTGGGGGGTTTGGGGGTGTGCTTGTTTTGGTTGGGCGGTGCGCAGGACATCACCTGGAAAGGCGATGCTACCAGGTCGGGTTGGGAGTGGGCTTGGGGTTGCGTTTAGCACCCGGCGGCGAAGGCGTTGATGAAGGCGATGAAGTCGGAGCCATCGACCGTGCCATCGGGGGAGAGGCCGTTTGCGCCGCCACCGGCGAGGTCCGCGATGCATTGGGCGACTGTTGGGGGAGTGACGGCGAGCACGGCGGGGTCGCTGATGACGATCTGTTCGGGGCTGCCGCACGCTGCCGGGCTGATCACCAAGAGGTCGTACGTGGCGACATCACTCAGCAGCACGGGGTTGATGGTGAGCGATTGGGTGGTGTTGCCGGTGATTCTGCCGCCGCCGATGAGCGGTACGCCGTTGCGGCGCCACTTGTAGCTAAGTGTGTTGCCGAAGCCGTTGGCTGCGGCGGTGAACGTGGCGGTGTCGCCTGATGCGATGAACTGGACCGGGGCTGGCTGCAGGGTGAGTACCGGTGGGGAGAAGCCGCCGATGTTTCGCAGGATGGAGACGTTGTTGCTGGCGAAGTTTGTTACGGCTAGGTCGAGGCGGGCGTCGCCGTTGAAATCACCTATGGCCACGCAAGATGGTTGGATGCCAGCGGCGAAGCTTACTTCGGGGGAAAAGATACCGCCGGCGTCACCGAGCAGGATGGAAAGGGTGTCATTGCTCTCGTTTGCCAGGGCGAGGTCGGGCCTGCCGTCGCCATTGAAGTCGCCCACTGTCACGGATCTTGGGTTGGGACCCGAAGGGTAACTGACCTCAGGGGAAAAGACTCCGCCCGCGTTGCCCAGCAGGATGGACACGGTGCTGTCGCTGTTGTTCGCCACGGCGAGGTCGGGCCGGCCGTCGTTGTTGAAGTCTCCCACGGCTACGGAGTACGGGGTAAGGCCCACGGCGTAATTGACCGCGGCGGCGAAGGTGCCGCCGGGGTTGCACAGCAGGATGGAGACATTAGCGCTGTTCGCGTTGGCCACGGCGAGATCGGGTCTGCCGTCGCTGTTGAAGTCTCCGACGGCCACGGAGTACGGTCTGCTGCCTGCGGGGTAGTTGACCGCGACAGCAAAGGTGCCGCCGGGGTTACCCAGCAGGATGGAGACGTTGTTGCTGAAGAAGTTTGCCACGGCGAGGTCGGGCCTGCCGTCGTTGTTGAAGTCTCCCACGGCCACTGAGTTTGGGAAAGTACCGACCGCGTAGTTGACTGCAGCGGCGAACGTGCCGCCGGCATTGCCCAGTAGGATGGAGACGTTGCTGGTCGCGTAGTTCGCCACGGCAAGGTCGGGCTTGCCGTCGCCGTTGAAGTCAGCCACGACCACTGAAGTTGGGGAAGTACCCACGGCGTAGTTGACCGCAGCGGCGAAGGTGCCCGTGGCCGTAGCCAGCAGGATGGAGACGTTGTTGCTGTCGTCGTTCACCACGGCGAGGTCGGGCCGGCCGTCGCCGTTGAAGTCGGCCACGGCCACCGAGAGCGGGCGAGCGCCCACGGCATAGTTGACGGCGGGGGCAAACGAGGGGGGGCATTGCGCGTGGGCTGTGGAAGCGGTCGCCAGCATCGCCGCGGCGGTGGTGAGCAGGCCGGTGGCCAGCGAAGCGAACGCTCGCCGCGGGCGGGAAGCAGAGCGGGTGACGGTGGCGGTGGTGGCCCATGAAGTGCGGTTGTGCGGGAGCATGGTTTAAAATCCTTGAGACGGGCCGCGGTGCGACGGATTGATGCGACAATCCCAGAATGGGATGGGCCTTGGCCCTTTGGCGGAGATCACGGGCCAGTGACAATTATGAACGATGTTTGGGATTTGGCCACACAAATGTGCGTGCGTTATGAGTGAAGCTGGGGGATCTGAGGGAATCGACTAGGAGCGGGTTTGGGTGCGATACTGGCTTTGCAGATGCAACGGGATAGGTCGGGTTGTCTTCGGGCTGGTGGCGCGGCGTTCGGGCGCAATGGTGAAACGACGGCTTGTATTCGGACCGCGGCGGTTTGATGATGTGCGGTTGTTCTAGCTGGGTAGAGCGCAGGACATCCCCTAGAAAGGTGATGCTACTGGGGTGGGATGGGGCGGCGAGCAAAACTCGAAGCAATTGCAATAGATGGCGATGGCACGCACATTCGTTGATAGAACCCGGCCCTGCCTTCGCAACCGCTCGGAGATTACCCATGAACACTTCAAAACGCGTCTTTCCATTTGGCCGCCGGTTGGTTGGGGTTCCCGCTGCGGCGGCGGTCGCAGCTTTGGCGGTTTGTGCTGTGTCGGCGCACGCAGCGCGGGCGGATGGGACGCCGCTGGTGATGCTGGATCCGAACCTCGAGGCATCTGTGTTTGTGGCTGGGCTGGTTCAACCGATTGGTGTTGTGTTTTTGAACACGCCGGGTGTGGCATCGGACATGCTGGTGCTGGAGAAGGCATCGGGAAAGGTTTTGCGGGTCATCGGCGGTGTGATTCAGCCGACGCCGGCGCTGGATCTGGCGGTGAATTCCAATTCTGAGCGCGGGCTGCTGAGCATGGTTCTTGATCCGGCCTTTGCGACGAATCATTTCGCGTACGTTCGCTGGACGGAAAGCAGCACGGGGGCGGACAGCACGGTTGCGTTGGAGACACCGCTGCTGGGCAATCGGGTTGATCGATTTGTGTGGAACGGGAGCACGCTGACGTTCTCTGCACCGGTAATTGCGATGCGATCGCTGCAGACAGACAACATTGCAGTGGCGGGGCACCCGGGCAGCAACAACGCGAACCCGGCGGGCAACCACAACGGCGGTGTGATGAAATTTGGGCCGGACGGCAAGCTGTATGTGTTTATGGGCGATCAGGGGAGGCGCGGGTGGATGCAGAACCTGGCCAATGGGCCGTTTTTGTCATCGCCGCTCGTGGATGACACGTTTGGCGGACCTGCACCTGACAATGCGCACCTTTCGGGGGTGATTCTGCGGCTGAACACCAACGGCACAGCGCCTGCGGACAACCCTTTCTTTGCAGCGGGATCCGCGATCGGTGGGGAGATTGGTGCGAACATTCAGAAGGTGTTCTCTTACGGCCATCGCAACGGGTTTGGGATGGCGTTTGATCCGCAGTCGGGTAGTTTGTGGGATACAGAGAATGCGGATGATGCGTTTAGCGAGCTCAACCGGGTGATACCGGGGATGAACGGCGGTTGGGTGCAGCTTGCCGGGCCGCTGTCGCGGTTTGCGCAGTTTAAGTCCATCGAGACGAAGCTGTTTAACAGTGCGCTGCAGCAGGTGCGGTTTCCGCCGACGCGGATTGCGTACACAGCCGCGGCCGCGGTGAACCGGATGTTCATGCTGCCAGGGGCTGTGTATCAAGATCCGGATTTTTCGTGGGTGTACGAAATCGGCCCTGCAGGCACGACGTTTATTGTGGGTGATGCGCTCGGAGCGGAGTACAACGGGACCCTATGGATTGGCTCGGCCCGCGGGTTCTCGCAGGTGGGCGGCAATGGCGGGAGCCTGTATCGATTCAAGATGACAGCCGACCGGCTGCACGTGGATGTGAGTGCGGATCCGCGGCTGGCGGATCGGGTGGCGGACAATTTGCTGCGGACACAGAAGTTTGATGGGACCGAGAGCGAGACGCTGCAGATGGGCCGTGGGTTTGGTACGACGCCAGACATTGAGCAGGGGCCGGATGGCAACCTGTACGTGGTATCGGTGACCGATAATGTAATTTATCGGGTCCGCCGGCGGCCATGAGCGCGAATCAAGGCGGGAGCGGGGAGCGGTGCGTGTGTGATTGATTGGGTTTGGCGGCAATGCGGAAAACAACAGAACGATCGAGACCACAATCGGATCGCAGCAATCAAGGAGAGCGATGATGAGCAAGGCACAGACGATGAACATGGTGCGGTTGACGGCGGCGATGGCGTGTGCGATCGCCGGTGTCATGGCAACCGCAGCGCGGGGACAGTCGATCGTCAATGGCGGGTTTGAGACCGGTTTCCTCGGCTGGACAACGGCCAACATGTCTGGCAGTGATGGGGCGTTCGTGTCGCAGTCTGGTACGGCCAGCCCGCTGAATGGCTCTTTGGTTCCGGCGGCGCCGCAGGGCACGCACGCGGCGATGACGGACTCGGCGGCGGGTGGGAGCCATGTGCTGTATCAGGACTTTATAGTTCCTGCCGTGGTGGGCGCGACCAGCCTGAGGTTCTCACTGTTTCTCAACAATGCCAATGATTCATACTTCAATCCTGCGAGCCTGGACTGGGCGATGACCAACCAAATTGGCGGCCTGACGCTGAACCAGCAGGCCCGGGTTGACATCATCACCACAGGTGCGGATGTCTTTAGCGTTGGTCCGGCGGATGTGCTTGCAAATCTGTTCGCTACCACTACGACGACACCATTGGTGACGGGGTACAACGCGTTTGATATTGATGTCACCGCGCTGCTGCAGGTCCACGCGGGCCAGACGCTGCGACTGCGGTTTGCCGAGGTTGACAACGTTAATTTCTTCAATCTGGGTGTTGATGATGTTAGCTTCCGGACGATTCCAGCACCGGCCAGTGGGATTGTGGCTTCGTTGGCGGCGGTGGGATTGCTCCGTCGCCGCCGCACAAGGCGGTGATTGGGTGCGAAAGGGCGGGCCTCGTCTTCGCATCGCGAAGCAATTCTCGAACAGACAAGGTCGGATCAGAATCGGCCAATGACAACTGACTATGCGAGCAAATGTATGAATACGAAAATGCGAACCGTTTCAAGTGCAATGTTTACGACGGCAGTGGTCTTCGTCGGAGCGGTGACGGCACCGGCCATCGGGCAGACGTTGGTGCTGGCGCCCGTGGCTGACACAACAATTTTTCAGAACAACGCTGACCCAGCAGGCCTGCTGAGCAGCGGCAGTGGCGAGGCGTTGTTCACGGGTCATACATCAGGACAGGTAGATGTGCTGCAGCGTGCGCTGGTGCGGTTTAACACTTCGGCGATTCCGTGCGGATCAGTCATTACCGGGGTTGAGCTGACGATGACCCTGCTGCGGGCTGGCGGCGGCGGCTCCCCGGTGCCGGTAGAACTTCACCGGCTGCAGTCGGCGTGGGGTGAGGGGGCTTCGGTTTCATTCTCGGGCAGCGGGGGCGCCTCCGCCGCTGGCGATGCGAACTGGCTTCAGAGCTTCCATCCCGGGACCAACTGGGACACCGCAGGTGGTGATTTTGTTG
This sequence comes from Phycisphaerales bacterium, assembly GCA_038231815.1. Classification (GTDB taxonomy): domain Bacteria; phylum Planctomycetota; class Phycisphaerae; order Phycisphaerales; family UBA1924; genus CAILKP01. The sequence continues at coordinate 25,349 of JBBRKQ010000048.1, forward strand.
CCGCCGCAAGTGCGATGGTGAATGTGGGCCTGGGCAGCAGCGTGGTATGGGCGACAACGCCGGGGCTCATAGCCGATGTGAGCGCGTGGGTGAGCGATCCATCGCTGAATCACGGCTGGCTGCTGTTAAGTGAAGAAGCCGCGTTTGGTACCGCACGCAAGTTGGCAAGCAGAGAATACTTTAATGCGGCCTCACGGCCCAGCCTGCGGATAATCTACGGTCCGGGATGTCTGGCGGATCTGCCGCTGGCTGAGAGTGGCTGCCCGGATGGTGTGGTGGATGGGTCGGATTTCATCACGTTCATCAACAGCTTCAGCACAGGAGACTTGCTCTTAGACAGCGCTGCGGATGTGAACCATGACGGCGTGATTGATGGAGGAGACTTCATCGAGTTCATCAATGCATTCTCAGCGGGATGTTGAGTCGCCATCAACGTGCGAGTTCAGCGGAACATAAAGATCGTAAAGATGAACGCAGAAATCGCGGAGGAGCATTCGGGAAACGAGCCTGCAGAAAGATGGGATGGTGGCAGGGCAGGCGGCGGGCTCACACGCAAGAGGTACGGGGAGGGGCTAGCTCAGTTGCCGGTTTCCTCAGCTTGTGTGATTCCGGTCTTGGCCTGCTTTTTCCCTGCCCAAAGCATGAGCACCGCGCCGGAGACGCCGATCAGGCCTGCTGTCCATTGAGGTAGGTTTAGAGCTTCATTAAACAGCAGCATAGAGCCCGCAGCGGTGAGCACTGGCTGAAGCTGGATGATGCCGATACTGACACTGACGCCCAGCCGTTTGAGGCTGGCGTAGTACGTGACGTGGCTGATGGCGATGCCGATGAACGCCGAGGAGATGAGGGTGAACCACTGCCACGGAGTAAATGAGAGGACCGCGCCCATTTTTTCTGAGCCTGAAACAAAGCCAACCGCAATTGCGCCAAGCGCTGTGAACTGGCAGATGACCCCGAAAGCGATGATCGGCGGAAAGCCAGAAACGAAGTAGCGGACGGCGAGGCCATAACCGGCGAACAGCACACCCGCAGCGAGAGCGACGATGATGCCCAGCGTGCTGATCTGGCCAAGCTGGCGATCTGCCAGCATGACCAGGCCTACGGAACCCCCAACAACGGCGGCCATGCCGAGCCAGTACTTGCCGGAGCGAAGCGCGCTGCGCTCTTCAGGGAAGAGCAGATATGCGCCCAGGGTGACGAACACGACCTGCACGCGAAAGACGAACGTGAAAAAGCCCGGATCAAGCAGTCGCGGTCCCCAAGCGAAGAAGGATTGGCCGACTATGTTAAATAGCACCGGCACGATCGCGAGGGCGAACAGACGATTGGGCAGGTTGCCCCGTTTGCGGGCGACGAACAGGAACGGGAGCCAGAACGCCGCCGAGATGCCGTAGCGCCACGCGTTGGCGGCGAAGGGATCAATTCCCCAGCCGCCTTTTGCGACTTCGCCCGAGATTTGCCGGAGAAACAGGGGAATGGATGCCCAGGAGAGGAGGGTAAAGAGGATGAGGGAAATGCCAGAGGCGTACCAAGCGTTGTTTTGGACGGGGGCCGGTGGTGAGGTGGCCGCTGGTGGCGTGTTGCCGAACGGTGCAAGTTGTCCGGCTTGGGGCGAGGGCATTGGTCGAGGAGAATAGAGAGGTCGCTTGGACAATTTCGCGTTTCTTCGCAGGTCCAATCAAGTTTCTTTCATTTCCGGGGCGGAACACTTTGTCTTGAAATTTTTTGAGTCCGTCGTTGAACGGATGATCAGAGCAATCTCCGAGGCGTCAGACTCTCTCGCACGGTCGTTCTCATTGCGTCCGCGGCCCGCCACGACTGGGCGGGGGACGTTTGTGGCAGGCAGTGACCATGGCTGGATTTACAGCCCAACATACTCAAAGACCTCGCCCAGTGGCTTGTTGAATGCCCGGGCGATCTTGAAGGCAATTTCAAGTGAAGGTGAATACTTGCCGCCTTCGATTGCGTTGAGTGTTTGGCGGCTCACGCCGATGCGGTCGGCCAAGTCCTGCTGGGTCATCTCTGATGCCATGAAGCGCAAGGTGCGGATGTTGTTGCGGATGCCCGTTGGTGGGGTGGCAGGATTTGGCTCCATGGTCAAACCCCCCGCCGGTAGTACACTGCTTGGAGGATGAGCTTCAGCAGCTCGCTGGCGAACCAGAAACAAAGCAGCAGGTGGGCAACCCAGACCGCTTGCAGTTGCACAACCAGCGCACACAAAGCAAAGAAGACTCCGGAGGCCAGCACCCATGACGAGTTGCTCTCGGCACGCCAACTGATTTGCCTGTCGCGCTCATCTCGCTTTTCGCGCTTGCCCGTCAGGGCCGCGACGATGTAGCCGAACGCCATGACCAGCACCAAGGCCACGGCGGCGACGGCAAAGACCGGAACATACGGCACCAGCACCATCACACCCTTGGCGAGCATGCTGCCCGAAACGACGAAATAGCCGCCGAGCACAAGGGTGAGGCTGACAAGCTGGACCCAGACACTTTTTTCTTCAAAGGATGAGATCACGCGGTTTCTCCTACGGGGGGGCATCGACGACGAAAAGACAAGAATACTGAACATGGTGTAAAGTATACTTTACATTTTAGACATGTCAAGAAAACTTGACAAAGTTGGAGAAGATGCGGAGGAGCTGGCCTTGGAATGGCGGTTTGGAGGCGAAAATGGGTCGGTTCAAAGTGGGCCGCAAGCGGTGCGCCGAGACTTTGTCCCGACAGGGCGTGACACGCTAAACTGGCTGCTTGTATTTTCTCGTTTGGCCGTCAGTCCGGCTAAGCGGGTTGCGTTTTGTCCATTTCGGCCTTTTGAACTGGTAGCAAAGGAAAACCTGCCATGGCCAGCGTTGTCACATCGTCACTTTCGTCCACTTCGGGTTCTGTTACGCCGGGGTTTCGGCGGGTTGCGCTGGCTCCGGGGGATGGCATTGGCCCAGAGATCATGGATGCAGCCCTTGAGTTGTTCAAGGCCGCTGGTCTGAATAAATACGTGGAATTTGTGCCAGCCCAGATGGGCAAGACTGAGTTTGACAAGGGCAACAGCCGCGGCATGAGTGCGGAGGCGATTAAGACGGTTGAGGAATGCGGCCTGATGTTCAAGGGGCCGATGGAGACGCCCAAGGCTGGAGGCGGCAAGTCGATCAACGTGACGTTGCGGAAGATGTTCAACGCGTTTGCGAACCTGCGGTACTTTGTGACGCTGCCGGGGGTGGTGACGCCGTACAGCAAGGCCGGGATTCCGATTAACATGTACATTGTTCGTGAGAACATTGAGGACACGTACGGCGGGGTTGAGCACCGGCTGAGCAACGACATGATTCAGTGCAAGCGGCTGATCTCGGCGCCGGGGTGCGATGAGGTTTCGCGGTTTGCGTTCCAGACGGCGCGCCGGCTGGGAGTCAAGAAGGTGTTCTGCGGCCACAAGGCCAACATCATGAAGATGACGGACGGGCTGTTCTTAGAGCGGTTCAAGGTGGCAGCGCGCGACTTCCCGGAGATTGAAACTGGCGATGTAATCGTTGATGCGTTGTGCATGAACCTGGTGGTGCGGCCCCAGCAGTATCAGATGATTGTTCTGCCGAACTTGCAGGGAGACATCGTCAGCGATTTGTGCGCAGGGCTGGTGGGCGGGCTCGGCTTTGCGCCGTCGGCGAACATCGGCAAGCACATCAGCATCTTCGAGGCGGTTCATGGGACTGCGCCGGACATTGCGGGCAAGGGAGTTGCGAACCCGACGTCGCTGATTCTGTCGGGGCTGATGATGGTGCGGCACATCGGGCTGCTGCGGACGGCGGCGCTGGTTGAGAACGCGCTGATTTGTGCGTTGGAAGAGGGTGTGCGGACTGGCGACTTTGGTGATCCGGCCAAGCCGGTGCTGAACACGACCGGGTTCTTGCACGCGGTGATTGATCGGCTGGGTCGTGGGCCCAAGACGATTCCGGCGACGGTGGTGCCTGAGAC
>JBBRKQ010000049.1:0-28964 GCA_038231815.1 Phycisphaerales bacterium
ACATCCAGCGAGTCGCAAAGCACGATGTGCACGACCCCACCACCCAACGCCGAATCGAACGCATCGGCCTCCGCTTCCCCATCAGCAAGCTAGACATCGAAGAACTCATCGCCGCCGATGAGGCCGATGCCCCCGCCACCGAAACACAAGCCACCGACGCCCAAACAGCAACCACCACCCAACCCGCCACCCAAATCCCCACGTCCACCCCGCAACTCCAGCCCGCCAACGCAACCCACATCCCAGCCCAAAACCACGCACCAATTCAAGCCGCAACCCAAGCCCGCCCCCAAAACCCCAACCACAAAAAGAACCGCTTCAAAAAACGCCCCGCCGCCTAAACGCCGCCTCAAAATTTGACCATTTGACCATTTTGCAATTTGACCATTTTGCCTCTCCTCCCGCCTCAAAATTTGACCATTTGACCATTTTGCAATTTGACCATTTTGCACCTTGACCATTTTGCAATTTGACTATTTTGCAATTACACCATTTTGCCTCTCGCCTGCACCCCGTACACAATCCACTCCAAAGTCAAAATATAAATCGCCGCCAGCAGCAAGTACTTCCACAACTCCCGCGGCTCACGCTGCGCTGTTGCCGCCAACTCATCAGCCTCTCTGCCCGCCCCCCGCGCTCCGCCCGTTCCACGGCTCGCCAGCTCCGTCTCGCCCTCGTTGCACAGGTTCACCGCCACCGGCTTGGCAAACACCCCGAAGTCACGCAGGCCATACAAACCAACATGCTGCGCTGCCGGAAAATTCACCACCGTCACTTGATTCGCCACAGTCTGGCTCAGCCCCGCCTGCCCCTGCCCCATTTGCCCCAGCCCCATTCGCCCCTGCCCCATCTGGCTTTGCCGTAAATCCACAACTGGCTCACCCAACCCAGCAGCCACCTCTTTCGCTTCCGCCCGCGGCCCCTTCAATTCCACCGTCCGCGCAGCACCCGCAGCAATGTTCAGCGTCATCCCCTCTGCCGTGGTAAACGATTCTCCAACCATCGCCCCGGCTGAGCCTGTAAGCACCTCAACCATGTTGGTCATAAACACCAAGAATGACACATCCTGGGGCCAAGTGCTCTCTCGCAGCACAAAGCTCAGCACCACCCGCCGCGCACCCGATCCGGGTTTCTCACCCTCACCGTTCCTCGCACCGTCGTTCAGCAGCGTCACCAGAGGGCCACTTGGTCCATCAATCAGCACCGTCGCCCGCTGCTTCGCATCGGCATCCAGCAGCACAGCCTGCTGCCCACTCACCGTCACCTGATCCGGAGTTACAAACCGCATCAGCGGGTGGTCACGCCGCCAATGAATCATCGCGCTCCGCCCGCCACCCACCGTCTTTCCAAGCACAAGTCCCGGCGCACTGCCGCCCACATGCAGCGATGGCACACTCACCATACCCCTGTCACCCACCATGCTCACCCGGTCAAACACCATCAAATCAGCCGCCACAGTCACTGCCGGTACAGCGTCCTGCATCGCCCGAAATTCCCCCTCAGACAGCACCGTAACGCGTCCAGAAACAAGCTCCTGCAGCAGCGCCAGCAGCACCGGGTCTGCCGCAGATTGCCCCGGGTTGGGTGCCACCAGCACAATCCGTGGCTCAGGCTTCGCCGGCACAACCACCGCTGCGGAATTGTCCGCCTCCAGCGCATCACTTTTTCCAAGAGTCGCAACAATCGTTCCACCATTCGGCGCAGTCACAGCAAGAATCGCGGTCCCCTCCGCAGGCTGGCCCGTAACTTGCACGACCAAGTCTCCCCCAGATACCGCCTCACCATCCAACGTCACACGCACCGGAACAATCGCCGGCAACCCCTGGGCGCTGCGAATCCGCAGAAACACCCGCACCGATGACATATCCGATGGATCCCGCCTCGCAGAAATTTGCGTGATCCCAACGTTAATCGCCTCACCCGGCCCGCGATTCTCCACCTCGTTCACCGAAATAATCCGCACCTGCACATTCGCCGGTATCGCCGCCGCTTCAGCTCCCTTGGCGTCCACCGCCATCGGTTCCGGGTTGTCCGTCACCAGCACAACAATCAGCGGCAGCGCTGCACGCTCCGCCGCAGCCTCACCGCTGCCAGCATCAGCACCCACGTTCACATCCGTCGCAGGCGCACCAATGCCCGACAGCAGCAGCCGGACCGATCCAAAATCCGCAGGTTGGTCCGTCGCAGTAATTCCGCCCACCGCATCAGTAACGATATTGCGATCCGTAGTAAACACGCTCCGCATCCCCGCCTCACCCGCCCACTCGCCAATCGCCACGCGAGCGCCGTTGTCCAGCATCGTCGCGGCCGCCTCACTCGCCCGTTCCCGCGCTAAATCCAGCCGCGTCCGCACACTTGGCCCTCCCGCCACAGGCACTCCCGCGCCACCAGTCGAGACCACGGCCCCCATCGAAGCCGACCGGTCCACCAGAATCAGCACCCGCTGCCCAGTCGCCGGCATGTCAATCGCCGGGCGGCCAAGCGCCAGAATCAAGCACGCAATCAGCAGCACATGCAGCAGCAGCAACAACCCACCCCGCAGCGGAGCAATCGGAATGTTCACCTGCAAATCCCGGACAGACTCCAGCCACAAAAATGTCGAACTCACCTTCATCGGCCTGCGACGAAGCTTCAGCAGATACAGCACCAGCAGCAGCGGCACAAGCAGCCCCGCGGCAAGAAACATTGCACCCGGCTGAAGGAAAGTAATCAAAGGTCACTCAGAAAAAGTCGCTCGCCACTCGCCTCTACACCAACACATGTGCGCTCAAATCGACCGATCGTTCGTTCAGTCAGCCCTAAGCCACTCATTTTTTAGAAGCCGCCAGATATCCAAACCCAAGTATGTATATCTCCCGAGACACCTCCCGCACCGCATCCGGCCGCAGTCCCTTGGCATCACGAAACAGCTTCTGGCAGTCCTTCAGCAGCTCCGGATAACTCTCACCTTCAAACACCTTCATAATCAAGTTGCCGCCCGGCTCCAGCACAGTTTCCGAAAGCATCATCACCCGGCGGCAGCAATCAACCGAGCGAAAGTGGTCAGCCGTCGGCGTTCCAGTTGTAGCCGGGGCCATGTCCGACATAACCATATCAAACCGGCGAAATTGGTCAGCGCTCCGCTGGTCGCGCCCTTGGGCATCAACTTCAGTTGGCCCCGGTGCGTCGTTCACAGCCCGCAGCAAATCCATCGGGTCGGTCTTAAACGCATCGCCCACAATCGTGCGCACATTTTCAAGATCCGGAATAGTCACCGGGCTGAGATCAATCCCAACAACCCGCCCACGAGAGCCGCAGATTTTACTGACCACCTGAAGCCACGACCCAGGCGCACACCCGATGTCCAGCACCCAGTGCCGCGGCCGAATCGTGTGCCGACGCTCCTGAATTTCAAGCAATTTATACGCCGAACGCGCGGCATACCCCTCCTTCTTGGCGAGCCGGAAATACTTGTCTTGCAGCTCTCGTTCACGGGGCATACCTCAGCATATGCCGCACACCAACCGCAGACCCGCCCACACATGCTCAGCCACCGCCGCGCTCCGCACTCAATCACGCCGGAACCGGTGCCGCTGCAGCGACCGCGGGGCCGCCACCCTGCGCCCGGCTGGCCACCTGGCCCGGGTCAGCGGGTTTCAAACCCCCATCGCTGCCCGGCACCTTGCCGTGCGGCTTGGGTGGACCGGTAAACAACTCGCTAAACCAGGTAATCGCCACGTACAGCACCGGCGTAAAAAATAGCCCCAGCAGCGTGTTGCCGATCATGCCAAAGAACACCGCCGTACCAATCGCCTGGCGGCTGGCACCGCCTGCACCAGTGGCATTCACAAGCGGGTACACACCCAAAATAAACGCCAGCGCGGTCATCAAAATCGGTCGCAGCCGCAGGCGGGCGGCCTCCACGGCAGACTCACTGATGGACTTGCCCGAGGCGTGATACTCGCGAGCGAACTCAACAATAAGAATGGCGTTCTTGGCGCCAAGACCAACCAGCAGCACCAGCCCCACCTGAGTATAAATATTGTTGTCCATGCCCCGCCACATCAGCCCGGCCATAGCACCAAGCACCGCAAGCGGAATAGAGAAGATCACGGCCAGCGGGGTCGTCCAGGACTCATACAACGCCGCGAGAATCAGATACACCACCAGCAGCGCAAGTGCAAACACGATGACTGCCTGGCCTTGCGTTCGCCGCTCTTGGAACGACATGCCCGTCCACTCCGAACCAATTCCCGGCGGCAATGACTGCGCCGTCATGCTGTCAACTACCGCCATCGCATCACCAGTCGATACGCCCGGCGCTGGTGAACCATTCACAATCGCCGCCGTAAACAGGTTGTACCGTACCACCCGGTCCGGAGCTGCCGAGCGTGTCGTTCGAACCAGTGATCCCAGTGGCAGCATCCGGCCATCGGCAGATCGCACCTGCAGGCGTGCGATGTCCTCTTCACTCGTGCGGAAGCGGCTATCGGCCTGCACAGTAACCTGCCAGGTTCTGTCAAAGAGGTTAAAGTCATTGACATACGCCGAGCCTAGGAATGCAGAGAGCGTCGAGAACACATCTCCCAGCGGAACGTTAAACTTCTTAGTCTTCTCACGGTCAACATCGGCGTACAGCACTGGTACTCCAGCGCGGAATGCGGTACGAACACCGCCAAGTTTCGTCTGGCTGTTCGCATCGTGTACGAAGCCTTGGGCGACAGACTGCAGAGCCTCGCGACCGAGCGCACCGCGGTCTTGGATACGCAGGTCCCAGCCGTCAGCAGCGCCCAAGCCATCGATAGGGGGCAGGGTGAAGGCAATCGCAAACGCATCGCTGATTTGCGCAAAGAGCATCACCTGCAGCTCGGCTAAAATAATGTTCATCCCACGCCCCTTGGCGGTGCGAACGCTCCATGGCTCAAGGCGAATGTACAGCGTCGCGTAATTTGACCCTGCCCCGTTAATCAGCGAGTTGCCGGGCTGGGCCACAAACCACGTCACGCCATTCACCTTCGGCAGCAGCGCCTCGGTCTGCTCAACAGCTCGCAGCGTCCGCTCTTGGCTGGCGCCATCTGGCAGCCACAACTCAACAACCACAAAGCCCTTGTCCTCAGTCGGCACAAAGCCGGTGGGTACTCGGCTGGTTGTCCAAACGATGCCGAAGCACGCAAACCCAAACAACGCAAGCGACAGAACAATCAGCGATGGTCGAATGGCCTGACGAATGAGCCACGCGTAGGTGTTGGCAACTTTCTCAAAGCCCCGATTGAACACCCGCCCGAAGGCAAGAAATGGGCGCTCCAAGAAAAAGACCTTGGCATTGTGCGGCCGCAGCAACACCCCGCACAAGGCCGGAGCCAGAGTGAGCGCACACACAACCGAAAGGAAAGTTGAAGCCGCGATGGTGAGCGCGAATTGCCGGAAGATGGTGCCGCTGATGCCAGGCAGCGCCGCGGTTGGCAGGAACACCGCCATCAGCACCAGCGAGATCGCCACAATCGCACCGAATACCTCTTGCATCGCCTGCGCTGTCGCTTCCTTCGGCGGCAAGTGCGTGTCCGCCATCACACGCTCAACGTTTTCAACAACCACGATCGCATCGTCAACAACAATACCAATCGCCAGCACAAGCCCAAAAAGCACCGGCAGATTGATTGAAAATCCCAGCACCTTGGCAAAGAATAATGAGCCAATGATCGAAACCGGGATCGCAAGAATCGGAATCAGTGTCGACCGGGGTGAACCAAGAAACACAAGCACAACCGCCACCACCAGCAGCAGCGCCTCGTAAAAGGTCTTGAGCACCTCACTAATCGCCTCATTAACAAACTCGGCCGTGTCGTACACGGGCTTGAAGGCAAGCCCCTCGGGCAGCGTAGCGTTCTTTGAGTTCAGCAGCTGTGTAACGTTCTCGGCAACCTGCACCGCGTTACCGCCGGGGGCAAGGTAAATGATGAAGATGCTGCACGGCTGACCCGAAAAACGTCCGATGTCGTTGTACGACTTGCCGCCAAGTTCAACCCGAGCAACATCTTTAACCCGGATCATCCGGTTGGCATCCGCCCGCACGATCACATCCTCAAACTGCGTGATGGTTTTCAGGCGGCCCAGCGTTGTGACGTTCAACTGAAACGCCAGCCCCTGCGGCACCGGCGGCTGCCCGATCACACCCGCCGCCACCTGCACGTTCTGCTCGCGGAGGGCGTTGATCACGTCCACCGTCGTCAGTTCGCGAGCTTTGAGCTTCTCGGGGTCCAGCCACACCCGCATCGAATAGTCTTTATTCGGGATGATTCTGGTATCACCCACTCCATTAATCCGGCGGACCTCATCTTGAACATTAATGAGCATGTAGTTGGACAGGTACAAGTCGTCGTACCGCTCCCGAAGCGCCGTGACTTTCGCGGGGTCCATCCCTTTTACCTTTTCGGCATCAAATGTCAGGGCGGTCACCTGCACGAGGTTGGTTGACACCTTCTTAGTCGTCACACCCTGCCGCCGCACTTCCTCGGGCAGCTTGGGAGAGGCGATGTTGACTCGGTTCTGCACCAGTACCGATGCGATATCAACGTTCGTGCCGACTTCAAAGGTTACCTGCAGCACGTACGAGCCATCGGATGCTGAGGTGCTTTGCATGTACAGCATTCCCTCAACACCGTTGACTTCCTGCTCAATCGGTGCGGCCAGTGAATCCGCGATCACCTGCGCCGAAGCGCCCGGAAACGCCGCAGTGACCTGAATCACCGGGGGCGTCACGTCCGGGTTCTGGGCTACCGGCAAGGTCGGATACACCACCACGCCCATCAGCACGATCAGAATCGCCAGCACGCTTGCCAGAATCGGACGCCGGATAAAAATCAAACTGAACATAACAGGAACCTTGGTTGAACAAGCACCACATAAACTCCGCACTCAAACGATTTAGCCCGACTTTGTTCCGCAGCGTCGCGCCCCACAGCCTGGGCGTCAGCCATCGCCGGGTCCTCGCTTTGCACGAATCACCCGCGGTACATTTTTCTTACTTCTTGCCGGCCTCAGATGCCTTCGCACCATTTGGTGTGGCCTGCGGCGCCGCAGCCGCCGCCTTCGGCGTGACTGGCGAACCCGGTCGCGCCCGAGGAATACCTCCAACAATCACTCGATCCGCGGCTGTCAACCCGCTCAGAATCGATATCTGACCATCCTCAACCGGACCCACTTGCACCCGCTGAATGCCGACGACGTCCTTTTCCCCGACCGTCATCACAAACCGCCCGGTCTGATCACTTAGTACGCTGGCCTCCGGGAGCACGATTGTCTCGAGTTGCTCAATCGGTACCCGGATCCGCACGAACTGCCCCGGCAACAGGAAGCCGTCTTCATTCTCGAACCGAGTTCGAACTCGAATGGTGCCTGAGCTGGCGTTTAACGTTGGCTCGACATAGTCCACCCGGCCGATGATGGGGTAGCCGGTCTGGTCCGTCAGCCCCATCTCTACAACCCGCCACTTACCATCTAAACCCTGCCCGGGTCGGATCTTACCGCTGGTCAGTTCCTGCTGCTCTCGCCGCCGGATTGGTAAGGCCTCGCCTTCTGCCGCATCAATGTTTACGTACACCGGCTTGGTGCTCACAACAGTCGCCAGCAGCGTCGCGTCGGTTCGACCAACCAAGTTGCCGACATCCACTAGGTTGCGACCGATGATCCCATCAATGGGAGACTTCACCGCGCTGTAGCTCAGGTCAAGCTCCGCGTTTTCTACGGCCGCCTTCGCAGAGGCAATCGCGGCACGCTTTGCATCCCGTGCGCTGGTTTTGAGAATCCGATCGATGTCGCTGCCAGCTCCAGACGTTGCCAGCTCAGTGGCAACCCTCGCATCATTTTCCGCTGCCACAAGGTCCGCCTCAACCGCGGCGAGCGCTGCCTTCGCCTTGTCAACCTCAAGCTTGTACGGGCGCTGATCGATCGTAAAAAGTACATCACCCTTTTTGACGCTCTGCCCGGGCGCAAAGTTTTTGGTTTCAAGGAATCCCTGCACACGAGCGCGAAGATCAACGCTCTCGGATGCCTCGGTCACGCCGGTGTATGGCAGGTACAACGTCACCTTACGGGCGACCGGACTTTGCACGGTCACCTCCGGTGGCGGTGGGGGGGCAAAGGTGTTTCGGTTCTCTGCCTTGCACCCTCCAATCAGCCCGAACCCGGCAGAAACCGCCAACAGCAGTCCAAGCACACCAAGCGTGCCGGCGACCGGTAATCCAAAGGCAGTCTTACGTTGAACAACCATCGAGCTGTGTGGAGTCATAAATACAATCCCATCAGAAATCGAAACAATTAAGAACCGATCGTCACAAACCACGCCCGCGATGCCTCCGCCTTTAAAGCTGGTCTTCACTACGACGCTTGGGCTGTCAAGTGAGCGAGCTACGTTGAACGCTCTTCCGCACGTTTTCATGGTGCAATTCACATTGTTCGCCACACCGCCGCATTCACTTCGTTCTTCACCGTGGCCGGATCACTGATTCGGCGATGCCTGTGTGCCCGCAGCCGGAGCCGCCACTATTGGTTCCCGCTTCGCGTCGACGGGTCTCATGTCACCCGGCCGCGCGATGAACATGTCCTTGCCTGATGTGTAATCACTGCGGAGAACATCCCCCCAGTTCGTACGGGCCTTCATGCGTTCGGCGGTATCCTGATCGACAAACTCCGAGCCGCCGCGGATCTCCCATCCGCCACCAAGCGCCCGATACGTGTTAATAGCAGCAAGTGCGGCCAAAGCCTTGGTCGCAACTAGGGTTTCTTGCCGCTCAAAGAGTGTGGACTGTGCATCGTTCAAACGAATGAAGTCCGCCGCTCCGTTACGATACTGGATCTGGGCAAGCTCTTCGGACCGGCGTGCCGCATTCACGGATTCCGTCAGCGATGCGGCTTGCTTCTCACGCTGCAGCAGCGCGTATAAATTACTCTCAACCTCGGATGCCGCGGTCAGAACCCGCTGCTGGTAGTTTGCCAGTGCCTGCTCAAACCGCGCATCACTCGCCCGTATGTTGTTCTCAATCCGCCCGTAGTTGAATATCGGCCAGTTAATCGAGAGGCCAATAAATCCCGTGAAGCTGTCGGCGCTGAAGATGTCCGACATCTTTGAGTTCCGGGCATTGTCCAGCGACGCCGCGGCGAAGCCGGTATTGCCGGTGATGCTGATGCTCGGATACAGATCCGCAGTCGCCACGCCGATTCGTGCGGACGCAACCGCGATTGCCCGCTCCGCCGCCCGAATATCTGGCCTGCGACGAAGCAAGTCCGCCGGCACTCCAGCTGCGATCGATGTCGGCGCTTCGGGCGTGAAAGCGTTGGTGTTGAACAACTCCTCGAAAGCCTCCGGCCGCTTGCCCAGCAGCAGGGCGAGCGCCAACTTGGCCGAACGCAGAGAATTGCGAAGGTCGGGCACCCGAGCCTGCGTGTTTGCAAGTGTTGCGCGGGCGGTGGTCACGTCAAGTTCAGAGACTTTGCCAGCCTTAAACCTCAGGTTCGTAAGCTCAAGGGTGGCTTCCTGCAGGCTGCCGTTTGCTTCAGCAATCGCCACACGCTCCTGCAGCGATCGGATGATCACATAGTTGGTGGCCACATCACCGATAAGAGCAACCATGACCGAGTCGTAGTCACCGACGGCAGCCTGCATCTGCGCATCGGTTGCTTCAAGGTTGCGGCGGAACTTGCCCCAAAAATCCATCTCCCACGCGGCCTGCAGCCGGATGTCCGCATCTGCGTATGACCGATCTCCGATAGCGGCCGGACTGTTTACTGAGAGTTGGCGATCACCCACCGTGCCCTGAAGGCTTTGCACCTGCGGAAAAAACTGTCCCGCCGCGATGCCCCGGAGCGCTCGGGCTTCGATCACCCGCAGCCCGGCAATCTTCAGATTCAAGTTGCCCGATGCCGCCTGCTCAATCAGGCCGTCGAGAATCGGATCTTTAAACACCTTCCACCACTGGGCTTCAGCGCTGGACGCACTGACTGGTGAACCCGCCAACCACGAGTCCGCCGTGACTGCGGCCGGTGGTGTGTAGTCGGGGCCCACGCTTTGGCAACCGGCAGCCGCCAGAAGTGCTGCCATCGCACCGGCACGAACAAACCCCGCTGCCGCTGCAGAACTGAGGCGAAAGGCTTCTAAGCGGAGGTTGAGCGGTCGAAGATCAGGCAAAGCAAGCTGATTCACACAAGGCTCCTAGTGCTGCAATGCTGCTGACTCGGCATCCATCAAACTTTTGCTTGATTTCAGGGATAAAAGCATAGACAGATTGCGATCTAAACATCAGATGATAAGACGATCGAAAACACAAATTCAAACGCTCAAATGCTTCGGCGCGTTGGCATTGCGACCACAGTCCGCCACATTGTTTGCGGGCTCTGCGAACCTTCGGAGCGAATTCATCAGCTCTCGCATTCTTGTTACAGATGCGGTTGCCCGTGAAAGTGCCGGGTTTCAACGCGTCGTCGCAAGATGGGGCTGGTATGGTCCTGCCGGGTTGCGTGGCTCCCGAATCTATTCAGCTTCCAGTGCTGCTTTCGCTTCGGCCAACCCAGCCAATTGCTCCTTGGTCGCCTTGGGCCAATCCAGCTTGAGTTTGTCGATGGCGCTTCGCAGAATGTCGGCCACCGCGGCGCGGGTCACAAACTTGTGGTCCGCCGGGATGATGTACCAGGGAGCCCAATTCGTGCTCGTGCGCTCGATGCACTGTTCGTACGCTTTCATGTACTCTTTCCAGTACCGGCGTTCGGTGACATCGGAGGCGGCGAACTTCCAGTTCTTTGCCGGGTTTTCGACACGTTCCAAAAATCGTCTCTTCTGCTCATCGAGACTGACATTCAGGAAGAACTTCAGAATAATCGTGCCGTTACGGGCCAGATGTCGCTCAAAGTTGTTGATGTCTTCGAAACGCTCATCCCAGAAATCACCATCAACGGCATGGCCGGGCCTCAAGACGTTTTTCACATACTCCGGGTGCACCCGCGTCACCAGCACATCCTCATAGTGCGACCGGTTGAAGATGGTGATCTGGCCACGGCTGGGAACGTTTTTCCAAATACGCCACAGGAAGTTGTGGTCTAGTTCCTCGACCGATGGCTGCTTGAAACTGATGACGTTGCACCCTGCCGGATTGATGCCCCGAGTGACATGTTTGACAACTCCATCTTTGCCCGCGGCATCCATGGCCTGAACCACAATAAGCACGGAGCGCGTATTGTCGGCCCACAACTTTTCCTGCGCTGCGGCGAGCAGGCCTTGATTCTCGCGCAAAAGCTCCTCGGCTTTGGCTTTGCGTACTTCTGTGCCAAGCTTTTTGTACTGATCACCGCCGCACCAGGCGGGGTCGTGGTCCTTCAGCCGTACTTTGCTCCCCGGCTTGACATAAAACGCCCGATGCTGGTTTCTTGAAGTCGCCATGGCAGGATGGTACCAGCCTGCCGCGTGACCGGCCCAAACAAACACCAACGGTCACGCAAGTGCTATGTTTCTGACATTTGAACAGAGTTTTTCTTTGCGGTCGAGGCTTGAACCGGAGGCAGGCCAATCAAACTTTTATGCGTGTGAGTTGCGTCGGCTCGCGACCTGGTGCGGGTCGGTTCATCGGTCCGACTACACTGTACAGTCCCCGTGCTGCAAGTCCAGTAATGGGTGACGCGACCCGAACAACGATTGTTTGTTTTTTAGTACTCTGATCGGTTTCTTCCCTTTGGTCTCCGGCTTTGGTCGGTGCGGCCTCACTTTGCAAAGACAGCTCGCCTTGCCCACTCCTTTAGCCCACCGAAATTCCGCTTCCGTTACGTTCTTTGGTGCAGCCGGCGAGGTGACAGGCTCCTGCGCACTCGTGGAGTTTTCGGGCAAGCGAATCCTGATTGATTGCGGCTTGATCCAAGGTTCTCCCGCTGATGAGCTTCGGAATCAGGACCCGCTTCCGTTCGATGCCAAATCACTGGATGCGGTGATCATAACGCATGCCCATATCGACCACTGTGGCCGCTTGCCGCTGCTCTCTCGCGACGGCTACACCGGCCCGGTGTTTGCTACCAAACCCACGTGCGAGCTGCTCGAACCCGTTATGTACGGTTCGGTCAGTGTGCAGCACATCCGTTATCACGAAGCCCAAGTCCGCAATGCTCGCTCGCCGGCGGGGTGGTCGGTCGCTGAGAATGAGCCACCCGTCATCGCGATGCCGCCCCTGTTTGGCAACACTGATGTGGCCAATACACTGACGATGCTCCGCCCAGTCGCCTTTGGCCAGGTCACGGAGATCGCCGACGGTGTCAGCTTCCGCCTGCTCGATGCGGGGCACGTAATCGGCTCGGCCATGATTGAGCTGACCGTGGGACACGGCGCTTCGGCCCGGCGAATTGTGTTTAGCGGTGACCTTGGCTCATCGCAGCAGATGCTGCTGCCGTATCCAAAGCCACCGGTGGGCGACTCGCCCATTGAGATGCTGGTGATGGAGAGCACCTATGGCAACAAGAGCCATCCGCATCCACGCGAAACGCTCGACAAGCTTGCTTCGATCATTCGGCATGCCGCCAAGAAGCGAGAGCGTCTGCTCATTCCGACGTTCACGCTGGGGAGAGCACAGAATCTTCTGTTCCGACTCGGTGAACTCTCCCGCGAAGGTCGGCTCGGACTGCCGGTGTACCTTGATAGCAAAATGGCGATGAAGTCGACTGAGACCTACACCCGCCATGCCGAGGTGCTCCAGCCCGAGGTCGCTGCCCGCGTGCACGCCGGCGATTCTCCGCTGCACTTTGAGGAACTTTGCTACATCTCCAACCGGGAGGATAGCAAAAAGCTAAACCGGCTCCGCCGGGGCGGAGTCATCATCGCTGGAGCCGGCTTCTGCCACGGTGGCCCGATCGTGCACCACCTCATCCATGGCCTATGGCGTGAAGACTGCCGGGTGCTGCTGATTGGCTACAGCCCGGAAGGCTCACCTGCGCATGCGATGGCCAATGGGGCCCGCACGGTGCGGCTGAACGACCAAGAGGTGGAGGTCCACGCAAAAATAGAACGCATGCGCGGGTTCTCCGGCCATGCAGATGGAAAAGACCTGATGGACTTTGTCGGCGCGATGAGCCCGCACCCGACGCGGCTGGTTCTCAACCACGGTGAGGATGAGGCCCGCAACGAGCTTGCAGTCAAGCTGCAAGCCGCCCACGGCATTACGGTTCTAAAGCCGGTGCGGGGCGAGCAGGTCAGTTTCTAAACCTTGGCCTCGCGGCGATTCACGCCTTTTCTGTTGGCGTGCTTTCTGGTGATTCCTCGGCGGATTCACTTGCAGCATCCTCGGCAGCTGGTTCTTCCGGCTTGGCCAACCCGGCTGCCTTCTCCATCACAAGAACCCACTCTTCCAGCGGGTCGAACCGGTACAGGTCAAGCTCAGTTGCCTTGCCGTCTCGCGTGATCAGTGTCACATAGAACTTGTGCCACTTGCGTTTGTCGAGCTCGGTCAGATCCGCGGCGGCGATGCGGGCTCCGCCCGGCACGATCAGCGTTTTGGTGTCGGGCTCGTACTGGTACTTTGTGGCCTTGGTGCGGACGATGCTGAATATCACGAACAAGGTAAGGCCAAAGCCAAGCACCGTGTAGCCGTACTGCAAAGGCATGTCATAGGCGCTCAGCGGTACAGCCTTGTCCCGACTGTTCACGGCGGTGGTGAGTTCTTTGAATCGTTCGGCCGGATTTGCGATGGTCGTCTTGTCACCGCTCAGCGTAAATGCATAGCTGTGCGAGCGCAGCCAGTCATACCGAGCGTATTCGATGGCTTTGGGGAGAAGTCTGACTTGTGCATCCATCTTTTCGCCATTGTCGGTGCTGGCGATTTTCTTGAGAAACTCCGTCTCGGCCTCCTGCAGTTCGGTCTCCCGCGCTGCAAGGGCCGCATAGGTCGCCTTCGGATCCGGGACCGATGCTTCAACAAGCCTCCCGGGCGGCACGCTCAGCCGCTCAAGATACACCCGCTCGCGATCTTCCGAGTACTCGCGACCCCGTTTGGGATAGATGTAAAAGGCGTCGACGATGCCGTAGATTCCAAAGCCGAAGCAGACAATCAGCATCACGAGCATCTTCATGAACCAGCGCCTGTTCAGCGTGGTTGACAGCGTGCTCGTTGGTGTGGGCTGGGTCATAAGCAATTGTTCCTCGCCGGGAAGCGTCAGCACGGGGTCAGTGTCGGTCAGGACCGAGAATACGGTGGTCTGCCACTAAACAAGTCTACGGCCGCTCGGGCATTCGACTGGTGTACTTGCGTGCGGCAAAGCTTACCCATGGCCACACTCATTCGGCACACCGTTCGCCCACCTCAAATCTGACTGGCAACTGGGCGGTGTGGTTAGCCGGGCAAGTGTCGTTCGCACAGTACGATCGCACTTTCAGCGTGCTGATGCACCTGCCGCCAGTCCGGGAACACCAGCCCGGCGGGTATGGCCACAGGCGAAATTGGGGTTGCTCCGGCAGTTCCGGTGCCCGGATTGAAGGACCGGACCGGAATGTTTGCCCCCGGAGAGGCGGCCATTGCCTCCTCGGCCATGCCGGAAAGCACCCAGGCTAGCAAAATCTGGGTTGCTGGCGTGGCGGGGCGGCCCGCGATCAGGCCGATTGCGTTGGGCACGGTCAGGCAGCCATTGTTTGGCTGGCCGTCCTCTGACGCCGGGGCGGAGACTCCGACCATGGGCCAGCCCTGGGCGATTCCGCCGAGGACATCGTCACTGTCGGTCAGGCCAACATCGATGAGCCCGGTGCCGATGGAGCGAACCACCATTGAGTTACCATCAAGCAACCGGACCCCGTTGTCTGCCAGTTTCTTGAGCCAAGTTTCAAACCGTTGGGGACCCCAGAGCATCAGCAGCCATGCCATGTGGCCACGGGTCGTGCCAAACTGCGGCCGGGCGATTCCGATTCGGCCCTTCCAAATGGGGTTGGTCAGGTCTTCGAGCGTGGCGGGTGGCGTTCGACCGCTCAATCGACCGTTTGGGCCTTCTGTTGTGTGGACGATCTGCCGCAGGCGTATGGCAAAGCCAATCCAACTGGAGTCTGCACCAATCAGATTTGCCGGCCACTGCGCTGAGGGTGCCGCCAGTCCGGGCACCAGCAGGCCGCGTTTGGCAAGTTCGGCGAGGCCCAGTGGTTCGGACGACCAGAATACATCTGCAGTTGGCTGAGAGGACTCGCTGATGATTCGGGTGAGCAGTCCGGTGCTTTTGGTAGCCTCGGTGTCACCAACCGCTTTGACCGCGATGCCGGTCGTCTTTGTCAGTTTGGCGAGCAGCGGCTCGAGCACATCCGCATCGACGCTTGAATAGAGCGTGACGGAATTGGCATCGCCAGTTGACCGCACGCCGCTGGATGATCCGGCCCGGCGACAGCCGCTGATTCCTAAAGCCGAGAGAGCAGCCGCGGCGGTGAGCATGCTCAAGAATTGGCGGCGTGCCAAAGCGTCTGAGCTGGTGAGCGGGCTGCGCGAAGGTGGGTAGAGCATTGGTGTCATTTCGGAAAACGCTTGCCGTGGATGGAGTGGTTGGTGGAACCCCGGCACGCGATTAGGGTAACGCGCCGCTGGCCCTTCGAGGGCTTTGCCTGCACCAAGGCCAAAAACTCGATGGGTGCCGGCGAAATCTATCGCACCTGGGAGATGTTCTAAACGTACGATCAGCTTGCGGCATTCACGGAGATAGTCTTTGTGTTTGTAGCCGCGTTAGCAACTTCAGGTTGGCGTTTGCCACCTTCACGGAGTATGTCGATGCCCTTCGCCGAAGCAATTGCCAGTAGCGCCAAACGGATGCGCGGGTATTCTGAGCGTGTAACCAAGGACCTGACGGACAGTAACTTTGGTCGCCTGCCGAAGTGGGGCATGCACGGGGAGACCATAAAGTGCAACCATCCGGCGTGGGTGTTCGGGCACATGGCTCTGTATCCGGCTCGCATTCTGAACGCCTTGGGCGTGAAGCATCAGGCAGATGCGCCGGCGAACTTTGACAGTCTTTTCAAAGATGGAACGCCCTGCCACGATGACATCACCGGGACGATTTATCCGCCGATGAGCACGGTCATGGCGGCATATTTCAAGGCCGTTGATGCCGTGATCGAGGCGACGGGCAAGCTGAGCGATGCCGACTTGGCAAAGCCGGTGGCGGATGAGAACATGAAAAAGCACTTTGCCAGCAACGGTGAGCTCCTGATTTTCATGCTGAACAATCACGTCGCGTTGCACGTCGGCCAGATCAGCACATGGCGTCGCGCTATGGGGCTGCCTCCGGCGTAAGGCCCGAGGGGCGGGAGTGATGACCCCCTTAATTCGGAATTTGGGGTAAATGTGTCGTGGCGCGTCAGTCATACTGCTGTCTGCCGCGCTGTCGCCGTACTCTGGCCGCCAGTGAGCCGCATGCGCCATGCCAGTTTGTCGTTCGTGTTCATCACGCTTGCGCTTGATGTTCTTGGTATTGGGCTGATCATTCCTGTTGCGCCGAGGCTTGTTGCACAAGTAATGGGACTGGGTGAGGACCAGGCCGGGGGTGCAGCGCGGGCCTCGGCCATGCTGATTGCCACGTACGCGCTGATGCAGCTTGTATTCTCCCCGGTCCTTGGTGCATTGTCGGATCGGTACGGCCGGCGACCGGTGATTCTGATTTCGCTGTTTGGCTCGGCTATTGATTATGTAGCGATGGCCTTTGCCCCCAGCCTGATGTGGCTGTTTGTGACCCGGGCCATTAATGGAGTTTCCGGGGCCAACATCACCGCCTGCACCGCGTACATAGCGGATGTCACACCACCCGAAAAAAGGGCGGCGGGGTTTGGCTTAATCGGCGCTGCGTTTGGACTTGGATTTGTGTTCGGCCCGCTGCTGGGAGGCTGGCTGGGGCACTATGACCTGCGATACCCGTTCTTTGCCGCCGCGGCTCTGACCGGGGCCAACTGGCTTTACGGCCTGCTGGTATTGCCGGAATCGTTGCCGCCGGAGCGTCGCAGCAAGCAGTTTACGCTGCGCAGTGCGAACCCCGCTGCCGCAATTTTCGGGCTGTTTCGCAGGCCGGTTGTCAAGTTCTTTGCTGCCACACAGTTCCTAGTGAACATGGCGCAGTACAGCCTGCAAACCACATGGGTGCTGTTTACGGGGGCCAAGTTTGGTTGGGGCACGCTGGAGGTTGGGTGGTCGCTAGCGCTGGTGGGCCTTACCGCGGCAGCGGTGCAAGGGGGCTTGGCACGTAAGCTGATTCCGCGGCTGGGTGAGGGTCGTTCTTTAATTCTGGGACTTGGGATTGCGACGGTTGCGTACGCGTGTTATGGTTTGGCTCCGCAGGGCTGGATGATCTATTGCATTATCGCGGTTGCTTCCATCGGCGCGATTGCCGGGCCTGCGGGTACGGCCCTCATCAGCATGGCCACCCCACCTACTGAGCAGGGTGCGGTACAAGGAGCGCTGACGAGCACGCAGGCGATTGCGCAGATCATCGGGTCGCTAATGGGGGGAGAGCTGCTGAAGTACTTCACTTCGGATGCTGCGCCGCTGTGGCTGCCCGGGGCGCCGCTGCTGGCCAGTTCGCTGCTTTGCCTGTGTGCGCTGGGGGTTGCAGTTGTCGCGGTGCGCGGCGTGCCTGGCCGGTCAGCCGCCACATCATCGGGCAGTGCCTGAGCAGAGAGTGTGGGAAATGCCCGCGATTACTTTGCCTTCTTGATCATGCTCTTGGCTGAGGCGGAAGCGCTCTTGCGCATCTTTGCGAAGTCCTTCTCGCTGATGCCCATTTCTTTAGCGCTCAGCAGGACGGCATCGATCCAGACGGTTTCGCCGGGCGTGTAGCCGTAGCGGCTGGCAAGTTTCTTCTCCATATCTGCCATGTGTCCAGCGCCGTAGAACGCTGAGACGCTTTTGATGTTTGGTTCGGACGAGATGATTTTTTCCAGGTCGCTCAGCACGACATCGTTGCGGTCCTCGATGATGACCTTCATCAGGGCGCCGCCACCTTTGCCGAGTGCGGCTCCGCCCGCTTCCGGGTCTGCATTGGCCAGCACCTCAACGAGAGTCACTTTCATCGTCGCGCGGAGGGCGGGGCTTGCTTCGATAAAGCCGAGCACGAACCCGCCGAGTTTGGCCAGCATGCTGTTGCCGTCGAGCATTGACAGCAGCATGGATGCATCACCGCCACTTTCTTTGGCGCGTTGGATGATCTGATCGATTGACAGATCGCTGGAACGCCAGTTGGGCTTGCCGGTATTCATCGCCTCGCCCTGATAGCTAAGTCCGAAGGCTTTGGCCAGTTTCTCTTGGAGGTTTTTGTTTTTGGCGGCCCCGGACTTTGGTGCGGTGACGATTTTCTCGACATCACCGCTGAGCCCGCCGCCACCGGTTTGATGGTCTTTGCCGTTACTGAAGACCCGGATTGACTTGCCAGCATCTGCATTTTTTTCCGATGCAGAGTCAGTATCAACGGTCTTGTCCGCGGGCTTTGCCTCTGCACCGATCACTTCGATTCCGATTGGCTTGCCCCAGCCATCTATCGCCAGATCGTCGAGCATTGATTTGAGCTTGGGCTTAGCCTCGCCAATCTCCGCAAGTGAGCGGGGCATGGTTCCGGTTGCCTCCCACATTGCCTTGACGATTCCGGCAACCATTTCTACTCGGTCTTTGGTTGCGGTTTGGCGCTGGTCATCGGTCGCATCCGCCGGCAGGCGAGAGCCGCCCTTGGGCCGTACACCTTCAAACAGCACGACATCCATCTTGTCGAGCATGGTTTGGAGACTGGTGTAAAACCCCGCATCGGCGATGTGAATTGCCCCGGTCAGGTGTACCACCGGGCCTGCACCACCTGATTTCACAAACGACTTGCTGGCAATCTGCAATTTGGCCTCGCCCGGGCCGACGTCCACAATCCGCAAATAGGGGTCGCCTAACGCAAACGCGTCGGTGTTCTCGGTCTGGGCGGCGGCTGGGGATGCCGGGGCGGCCTGTGGCTGATCGCAGCGGGTCGCGCTTCCGGCAGCCCATACGCCGCCTGCCGCAGCTAAAACTGTGGCTAAAACCGTCGTCACGGCCGCGGCTTGAACGATTCGGGCGAGGCCAAAGGGGCGAACCGGGGTCGATGTTTGGTCATTTACTGCCATGCTTAAGTGTTTGGGATTCACTCGCGCCGGGTTGCGGAACCCTGACAGAATCCTCCGCCCGGCATGATTCGTGCTTCTATTATCTGCCCCTTCTTTTTTCACCGGAGCAGCACATGGAAGCCGGCATCGTCGGTCTACCCAACGTCGGTAAGTCCACCACCTTCAACGCCCTGACCAAGGCCAAGGCGCTGGCTGCCAACTACCCGTTTGCAACCATTGAGCCCAACATCGGCATTGTGCCGATTCCTGATCCGCGACTGGAGATCATCCAATCGTTTATCAAGACTCAGAAGGTGATCCCCGCGGCACTCCGGCTCGTTGATATCGCCGGTATCGTCCGCGGCGCATCGCAGGGTGAGGGTTTGGGTAACAAGTTCCTCTCGCACATTCGGGAAGTTGATGCCATTTTGCACGTCGTGCGGTGCTTTACCAAGGCCCCGGGTGGGGAAGAGATCGTGCACGTCGAGAATTCGGTGGATCCGATTCGCGACATCGAGACGATTGAGACCGAGTTGATTCTGGCCGACTTGCAGACTATTGAGGGTGCCCTGCCCAAGGCCGAGCGCGCTGCCAAGAGCGGTGAAAAGGAAGCTATCGCCCGGGCCAGCGTGCTGAAGAAGCTGTATCCAGTACTCAATGAGGCCAAGCCTGCCCGCGGGGTGATTGCTGCGATTACCGATCCGGAAGAAAAGCGGGTCATCAAAACGCTGGGCATGCTCTCGGCCAAGCCGGTGTTGTACATTGCAAATGTTGATGAGGACGATGTTCACGGTAAGGGCGAGATGGCCATGCGTGTTCGCCAGCGAGCGGCAGAAGAGAAAATGCAGGTTGTGCCGGTGTGCGCCCGTATTGAGGCTGAACTGTCGGAGGTAAGCGACCCCGCTGAGCTGAAAGAAATGCTTGCGATGTACGACATGCAAGAGCCCGCTTTGAACTCACTGGCGCGGGCCGCCTACACGCTGCTTGGCCTGCAGAGTTACTACACCGCCGGCGAGAAGGAAGTGCGGGCGTGGACCGTTGCGGTGGGCGCGACTGCGCCTCAGGCTGCGGGGGTGATTCACACCGACTTTGAGCGTGGGTTTATCCGAGCTGAGATTTATTCAGTCGCGGACTTGCAGAAATTTCACTCGGAGAAGGCCATTAAAGAGGCTGGCAAGATGCGCATCGAGGGCAAGGACTATGTGATGCACGATGCCGATGTGTGCCACTTCTTGTTTAATGTTTGATGCGGATGCGGCAAAGTGCGCCGCGGGCGTTGGTCCGTTTTACGCACAGCAACCCCCTAGTTACCCCAGCTGGCCGGAAGGCAGAAATTCTGGGGTGATATTACGAGGTTGTGCCGCGCTTTTTTGCTCGGGCTTTCTACTGTTTGGGCATGCCCCACGGTGAGAGTCAAGCCGCTGTTACGGATACGTCGCCTCACGTACGACCAGAGGTGTACCTCACGGCGGAGTTTGCTGGTACCGGTGGGGTGATCAAGCAGCGGGTTGATGATTTTATTGTTGAAGAGCTACCGGCGTACGAGCCGTGCGGCAGCGGGGAGCACATCTACATCTTCGTGCAGAAGGTGGGTATGTCAACAAGTCACCTTGTTGAAGTGCTGGCGAGGCACTTTGGTGTGCGAACAGGGGATGTGGGCTTCGCCGGGATGAAGGACAAGCGTGCGGTCACGCGGCAGGTGATCTCGATTCATGTGCCGGGAAAGAAGCCGGAGGATTTTCCGACGTTGCTGCATGAGAGCGTGCAGGTTCTGTGGGCGGATTTGCATACCAATAAGCTCCGGCGGGGGCACCTGGCCGGGAACCGCTTTGCGATCAAGATCCGCAGCACACCGATCAACGGCGTGCTTCACGCCAAGAAATCGCTGGACAAGCTGGAGGCCACGGCTGTGCCCAACCGCGCCGGTGAGCAGCGGTTTGGGATGCTGGGCAACAACCACCTCATCGGCCGGGATTTGCTTCTGGGACGGTGGAAAGAGGCATGTGATGAACTGCTGGGGCCTGCGGCCGGGCGACAGCAACCCGGCGCTGCGGACCCGGAATTTCAGAAGGTAAGCCGCATGTTGTACGCGGAGGGGCGGTATGCCGATGCGATGCACCGGCTTTCTCGCGATGCTGACACGGAGCGACTGGTGATGCGAGCGCTGGCCGATGGGGCAACGCACGAGGCGGCCTTGCGTCGCATGAGCGGGCTGCAGTGGGATTTTTTCCTGACGAGCTTGCAGTCGGCCATGTTCAATGCGGTGCTTGATCAGCGGCTGAAGGATGGCTCGCTGGGAGTGCTTGCCGCGGGTGACATCGCCTTTAAGCATGACAATGGCGCGTGCTTTACCGTTGATGAGGCCACCGCGGCCGATGCAGCAACCGCCGAGCGACTGGCGAGTCTGGCGATTTCGCCGACCGGGCCGATGTGGGGTTTGGACATGCTTCGCCCCAGCGGCGCGACGCTGGAGCGCGAGCACGCTGCGTTGACGGCCATGGGCCTTTGCGAGGCAGACTTTGCGGCGTACAAGGCTCGCGAGGCGGGCGTGCCACGCGGACGCGACGCCTTGCACGGTACGAGGCGGGCGCTGCGAATTCCGATGCAGTATCCGGAGGTTGAGGCTGGCTCCGACGATTTTGGAACATTCATAAAGTGCTCGTTCGAGCTGCCACCGGGCGGGTTTGCAACCACGGTCCTGCAGGAAGTGATGAAATCGCCGGAAGTGTCGCCTGCCGGTGTTGTGCCGGTTGCGGCTGCCGCGGATGTTGGCAAAGCGGAGATCGGATCATGATTGGGACGGATGCGAGAGATGCGGGAGATAAAGGTGCCAGCATCGGGCCGCAGACCATGGTTGTGTTTGATCTTGGCGGCGTGCTCGTGCGCATCTGCAGATCTTGGGAAGAGGCGTGTGATGCCGCCGGCGAGCCTTACCACTCCGCCATGCGTGAACCGGAGCTGCTGGAAGCCCGCAAGCTGATTTCCAGACGCCACGAGATTGGCGAAATTGAGTGTGATGAGTTCTTTGCGGCAATGGCGGCCAGCACGCGGGGCATGTACAACGAGCTTCAAGTGCGTTCCATTCACGGCGCGTGGCTGCTTGGCGAGTACCACGGCGTTGGTACGCTTGTTGATGACCTGCACGATGCCGGTGTGCGCACGGGCGTGCTGAGCAATACCAACCACGCCCATTGGGTGCGGATGATGCCAGCGCGATGGCATGGCGGGCGCGAACCGGTAGGAGTTCCTGATCTGCATCCCGCCGCGGGGTACCCGACACTTGGCAAGATCCATGCCCCGCACGCATCACACCTGCTCGGGCACGCCAAACCGAACGTGGAGATTCACCGGGCGTTTGAGGCGGCAGTACGCGTAGGCCCTGAACAATTGCTGTTCTTTGACGATTTGGCAGACAACGTCGCCGGAGCCAAGGCCGCGGGATGGACCGTGGTGCAAGTAGACCACACCGGCGATACCGCAGCGCAAATGCGAGCAGCCCTGCAGCACCGCGGGATTCTGTAGCTCCGATATCGCCGAACATCGGCGGGTTTTTTTGCAATGCCGGATCAGTTCGGTCACAAAGTTCAGCCGCCAGCAGATCCCTCGCCGCCGGGGAGCGTCATTGACCACGGGTTTAGATAACTGTCGATGTCGTTGCGGGTGATTTTCTTGCCTTTGACATCAGGGGTGCCGACGACGGTCTCGTAGGCAAGCTGGCGAACGGTTTTGCCCTGCTTGAACGCATCTTTGGCGAGGGCCGCGGACTTGTCGTAGCCGATCACGGGGACAAGTGAAGTACACATGGCCAGTGAGCCTTCGATCAGTGCCTTGCAGCGGTCTTCATCGGGCTTTAGGCCATCCAGCAGGTTGGTGCGGAACATGTTGCAGCCGTTGGCCAGCAGGTGGATGGACTCCAGCAGATTGTCGGCGATGAGGGGCATCGCGACGTTGAGATCAAGCGTGCTGTTAAGGCCGCCGAGATTGCCAAAGGTGATGGCCGCATCGTTGCCGATGACTTGGCCGCACACCATGATGAGAGCTTCGCAGATGACGGGGTTGACCTTACCCGGCATTATGCTGCTACCGGGCTGCACCGCAGGGATGATCAGCTCACCGATTCCGCAGCGCGGACCCATGCCCATCAGGCGGATATCGGCCGCGATTTTTGTGAGGCTCGTAGCGATGGTTTTGAGATGGCCCGAAACTTCCACGCAGGCGTCTTTGGCGTGCTGGGCCTCAAAGTGGTTGTCCGGCTTGCGGAACTTCATGCCCGTCATCTCGGAGATGCCTGATGCGCGCGTCAGTTCGGCGGCGACCATCGAATCAAACTTCTCGTGGGCGTTGATGCCCGTGCCCACAGCGGTGCCGCCGATGGGCAGCTCGGTCAGGGCATCAAGGGCCAGTACCAGGCGATGCTCGGCGTGCTTGAGTTGACTGGCGTAGCCAGAAAACTCTTGGCCTAGGCGGATGGGCGTGGCATCCTGCAGGTGTGTGCGGCCGATCTTGACGATCTTGTCCCACGCTTTGGCCTGTGAATCAAGCTTTTTGCGCATGGCCGTGACAGCGGGGGAGAGATGCTCGAAAATCGCGATCGCGGCGGCGACGTGGATTGCGGTAGGGAAGGTGTCGTTACTTGACTGCCCCATGTTCACGTGGTCGTTGGGGTGTACGCCGCCGGCCTTCAGATAGTCGGCGTTTTTGCTGGAACCGATGGCGGCGCCGCGGGCAAGGCAGATGAGGTTGGCGATCACCTCGTTGGCGTTCATGTTGGTGCTGGTGCCCGAGCCGGTCTGGTAGACATCGATCGGGAAGTGCGTGGCCCAGCCGTGGTGCTCGGCCATGCCCGCGCGAATGGTGTCGCAGGCGCTGGTGATGGCCTGCGTGCGATCTTTGTCAAGCCGCTTCAGCTTGAAGTTCACGTTTGCACACGCGGCTTTGATGAGGCCGTAGGCACTGATGATATCAAATGGGATTGGCCGCCCAGAGACCGGAAAGTTCAGCACGGCCCGCTGGGTTGAAGCCCCGTACAGCACATGGGCCGGCACCGTCATTTCTCCCATCGTGTCTTTTTCAATTCGCGTCGCGACCGAGGTCGCCTTGCCGGACGAGATCGAGGCGGCGGGAGCCTGTGATGGTTTCTGGTTCTTTGTGCGGGTATTGGCCATGTGCGAATGCTCCGGGGTTCGGCGGTGTTAAGGCCCACGGTAGCACTTGCAACGGTCAGCGGTCTTATCCCGCCAGCATCGGCGTGTGATCTATGGCGGGATCAGTTTGGTTCCGGATCCGCGGCTTTCTCGCTTGCTTTCTTGACTCGGAGGTTGGCGAGGACGCTGGCCTCCGGATCAACGCTGATGCGGCTGATAGGGCCCGGCTGCTGGCCTACGAAGCGGTGCTGCGCCTGGTTAAAGCTGACGGTGAAGCGTGATAGCACATCCCCCGAATCAGACTTGACCACGATCGGAAGATCTATGGTGTATGCCGGATTGTCGGCATCGATTTGCTGAGTCTGTTTGATGTCCAGCACCAGCTCGCTGGGTGAGGAGCCTGTTGACCAGTTGATGTCGAGCTTGGCGAATCCGGGACGGGTCATCCACTGCTCAAAGTAGGCTTTGAGGTCTTTACCGCTGGCGATTTCCAGCGAGTGGCGAAAATCGTCGGTGACCACGCTGGTGAGGGCGTGCGTCTTTAAGTACTCACGAACACCGGTGAAGAACGCCTCATCGCCCAGTCGGGTGCGGAGTGTGTGCAGCAGGAAGCCGCCTTTGCTGTACGGATTGTCTGCCTTGGTGAATTCCGCATCCGGATCGCCCACGCTCGGACTGACCATCGCCGTTTGCCCGGGGGCTCGGGGGTTGCGACCGCCGGTGATGCGCCGGCGAATATCGTTCATGCGCTTCAGGTACGCATCGTGGCCTGAGTTTTTCTCGATCCAGAGATCCTCGGAGTACGTCGCCCAGCCTTCATTCAACCAAAGGTGGTTCCAACTCTTGCAGGTGACTAGGTCGCCAAACCACTGGTGCACGAGTTCGTGGACGATGAGTTCATCTTGGCTGCCACGTGAGCCGCTGGCTGCAAACTCGGCCAGCACGGTCGCGCTGGTGTTTTCCATGCCGCCCCAACGGAAGCCGCGCACGATGACCTGCGCGTACTTGTCCCACGGATAGGGCTGGTCGAGCAGGATAGAGAAATGGTCGACCATCGCGGCGGTGTTTGCGAAAACATCTCCGAGTTTCTTGCCGCTGCCGGGAGGGCCGTACACGGGCATGCTGATCCACTGCTCGACTGGTTTGCCATCGGGCCCCACAATGCCGCGGGCCGTGCTGGTGTGGCCGACGTTGACGATGTCAAACGTTCCGACCGCGAGCATGACCAGGTACGGTGCGTGGCGTTTGGCCTGCAGCCAGTGCCAGATGGCCCGGGGCTTGCCGTCACGCTCGCCGCGGCGGAGTTCGAGCAGGCGGCCGTTGGAGATCACGGTCTGATCGCCGGGGACGTCAACAATGAGTTCGGTAGAGAGTTTTTCCTCGGGCCAGTCGTGGCAGGGGAACCAGTAGCGGTTCCAGTTGGCCTGTCCCTGGCTGAAGATGATCGCGGGTGCGGCGGGGCGGGTGCTCCCCTCGCGCTGGGCCCGGCCTTTGAGGAAGACCAGGCCGGAGCCGGCTTCGAACGGTTTGGTGGCGGTGTAGGAGATCGTGAAGTTGTGGCTGCTGCCCGCGATCGCCGCGGCGGGCAGGGTGATGGTGAGCTTATCGTCCGCGTGGGTGAACGTGGCTGGGGCGCCATTCACCATGACGGTGCCAATGGCCAGCGTGGGCATGGCATCGAGCATCAGGGTGGTGGTGTCATCAGCCAGTGCGCTGGCCGTCAGCGTCATGGTCGCCGTGAACGTGGGATCGGTGACGTCGGGGATGGTCATCTTCAGCAGCATGTGCTGATGATCAAACGTGCGAGGGGTGGGGGCTTGGAGTTTGGGCGAGGCATCGGCCTCAGCACCGTCCTGGCCGAGCGCAGCGCTGGTCCACAGCGGGGTGAGGAGGATGACGGCGGCGAGGAGATGAGCCGGGCGTGCGAGCATGTTCATGGTGGGTGCAACGATGAAGGGCGGAGACAGGCGAAGCCAGCCAAGGAGCCTGACGATGAGCGATAAACCTACCCGTTTGGGGAGATCGAGCGTAGCAGGTATTGGGGAGCGGACTGGCTGGGTTGCAGCCAGGTGAGTCCCGGGAAGGAACTTGCCCGGAGCAGCAACCCGCTAGGCCCGGCATATGAGGCCCTAATCAGAAAAACAAAGCAGGCCGCCGATCAGAAGGCGGCCTGCGTTCGTTTGAAAGGCCATATCAATTCCGAACTCGACCCCAAAACAGGTCGTCACATCAAGCGGCCTGCCTGCCGTTTGCGCCGACAAACCCCACAGGTTTTTCGGCTGTTGCATCGAGTTGCCCAACCATTCCCGGCCCCGCGGCTAAGTCAAAGACAATCGGCACAGTCCACTCGCTGGCATCGCTGCTGCGCTGGGCCCGCAGTTTGTAGCTCACCGGCCCGGCAATCACGTTCGGGGCCGGATCAAAGAAGCTCTTTTCCTGCGTGCCGCCCAGCAGGGTGTAGGCGGTCTCACCGCTGCGCTGGCGCTGGATCATAAAGAAGATACCGCTGGAAGCGCCCGAGACCGCGGCCTTCCACGAGATGGTAATCTGCCCCGTGGGTGAAACAGTGCCGGTCACATCGGTGGGCGCAGCGGGCGCGGGCACCGGGGTGGGGGGTGCCGGCGGATCGATCATCCCCAGCGCGTACACCGCGGGGTTGCGCGAGGTCTCGGCAAAGGCCTTGATCGCGGCGATGTAGCCGCGGCCCGGATCGCGCATCAGGTTCGATGAGTTGTAAAACTTGAGCGTCGCCGCCTTGGCCGCAGCGCGGGCGGTCTGCGCATCATTAAAATCTTTTCGATTGGTGCCGATGAGGGTTGCGAACGCGGTCATCTGGGCCGCGGTGAGCCCGATGCCCGCGGCGTTTGTGGTCCAGGTGGCCAATCGGGTTTCAAACCATTCAAGTGCCTGCTGCCGACTCGTGGGGAGATTCATACCTTGCCTCGCTTGTGGGTTGTGGACGATGGCTCCGCGCCAGTTGCCACAGCATTCACACCGGCCTGCGCACGGAACATCCGCGCAACAAGTCGGCCGGAGTGATATCACTCGGTTATCGCGCTTACGGGGATGAAGAAAGCTGGGTTTTCGCGGCGTAATTGCGATCGACGCCGCTGGCACAACCCGCAGAGCTGGTGCAGACCGCCCCGCTGTCCCGCAGCGAGCGTCGGTCGGGGAACGCGGTACAAAGCGTGACGATGTTTTTCGCGGCGTTCGTGCAACCGCCGCGGTGGTGAAGGATCATTCTTTTCCATCTCGCGGTGCCGAACAGGCTCCGCGCGGGACCAGTTTTGTTCCGCAACAAGGCAATTTTGCGCTGCGCAAGGCCACAGCTTCGGCGCGTAAGGGCGGTTCTTCCAAGAAAACGTCCACGATGAACGCGCCGGTGGACAGTTCTGGAACACGCGTTCCGTTTCAGTTCGACTGAGAGACAAAGATTCCTTCCCCATGGGGCACTGAGCCGTAATTCGACCGACCCTTGGCGACGTCAACGACCACCTGCGAATGGTGTTTCCCAGTCCATCAGAAGAAGCCCTAGACGCTAATTCCGACTGATCAGTCTAAAAATTGAGAATGTGCGTCATGAAAATTGATTCAACTCTTGATGCCGGGTACCCTTAGTAAAGGAGTTTTACCATGCGAAGTTCGTCCATTCTCAACATAGTCGTTCCCATCATCGCCCTCGCCGGGATCGGAGTCTCGGTGGCTTTTGCGACCGTCGGAGTGACAGTCTGTGACATCACTTACTGTAAGGGACAGTTTACATGCACAGTGGAGCAAACTTCTTGCTGCTGCAAGACTTTTACCCCCGGCGTTGGTTATGGCACGTACACGTGCAAGTGCGTAAATCCGACGGCCTGTGATGGAAAGGATCAGAGCGGCTCAATTTGTCAATAAAGAGAGGTAGCGATGAAATACCCGAAACGGGTCGTTGTTTCGATCGTGATTGGCCTAGTGAGTTGTATTATCGCGTTTGTGGTTTGGCGGACCAGCGGCAAGCCGACCGCGCTGGCAGGCGAGCGGCGGCAAGACCTGCCCGTGGCAGCCCGGGAACACTTCGCTAAGTTTAAAGTTGAATCACTAGTCACACTTGACGAGGAGTCTTTGTCGAAGTTGCTGACCCAAGGAAAAACCGATTCCACTGGAAAGCACAGCGAATCCGAATTGCAAGAGGTTGCGAAGGCCACCGCCGAGTTTATCCATATGAGGTTTCTACAAGATTCGCCTGCGGCCTACAGGGAATGGCGAAAGCGAAAGGGTTACGCACAGAGATCTGAAGAAATTATTAAAGGGAGTGGCGTCGCCGTCAACTGGGGGTTCTGGACCAATCGCCCTGGTCAAGAGCCCTCTTTTGTGGACCTCGCCGACCTTATGGATGGTTCGTTTGCCGCATCGCTCGACGCGCTTGGTGGCAGGGCGCGGCCGGTGAAGATTGCCACCGATGCCGAAGCTTTTGTGATTGATTTTTATCGGGAGGATCGCGGTCACCCGACGCCAAAGCTGGAAGGCACGATGGGCTCTGACCTGTGGCTTGGGAATATTTCTGCATCCCCTTTATCGTTGTGGGAGCCGCCGCATTCGCGAAAAACACTGCTCAGCAAGCCCGGTTGGCTGCGAGGCGCGTGTGTAGGGGTCATCCTTGAGGGTGCAACGGGCGATAGGTTACCGTGGCTTTTTACGTGGATTCAAGACCCCGAGAACCAGAAATGGTACCTCTCTTGGGTAAACATCCAGAATTAGGATGGTAA
>JBBRKQ010000050.1:0-28934 GCA_038231815.1 Phycisphaerales bacterium
CCGAGCCCGACGCCATCATCATCTGCGTGCCCACACCACTCGGAGCGCACCGCGAGCCTGATCTTTCCTACGTCGTAGGTTCCGGTCGCGACATCGGTCGCACCCTTCGTGCTGGCCAACTCATCGTACTTGAGTCCACAACCTACCCCGGCACCACCCGGGGCGATCTCCTGCCCGCCATGCTCGCGGCGCTTCCCGCTGGCACTGTCAAGCCCGAGCTTGGCCGCGATTTCTTCGTCGCGTTCTCGCCAGAGCGTGAAGATCCGGGCCGCAAGACCCACAACACCAAGAGCACACCCAAGCTCGTCGGTGGGCTTGATCCCGCCTCGACCGAGCTCGCCACGCTGCTGTACCAAAGGGCCATTCAGCACGTTGTCACCGTCTCGTCCGCAGAGGTAGCCGAGGCCGCAAAGATCCTTGAAAATACCTTCCGCGCTGTCAACATCGCCATGGTCAATGAGCTCAAAGTACTGCTCACCGAGATGGGGATCGACGTCTGGGAAGTCATCGATGCCGCGGCGACAAAGCCCTTCGGGTTCATGCCGTTTTATCCAGGCCCCGGCCTCGGCGGTCACTGCATTCCGATCGATCCGTTCTACCTCACTTGGAAGGCCCGCGAAGTCGGTCGCCCGACACGCTTCATCGAGCTCGCCGGTGAAGTCAACCACGCAATGCCCGACTATGTCGTAGCCCGGACCACCTCGGCGCTCAACGACCGCTGCAAGTCCGTCAAGAACTCGCGCATCCTCATCCTCGGCCTGGCCTACAAGCCCGATATTGATGATGTCCGCGAAAGCCCCAGCTTCGAACTGATCGAAAAACTCCGTGATCTCGGTGCGCACGTTGATTACAACGACCCCCTTGTGCCGCGAACCCACCAGATGCGTAAATACGATCTGCGGATGGAGAGCGTTCCGCTCACCCCCTCATCCCTCGCCTCGTACGATGCGGTAGTTATCAGTACCAACCACACCGCGTACGACTGGCAACAGATCGCCGACTCCGCTCCGCTCATCATTGATACCCGAAACGCGCTCCGTCGCATCTCGGGCCGCCGAGATCACATCGTTTCAGCATGACCCGCTCTAAACCTTCACTTTGCAAAGCGCTGGTTCGCCAACCATCCAAGCCGGCGACAATGCCCCAGCAGCTCTAGCTACCTCAATAGCTCCAGCGGTTTCAACAGCTTCAGCCGCCCCGATTGTTCCGATGAGTTTTCAAACTGTCCAAATCTTCAATGTGCCCGTCCACTCCACGACACTGGAGCACGCGGCGGATTTCGTGGTGCGTTCGGCCATCAGCAATCAAGGTGGTTGGGTTATCACGCCCAATCTCGACATCCTTCGCCGCACGGCCAAAGATGCCTCTTTCCGCCGTCTCTACGACCAAACCACGCTGCGATTGGCCGATGGAATGCCGTTAGTCTGGGCCAGCAAGCTCCGGCGCACCCCCTTGCCCGAGCGTGTCGCCGGTTCGGACCTTATCTTCCTGCTGGTCGCAAAGGCCGCGGCCCAAGGGGCCTCCATCTTCCTACTCGGTGGCAACCCCGGGGCGGCGGAGAAATCCGCTGAATTGCTCCGCGCGAAACATCCCGCGCTCCGTATCGCAGGCATCGCTTGTCCGCCGCCGGGCTTTGAGAAAGACCCAGCCGCGATGACCGCTCTTCGGTCACAAGTACTTGCCGCCCGACCGCACATTGTGCTCGTTGCCCTCGGCTCACCCAAGCAGGAACTTCTTATTGAGATGCTTCGCCTAGACCTTCCCGCTGCATGGTTCCTCGGCATCGGCATCACCTTCAGTTTCGTCGCCGGTGAAGTGCAGCGCGCCCCTGTGTGGATGCGCCGCGTCGGCCTTGAATGGAGCCATCGCCTCCTGCAGGAACCACGCCGCCTCGCCCGTCGATACCTCATCGACGGTGTCCCCTTCGCCCTGCATCTGTTCTTCGTCTCAGCCATTGAGGGCGTACGCGGTGCCGGTAACAGAACCGTTGCGACATCTTCAGGGGTTCATCAATGAACCCGATATCGCCAATTTCGCCCGATGCAGCATCCGCCGCCGCCCTCGCTGGCACGGTTTCGCTCCCCCCGCTGGCAGCCGTCGTCCTCTTGGCCGGTTCCGTTCGCCAGTCTGATCTTGCCAGCGTCGCCCGCCGCTCATTGCTTGATCTGCCGCTTCGCCCCGGCCACACGGTTGGTCAGCACTGGTGCAACGCGGTCGCCGCAGTCCGCTCAGGCGTGCCACTGTCCGAACTGCCACTGCTTGTGACTGCAAACTCAATTTCACTCCGCCCTGCGAGCATTGAACCCAGTGCTACCACAATTGTGCGCATGGATGTCAATGAACCCCGCGGCTCAGGCGGTGCGCTCCGGGATGCTCTCGCAGCGTTCGATCCCGCCAGCCGCGTGTTAATTGCGCCCGGTCACGCCCTGCCCCGCGGCGAGTTGATTGACCTGCTCACCTTACTGGCCCAGCCAAACGCCGACATCGTCATCCACGCCGATGCAGCCCGCATACCCACTGGTTTCCTGCTTCTTCGCTGCGGCGTACTCGCCAGCGTCGCGGCCAACGGCTTTGCTGATCTCAAAGAGCAGGTTTTGCCACAGCTCGCCTCCCGGTTTGATGTGCGCGTAGTTCGTGATGGCCATCCAAGCCCGCTGCCCATCCGTTCGCTTACCGGCTACATCCAAGCTCTGCGCGCAGCGCACAGCACGGTCAGCACCGCTCTGACAACGCTTGCCGAGCAATGGCGATCAACCTTCTCAATCGCCGAGGACGGGTCCCGCGTCGATCCAACGGCACGCCTGCACGATTCGGTGGTACTCAAGGGCGGTACAGTTGCAGCTGGTGCTGTCGTGGTGCGTTGTCTCATAGGCCCGGGCGGCAGTGTTGCCGCGGGTGAGGCCGTCTTTGATAGACTCATCGGCTCCAAGGAAGCGTGAGCATGTCCGAAACAGTACCACTTCGCCGCGAAACACGATCGGTGTTCACCAGCCGCTTCATGCTGGGGTGCTGGGTTATGCTCCTGCTGGCTACGGTATTAACGACTCGCGAAATATGGGCGGATATCTACGCCATCGCAAGCGTTGATGAGGAGCAAAGTCACATTCTGCTGGTGGCCATCGTCGCCCCGTGGATGGCGTGGGTCCGCCGCAGCCGTCTTCGCAACCTTGTTCCCACCGGAACGCTCTTTGGGCCGTTCATCATCGCCCTTGGCTGGGCCATGTCCTATTACGGCTTCCACTACTCGACACAGTCTGCCTGGCACGCCGGGGCCGTTGTCGCCTTGGTCGGGGTTATCGTCGCTGGCTTTGGTGTCAACACACTGCTCCGCCTCTTCCCGGCCTTTGCCGTGCTGATCTTTCTAATCCCTGTCCCGGGCACCATCCGGCAGTTCATCTCTGGTCCGCTCCAAACGGCCACCGCGTTTTCTACTCAGGCTGTGCTGGAGACTCTAGGTGTGCCCATCGAGCGCTCTGGAAACCTGCTGAGCATCAACGGCCGTGATGTCGCCGTCGCCGAGGCCTGCAACGGCATGCGAATGGTGTTGGCACTGGTGCTTGTGTCTTATGCGTTCGCGTTCAGCATGCCGCTTAAAAACTATGCCCGTGGGCTGGTGCTCATCGGTAGCCCAATCGCCGCGCTGCTCTGCAACATCATCCGCCTCGTGCCCACCGTGCTGCTGTACGGCTATGCACCAACTCAGTACGCAGATAGTTTTCATGACATCAGCGGCTGGCTCATGGTTCCCATCGCCTTTGGTGTGCTGCTGGCGCTCACCTCCGTTCTCCGCTGGGCCCTCGTTCCGGTCACCCGCTTCACCCTCGCGTACCAGTAATCATCCGTCGGAGTCGAACGTGATCAAGATTCAACGCTATCTCTCCCTAGCAACCGGCATGGCCGTGGTTGGCGCAATGGCCGCGGAGTTCTCCTCGCGACCCGCCGCCGCCGATGCGGTGCCCTTCCACCTTGCCGCCGCCGAGGTCATCCGCGATGCTCCAACCAAGTTTGGCGACTGGGAAGGCACCGATGTACCCGTTCCCACCAGCGCTCAAGCCCTACTCAAACCAAATGCGATACTGTCTCGTTCGTACTTGAACAAGACCACCAACGAGCAGGCCAGCGTGGTCGTCGTCCAGTGCCGGGACACCAGAGATATGGCGGGGCACTATCCCCCCGTCTGCTATCCCGGACAAGGCTGGACTGAATCCGCCGATCGCAAAGTGTTGCAGATCTCCATCGATACCCGCGTGATCGCGGCAACCCGCTATCAGTTCAAACGTTCCGGCTTTGATGCCGAACGTGAACTGGTCGTGTACAACTTTTTCGCTCTCCCCGGCCGCGGCTTGCCGATCGATATGGACGCTATCCGGCGGGGCGCTGCCGACTACGCCGGGCGACCATTCGGCGCTGCCCAGTTTCAAGTGGTACTCGCCACCGGTCGCAATCGCTACAGCATTGAACAGGAAGTCGCGATCGTCCAGAGCCTTCTAACCCCACTGAAGCCTGTGGTCGATCTGCTGTCTGATCCAAAGTGGAGGCCCTGATGACCGTCGAACGCGCAAGCCGCATAGATCCAATCCCAAACGGCCAAACCGCTCTCGGTGGCCCCTCTGCGCCTGCCGAGCAGCCACAGGTCAACATTGTAAAGCTCATCCACCGCAACCTCCGCGGCAGGTACCTGTTGGCAGGAACCCTCGCGGCCATCTTCGGCCTGGCCGGCGCTGCGGCGGGCTATTTCATACCGGTGCCAAAGTACCGCGCTGAAGGCTGGCTTGACATCCGCTCCACAATCGTCCAAGCTACCAGCGACCAAACCAGCATCATGCCCATGTTCACAAACTTTGTGAACAAGCAGGTCCGTCGCCTGCAGGATGACCGTGTCCTGCAACGAGCGATGAATTCTGAGGAGTGGAAAGCACTTGGCCGACCGAATAACCCCGAAGCACTGATTGAGTTTCGCTCTAACTTGTCCGTGGCCGTCGGCCGCGATGCGCAGGACCTCGTACAGATCTCCTTTACCGATCAGCGGGCCGATGCAGCGCTGCACGGTCTCCGCCAGACGGTTCTGGCGTATCAGGACATCTACAGCGTCCAAGACCTCGAGAAACTGAAGAAAGCCCAAAGCAAGATCAACGGCGAAGAAATCGCCCGCCACACCGCCAATAAGAAATCCCTCCAGAGCCAGATCGCCAACCGAATCTCCGAGTTCGCAGCCAGTTACGGTACCGATGATTTTGTTCAGTACAGCGATCGACTCGGCAAGCAGCTCTTTGATCTCAAAGACAGGCTCGCTGTCTTGCGGCTCGATCTGATCGCCCGTGGGGTCGACCCTGACAAAATCGAGCCCGCAGCCGCTGCCAATCCCGCTGCGCCCGCCGCTCCGATTGACAAAACTGCTGAGGAAATCGCGCAGCTTGATCCCGGTATTGCCCAGTGGGTAGAGATGCGAAACCGCGCTCGCCAACTGGTCAACACCATCGTCGCCAAAGGGCGGCTGCCGCAGCACCCGGAGCGAGTCCGAGCCGAAGTCGAGTTCGAGGAGATCGACCGTGAACTCACCGCGCGCGTCGCCAACTGGAACGCAAATCCCAGGGCGATGCAAAATCCTGGCACGGCGGCTCCGATCGCAGCGCTGCCCGAACTCAAAGTGGCGTTTCTCACGCTCAGCGCACAGGCCAATCTTCTCGGAAGACAATCATCGGCCGTGAACAAGGACCGTGACGCGATCTTGGCGCTGCAAACCCAGCTCAAAGAAACCAAGGCCGATCTTGATCTGGCAACAAGCCGGAACGAGCGAATGGCGCTCGACTCGGCCGTTGAAACCGAAATCGGTCGTGTCGAGGCCAACATTCCCGACAAGGGTGACATCCCCACCATTCTTAACGCCGACCCGCGTAAGAAGTTCGCCTTGCTCGGCCTCATCGCCGGCGCGGGGTTCCCGGTTGGGCTGATCTTCCTCTTCGGGCTGGTTGATCGACGCTTCCGATACGCCGATCAGGCCGATGGTGAAGATGGCGGACGCCTGCTCGGCATCCTGCCGGAGCTTCCGACCAACAACACCGATGACCCCGAAACCGCAACCGCCGCTGTTCACGCAGTGCACCACATCAGGTCCAAGCTGCAAATCGGCGGGCCCGGTCGCCAAGTGTATATGGTCACCAGTCCAACATCAGGCGATGGCAAGACCAGCCTCGCGCTCTCCCTAGCCGTTTCCTTCACCGCCTCCGGTGCCAAAGTGCTGCTGATTGACTTCGACCTCATCGGTCACGGTCTTACCTATCAGCTCAATGCCTCCTGCGCCCGCGGCATCGGGCAGCGGCTTGTTGATGGTGACCTCGCCGATGCGGTGGTCGTAACCCAAGTACCCGGACTCAGCCTCATCGCCGCCGGGTCAGATGATGCATCCTGCGCAAGCCGGGTCTCCCGCAAGGCGTTCACCGAATTGCTCGCGTCCCTCCGCCCTCAGTTTGACACCATCATCATCGATTCCGGACCGATCTTGGGCAGCCTCGAGGCTAACCTCGCCGCATCTCTGGTCGATGCCGTCATCGTCGTCGTTCGCCGGGGGCAGCAAGGATCATACATTCAAGAAGCCAACCAGCACCTCCGCCAAATGGGCGCCCGCTTGGCGGGAATCGTCTTTAACCGCGCCCGCGTGACCGATTTCAACCGGTCAAGCTCAATCAACGCCTCGTTTCGTTCCATCCGCCCCCCGGGTGAGCCTGAGCCGAATACCGCTCGCCCCACCGATGTACCCGGCCTCAGTCGCCTCGGCGCACTGGCCCGGCGCGTCGCCACTGATGCCCAAAGGTGAGATCTCACGTGAGCCCAAACTCCACCGCAGTTGCATCCCCACCCGTTACCGCCGAGAAGCCATCGGCGGCGCCCCCTGCCGCAACCATTTGGGGCCTCACACCCACAGCCGTGCACGATCGGTTCTGGGCCTCCCGCGGCGTGCAGGTTGTTCGTCCCGGTGAACCATCGGCGATTGTCCCTCATGCCGAGCTGTACCTGCTGCTTAGTTCCGGTGTGCTGACTATTTTCCGGCCCGCTTCCTTGCTGGACACCATGTCATGGCTTACGCCCGATCTGGTCGCCGTTCGCCTGATTGACCCCAGCAACGATGACTTTGCTGAGATCGTTCACTCCGATGCCAACGGCCGCTTTGAACGCTTCGAGCGGGTGTACAGCACCAGCGCCCGAATCCTTCGGGTTGGTCTCACCAGCGACCCTGAAATTGTCCGCATCTGGCAAGCCGCCCCTGATGACACAACCGCCTGGCGACGGCTTCGCTCGATTCTCAAACCCTCAGCCCGCTACGCCGCGAGGCTCCAAGGTCGTATCTTCAACGCAGATGCGCCCGAGGATGCCGCCACGTTCCTCCGCGAGATCATCTCGCGTTGGCGCCGGCCTGATACCACCATCAGCGGCATCCGCTCCCTCGGCGCTGACATCTGGACAGCTGATCCCACCCCTTCCACCTTTCCCACCTCTTCCACCTCTCCCACCCCTCCAGCTCCTGCCTCATCACAATCGCCAGTTGCGACCTCCAGTCCCGGCATCAACTTTGCGCCCAGCTCCGCCCGGGGCCCCCTCTGGGTTGGCTCCGGTCGGCAACTCCCGGCTGATGAAGCCTCCGTCGGCCCCGCCGTGCTCTGGGATGATCCGGCGCAGGTCCCCACCCCCGCCCCCGTGCAGTGGCTCACGCTCGAGCCCGTCGCCCAGTCTCTAGCCG
Organism: Phycisphaerales bacterium; assembly: GCA_038231815.1. Classification (GTDB taxonomy): domain Bacteria; phylum Planctomycetota; class Phycisphaerae; order Phycisphaerales; family UBA1924; genus CAILKP01. The sequence goes on from JBBRKQ010000050.1 coordinate 7,736, forward strand.
CCGTGCAGACCGCGCACGTTGTCAGCCGCCCGTTCAAGCGGGCCTTCGACATCGTCTTCGCCCTGTTCGTGCTGGCCGTGACCTTGCCGCTGTACCCCATCATCGCTCTGGCCATCTGGATCGAAGATGGCCTGCCGATCTTCTTTAGCCACAAGCGTGAAACCATCGGTGGTCGAAGCTTCGGCTGCATGAAGTTCCGCTCGATGCGCCGTGATGCCGAGAAAATCAAAGGTGAACTGGCCGCCGCAAACAAGGCCGATGGACCTCAGTTCTTCATTCCCGATGACCCACGGCTCACCCGAGTCGGTCGCGTGCTTCGCGACTTTCAGTTTGATGAACTCCCCCAATTCATAAACGTCCTCCTTGGCGACATGTCCGTCGTCGGCCCACGCCCCAGCCCGTTTAAGGAGAACCAGTTCTGCCCGGCATGGCGTGAAGCCCGTCTCAGCGTGCGGCCTGGGGTCACCGGTCTTTGGCAGATCCGCCGGACTCGCGCCGAAGGCACTGACTTCCAGGAGTGGATAAAATATGACATCGAGTACGTTGAGAACGAGTCGATTCTGCTGGATATCTGGATCATCTGGAAGACGATCCTGCTCGTACTAAAGAGGGTTATGCGATCATGAAACTAAAACCAAAGACAGCTCGCCGGCTACTCCTTGTCGCCGTCACCCTTGTTCTGCTGGCTGCCTCCGCCCTCGCGCTAGTCGTCGGGCGGTCCTGGCAGAACGAACGCCGCACCGCCAAACTGCGCGCCGATGGCCTTGCCGCCGCAAAGAACGCCGACTACCTCGGCGCCCTTGAACCTCTTTCAAACTACCTTCGCCGCAGACCCGCCGATCGCGAAGCCTGGCTCGCCATAGCCGAGGCCCGCGAGAAGGTTGAAGAGCCAAACGGGCGACACCTCGTTCAAGCCGCGGATTTTTACTCCCGCGCCAACATCTTGGGTGAAGACGACACCACAACCGCCCTCAAGCTCGCACGCCTCTGGAACACTATCGGCAAGTTCCCAGAAGCCCAGAGCATTTGTGAGCGAGCTCGCCCCGCCGACATCGCCTCCGCCCAGAGTAAGCACATCGACTTCCTTATCGAGGAGTCCTCAGCCCGCATCGCCACCAAAGATCCGAAACAAAGCAAACTCATCGATGCACTGACCGAGCGGATTTTCATCCTCGATCCCGACAATTTTCGTGGCCTCGTCCTGCGAACTTCGGTCCTGCTCGATACCGATCGCAAGGATGATGCCGTCAGGCTCGCAGAGGCCGCGGTTGCCCGCAAGGCCGATGATGGCCGGTTCGTCTTCTGGCAGCAAATCGTGCTCGCCCGCGCCGGACGAATCCCCGCCGATCAGTTCGAGGCCCGCTTCTACCCCATCCTCGCCCGCATCGCTGGCCTCAGTACAGAGCGAGACACCGCCGAACGGCTCCAGGCACCGAGCTATTCTGACCCTCAGTTCATCGGCCAGCTTGTCACCGCCTTCGACACGCTCGGCAAGTACCGCCATTCGCTCATGGTGCTCAAAGATGCCGCGGACCGCCTTTTGGACACCGATGCGGACCGCGTCCTTGCCCGACGCCTCTGGCAGGCCGGAAGGTCCTCCGAACTGATTGCTCGGTTTGTCGATCCCTCCACCGCCGCACCCGCTGTCACTGCTACAACATCCGGTACCGCCCCAGTCCCATCGGCAGCAGACAAGCAGCCCAGTGAAGTCCTCGCGTTCACCGCCTTGGCCCTTCGCGATGCCGGTAAACCCGATGATGCCAAAGCTATCCTCAAAACCCTCATAGCCCGCGAACGAGATTTTAACGCCCGCGCTTGGGCCAAGCTCCTGACCGCCGAGCTTGAGACTCCCGATCCCAAACTCGCCCTCGCCGCCATCGATGGTGCCCTCAAAGAAAATCCGCTCGAACCCGTATTCATCTTCTTCCGCGGCGAGGCGCTCCACCGGCTTCGTCGGGTTGATGAAGCCCGCGTCGCGTGGCGTACCGCAGAAAAATCGTCACTCTCCACCGGCTGGCCAAGCCCCAGCGTCCGCATCGCCGAGACGCTGCTCGATGAGATCGGGCCGGCTCAGGATGCAGTCGCCATCGGCCAGCTCGATGAGGTCGCAAGGATCACCGGCAATGCTATTGCCCGTTGGCCATACAACCCGACGGTGCAGCTTCTCACGCTCCGCGCCGCGGTAGCATCAATTGAAGTTGGTCGTCCTGTCTCGCTACCAGATCAATCCGGAAACATGGTCAGCAAGCCGGGGCAGTTGCTACCAGTCATTCAGCAGCTCGCAACCCGTTTAAGTGAAACCATCAATAAACCAGCCGAGCAGCTCCAACTCAAGCGGCTTCTCATGCCCCCACAGGTCGCCCTGTTGGTCGCAGACAACCGCAAGCCTGAGGCCGCGGCACTGGCACGCCAAATCCTTGCCGAGCCCGGGCTGGTCGATGCGCCGCTCGCCCGTCGTCTCGCCGCGATCAGCGCTCGCACCGGACTCGGAATTGAGTCACAACTTATCGCCGCGATCAGCAAGGCGGGCCCTTCTGATGCGGCCTCCATCTTCGAACAGGCTCTGGCCCTTGATGACGGTGGCAAGAATCGCGACGCCGCCCTTCGCTTGCTCGATGAGAATCTCGCCAAGATGCCGCCCGACCGCAAAGCCGAGGCCGCCGCCGTCCGCGCTCAATTCCATGACACCGTCAGGCATCCTGATGCGCTCGCGGTATGGAAGGCGGCCAGCAAAGAATTCCCAGACTCTCTCGGCCTCCACCTCGCAGCCATCAAGGCCTCTGCCCCACTTGCAGATCCCGCATTTATCGATGCAATAGCCGCCCGCCTCACCGCTCTTGGCGGCTCCGATTCCGACAGGCCATCGGCAGAGGTCCGTCTGGCCAAGGCCCGGGCACTGCTGTTTGTCTCCAGTACTCGCTCGCCCACCCAGCGTGACAAGGCCGATGCGGTCGCATCACTGCGAACCCTCGTTGCTGAGGCTCCAAACCGCCTCGAACTTCGCACAGCTCTAATTGAGGCTCTGCTTTTGGAATCGCCCGCGGCCCAGTCCAAGTCAGCCGCGGCGGGCGCACCGGCCGATGCCGCGTCCCGCCTCACCGCTGACTACGCCGGGGCGATCGAGCAGCTCACCGCCGCCGCCCCACTGTCTGGCAATCCAGGACCTCTCCTTCTCACCTTGGCTGATCTTCTCCGCCGCCAAGGCAAAGTTGCCGAATCAATCGCCGAGCTGTCAAAGCTCGCCCAAAGCACCACCGCATCCGGACGAGACCGGCTTCTCGCCGTGGATCGCCTCGCCGAGCTTCGCGAGTATGACTCGGCGCTCCGCGGCGTCGAGAGCATCTTGCCGAGTCTGAGCACCACAAACGACCCGGCCGAATATCTTTCGGCACTGTCCAGTAAAGCCGGCCTGCAGCGAGCGCTCCGGCTTGATGCTCAAGCCGCGGAATCCTACCGCGCTCTCGCACGTCAGCCTTTCGGTGACCCCGCTAATGAAACTCAGCGCCAGCGCATCATCGGCATTGTCGTCAGCACCGCCGTCGCTCTTCGCTCATTGGGTGACACCGCCGCCGCCGAGGCGCTCCTGCAGCGCCTTGATGCTCTTGAATCCAAGCCTGTCGACCGGGCTATGGCCTTGGGTTCCTACGCCTCCGCCTCGGCCGATGCCCCCGCTGCGATCGAGCAGTTTTCTCGCGCCATTGCGCTCGCGCCTGATGATCCCCGTCCAAGCATGGCGCTGGCCCGGTTCCATCTCGCACGCCCGGGTGAATCGGCCACTGCCGAAACTGTCGTCCGCGATGCCCTAAAGCGCATCCCAAACAATCCCGATCTTGATATTCTGCTCCAGCAGATCCTACTGGCAAGTCAAAAGCCAGAGGATGCAAACCTAAAGCCGCTGGCCGATGCATTCGCCAAGCACCCCAATCCGGCGATTGCAAAGCGAGCCGAGATTTTCCGCGCAATGAGCGCTGCCAAAGACAACAAGTCGCTCAACAACGCCGATTCCCTAATCAAACTAGCCTCAGAATTCGCCGATGATGCCTCGACGCAGTTGTTCGTTGCTCGCCAGCTCCTTTCACTCGAGCCTGAACGCCAGGTCGCCGCTGCCGCTGAGCTGCTCCGCGTTGCCGCAGCCCGCTTCCCAAGTGATCCAGCCATCCAGGAACTGGCAACCAAGGCCCTGATCGAAACTGGCCAGTGGGAGCAGGCGCTCGTCACCGCCACAGCATGGGGCGCCTTGTCGCGTCAGCCCGGTGCAAACCTCGCAGTCGCCGAGGCCCACGCCGCTCTAAACCGCCCAAAGCTCGCCGTCGAGGCGGTCAAGGGCTTCGCCCTGCCGGCGGCGTTTGACAGCAATACCGATCAGCTCGCCCTCGGCGTGCTCAACATCCGCGTCCGGGCGGCCTTGGCTCAAGGCGAGTCGCCCGCGGCGTTGTCCATGGTCACCCCTTACCTCGCCGGGGAAACCGCCGGCTCCTCCGCCGTTCGTACCAGAATCGCACTCCCCGCCGCCGCAAGTCTCACCGCTGATCCCAAGCAGTTTGACATCTGGATCGCGGCCATTTCCCCACGATTGGATCCAAAGTCCGCGGCAGAGCAGCTTGCTCTCGCGAACACCTACGCCGCCGCCGCCGCACGACCCAAGTTTGATGCATCCGCTCTCGGCGTTCGTTCCGCCACCGCGGCACAGGCAGCCCTTGCCCTTGAACCAGCATCCTTTCCCGCCCTTACCGCGCTGGCCAGAGCTCAGCTCATCCAAGTGGGCACTGCCGGGGGTGCCCCCGGCAGCTCAGGTGGCGAGGCCGCCCGGGCCGCCGCGGCGACCACTATTCGTCAGCTCCTCGCAGTCCCCGGGCAGAACACCTCGAGCGTTCTCGATACGGCCTCCCTAGCTGAACAGTTGGCCGACTTTGATGGTGCCATTGGTCTCTACGAACGCCACTTGGCATCCCCCCAGGCCCCGACTGGGTTCGGGCTGGCCATTGTCAAAAACAACTTGGCATTCCTGCTCCTCCAGCAATCCGCGGCAACCGGCAAGGCCGAATCACTCACCAAGGCCAAGGCGTTGATCGAGGAGGCGGTCAAGCTCAGTGAAATAGCGGCGTTCCTCGAGACCATGGGCGCTATCAACGCGGCAATGGGCCAGCCCAAAGCCGCGATCGAGGCGTACCGCCGAGCGCTGAAGCTCAGCCCCGACTCCATCGCATCGAAGATCGGCCTTGCATCCACCCTCAGCGAGGGCACCCCAGCCGAACGAGCCGAAGCCACTCGCATCCTCAGTGAGATTGACTCCCAACCCCGCCCCCAAGGCAGCCTGTCAGATAAACGGCTCAAGCAGCTCGAAGCAACCCGCCAGCGTCTGGGTCAATCCAAGTGAGACTCCCAAAGGCACGATCCGCCCACCGCCAGTCATCTCTTCGCCCATTGTCCAGTCACCCCACATCGCGCCGGCTTCAGTTGGCCCCGCCGCACGAATTGAACACGCTCAGCTCAATATGCATCCCTAGGGTCTCCTAAAGCCCCGTGCTGTATTTACTGATGTTTCCCCAAAGGCCGCCTCGCGCGGCCTTTCTTCGTTTTTGGGATACCCCAAATTAACAGATCAAACGCCTTCAATGCATACTTTAAAGAGCGATGCAAAATCTTCGCCATGCAACAGCTCAAAATCTAAACCGTCACACGCGGTTGGTTCCAGATTGGTAAGTGATCAGCATTCTGCCGCGCCGTATTGTGACTGGCTTACCCATAGTGCCAACGCAAGGTCGTATTCGCGGAGCGTACAGACTTGGTGGCGGTTTCCGAACCAAAGGACATCGGCGCTCAGAGTCTCCATCTGGCCGTGCTTCCCGTAAGATATCTTACTACCACAACGTCATAGATACCCCATCTTCACACGATACTAGAAGAATTCATCACGAAATGTTCATTGGTTTGAATCCGTTTCCAAATCACTGCGTATTGTTACCTGCGGTGAAGGGTGCCGAGCAGGTGTCTCGGAAATACAACCTGTTTTCGTGCGTTCCTTGTCGTTCGTAGTAGGCGACAGAAAGTCTCTGTCGCCTTTGTGGCTTTCCTTTTTCCAGGAGATTGAGATGAATCGCTTTATTGGTTTGACGACAGTCGCACTTGTTGCGACGATGGCCGGAACAACGCTGGCAGACGGCGGCGTCCTGATCAGCGTCGGAGCCCCCGGCTATGACGGCGGCATCGGCCTTGGTGGCGGTGCCTTCACCGCGACGCCGACCTCCGGCTACATCGGTGAACTGTCCGGCCCCGGTTCCATCGGGACCAGCTTCCAAACCTTTTGCTTGCAGGAGAACGAGAACGTTGGTCTTCCCGGCAACTACACCGCCGTGATCAGCACCTACACCGTGTTGGAAGGTCGCAGCAACTACGACCCCTCCGGCCCCACCGCTCCGACAACGGGCACGGGTCGCGACTATCTCAGCCCCACCACCGCGCTGCTCTACAGCACGTTCCGCAACGGCGGAAATTTCGGTGGCTTCGGCACGGGTCAGTCCACTCAGGACCTGACGCAGGCCCTGCAGCTCGCCATCTGGTTCTCCGAAGGTGAACTCACCGACGGCGACAATACCTTTGGCAACTACTCCAACTACGCCGGTGGTGCTGGCGACGATACTCTGGCCGAAAAGCTCTTCGCTTGGGCATCTAATCCTCTGAACAATCAGGGCTCGCTGTGGGATGTTCGCGTCCTGCAGTTGTTCAATGCTGACGGCAGCAACGCCCAGGACATGCTCACTATCGTCCCGCTTCCCCCGGCCGCATACGCCGGCATGGGCACCCTCGCTGGCGTCATCGGCATGGGCTACATCCGCCGCCGCCGTCACGCAAATGCCTGAGATTTGACCTCGCTGAGTTGAGATTACAATTTGCCTTTGTGAAACGTCGGCGCCCACGTGCTGACGTTTTTTTATGTCCAAGCTTGTCTGTTGTCTCTCGTCAGTCAGCCGATGCTTACCAATCTCAAGTACCGCCCGTTCAATCTCGCCCCACCCAAGCCTTCCAGGCAGCCCGACAGATTGCCCAGATTCACTGCTTTGCGCAGCTTCACAACGCTTCTTGCAGCGATGGCCGACCCATGCGCCGGAGCTTGGGTCGCGATGCAACTCGATCTTTCAATCCCGCCCGGTAATAAGTGCGAGAAACTTAAAATCTCTATTTCCACCAAGAAAAGTGATGTTTCTCATGTTTTTTGTTTTAAAAGTTGAATCATCCTCAGGTTGCATGCGTATAAACTCTGCAACCAGATGGACGACGAGAGAGACCCCGGAACTCCATTCTGATTTTACGAGCCGCTGTGACCAGCGGCGGATGGTGGAGTACTCCACACATTTGCAGGATAGATTCAAATCGCTTTCGATTACCAGGAGATAGATGATGACCTTTCGTACATGTTCAATCGCACTTCTTGCAACCGCTGCCCTCGCCGGCACCGCACTTGCCGATGGCACCGTTCGTATGAACAACGGTGCCACCGGTTACAACTCGTTCACCGCGACCTCCCAGTCGGGCTACAACGGTGAGAACTCCGGCCCCGGTTCAAACGGCTCAAACTTCCAGACCTTTTGTCTGCAGGCCAATGAGTTCTTTACCCCCGGCCAAACCTACACCTCCATCATCAGCACCTACACCGTTGCTGAAGGCCGCAGCAACTACGACCCCTCCGGTCCCACCGCTGCCACCAGCTCCGGGCGTGACTACTTAAGCTCCACCACGGCGCTGCTTTACTCCACCTTCCGCGCTGGCGGCACCTTCGGCGGCTTCGCCCCCTCCGGCTCCTCAGCCCTCACCACCGCTCTCCAGCTCGCCATCTGGTACTCCGAAGGTGAACTCAACAACGTCACTAGCACCGGCAACACCACCTACGCCGACTATTCAACATACACCGGCAACACCGCTGCCGTTGCGATGTACAACTGGGCCCGCACCAACAACGATGGTTCGCTGTACAACGTTCGCGTCCTCCAGCTCTACAACAGCAACGGCAGCAACGCCCAGGATCAGCTCACCATCCTCTCCCCCGCCCAGCTCCTGAACTTCGTCCCCCTGCCCCCGGCTGCATTCGCCGGTCTGGGCACCCTGGCTGGTGTGATCGGCATCGGTTATATTCGCCGCCGCCGCTTGGCAGCGGTCTAACCGCTCTCCTCCGGTCGTTTCGTACATCAAGTACAGCCTTTTTCAAGACGCTGGCACCTCGTGTCAGCGTTTTTTTCTGCGCTCAGTTTTTGGATCCCAATCACCCGCCAATACCGGATTCTGCTCCGGGTAATATTGTCCACGCATATTCCAATTTATCGGGTTTAGTACGTACAAAATCGACTCGTGAAATCCCCAGAATATCAAAACTTCGCATGAGTACCCAAGAAAACGATTGACGATGCGCCATCTGCGTGTATTGTTCTAGGGTAACCGGGTCAGGATGGTCGGTCATTTGTACAATTAGAACCTGTCCCCAAACAAGTCTACGTGTTTTCACCCATAAATAGGGGCGCCGAGATTGTCTTTGCCGCCTCTTCAGTCCTTGTTCTTCAGAAGGAGTTTGCAGATGATTCGTCCCACAAGTTTGGTTTCTGCGTGTTTGATATTGGCCCTAGCTGGCACCGCTCTGGCCGATGGCACTGTGCGTATGAGTGCAGGTGCTTCCGGTCTCGGTGGCGGTAACGGCGGCGGTGCTTTTACTGCCACGTATGACTCCGGCTACATCGGGGAGTTTTCTGGTCCCGGGTCCACCGCCAACAGCTTCCAAACTTTCTGCTTGCAGCTCAGTGAAAGCGTCTCGCTTGGCAACTCACTGTACAACGCCGCCGTCCGCAGTTACACGGTCGCCGCGGGCAACAGCAGCTGGGACCCCGTAACCGGCTTGACCGGGACAGCCGTTCAGGATGAAATCAGTGCAACAACGGCATTGCTTTACTCAACGTTCCGCAGCGGAGGCAACTTCGGTGGCAACTTCACCGGCGCCTACGACGGTGCCCTTGCTACCGCGCTCCAACTGGCGATCTGGTACTCAGAAGGCGAACTGGCAAACGCGAACGCGATCCTAGATAATCAAAGGTACAGCAGTTTCACCGGCAGCGCACTGGCCACTGATCTGGCCAGCAGCGACACACTGGCCGAGCAATTGTTCTTCTGGGCGAAAGGCCTCGCTGTCCTCAACCCCAACGAGTTTTATGGTGTCCAAGTGCTGGTCTTGAGCAACGGCCCCGGCCAAAATGGTTTCGGCAACAATCAAGACATGCTCACCATCGTCCCCCTGCCCCCCGCCGCGTACGCGGGTATGGGCACTCTCGCTGGCGTAATCGGCCTCGGCTACATCCGTCGTCGTCGCCTCGCAGGTACCTGAGTCTTTCCCGCTTCCCCGATCCTGTGATCCGAGGGTTTTACGGCCTCTGCCGATCCAGCGAGATTACACCGGGTGTCATTCCGTTTTCCCCAAAGCGCGAGCCCCTGATCAGGCTCGCGCTTTTATTTGCTGAGCGCCCCTTGCCGCCACGTGATCGGACGTGCCATAACACGACTTTCGGCACGCGGCGGTTGTTTCGTCGCATCGCAGCGATCCTCGGCAGCGGTGCGGACCGAAACTAGGCCTTGGGCAACCATAGTTTGCGGTTCCTGCTTGAACCGATCCAGCCTGCATCGCCCCGTCTTGACAATGTCGCCCAAGTTTATTCCAGCATCCTTCATGCCTCTAAGAATCGTTCCCTAGCCTCCGTCCTATCGCTGTTTGTTTCCAACCGCTTTGCCTGCTTCCTCTCTTCGGAGTCTTTCCATGAAGGGCATCATCCTCGCTGGCGGCCTGGGCTCTCGCCTCCGGCCGCTCACGCTCGTCACCAACAAGCACCTCCTGCCGGTCTACGACCGACCCATGATCTATTACCCGATCCAGTGCATGGTCAACGCGGGCATCACCGATGTGCTCATCGTCACCGGTGGCACCTACGCCGGAGACTTTCTGAACCTGCTCAAGAACGGCAAGCACCTCGGCCTGCACCACCTTGAGTACGCGTATCAGGAAGGTGAGGGCGGCATCGCCGATGCGCTCAAACTCGCCGAGGACTTCGCCGATGGCGAAAAAATCTGCGTGATCCTGGGTGACAACATCATCGAGGGCAACATCCGCCGGGCCGCCGGTGAGTTCTTCACTCAGCCCGCTGGCGCCAAGATCCTCCTCAAAGAGGTGCCTGATCCGCAGCGCTTCGGCGTCGTCTCACTCGATGGAGATGGCCCCAAAGCCCGCATCACCGGCATCATCGAGAAACCCGAAAACCCCCCAAGCAATTACGCCGTCACCGGAATCTACTTTTACGACAACAACGTCTTTGACATCTGCAAAACCCTTCAGCCCAGCAAACGCGGCGAGCTTGAAATCACCGACGTCAACAACGACTACCTCAAGCGCGGCACCCTCACCCATGATGTGCTCGACGGTTGGTGGACCGATGCTGGCACCTTCGAAAGCCTCCACCGCGCCAGCGCCTTCGTCGCCGAAGGCGGCGCTAATCACCCCGATCTGATGGCCGCCAAAGCCGCCGGCACCGCGCGCTGCTGATTCAAGCTCCGCGCACAGTTTCGTCCGCTGCCTTCTGCCTTACCTTTTCTCTTGTCTCTTTTATCCTCTTTCACTGCTTTCATGCACCCAATCTCCCCTCGCTCCATGACCGGCTCCCTCGCTGCCGCACACGCCGCCGCGATCGAATCGCTCGAGCCCATCTTTGTCCCCGCAGCCCTCCATACCGATGACCGCGGCTGGTCGCTCATGAACCAGCTCCAAGGCGTGATGACGCCCGATGGACAGGTCAACTTTTCGGTCACGTATCCCGGCGTCGTCAAAGCCTGGCACCGCCACCAGCTGCAGACTGATCTGTGGATCGGCCTAACCGGTCACTTAAAGGCCGGTATCTTCCGTGAGTCCGACGGCAAATCATGGCTGCTGGTCATCGGTGAGAAACGCCCCGGCGTGCTCATCATCCCGCCCCCCCTCTGGCACGGCGTGGCAACTGTGGGTGATACCCCCGGTGGTCTGCTGTATTATGTCACCCACTGCTACAACCCGGCCAAGCCAGATGAAGAACGCCGCGCCCACGACAGCGTCGCCGGATTCCCGTGGCACGTCCGTCACGGCTAAGCCCTTTCCTGCGCAGCCCATCGCCATGAGTTTCAGTCCGGAGCATCCCGTTGGGTGAACACAATGTCCTCCTCATCGGTGGTAACGGCATGCTCGGCCGGGCCGTGCGCACGGCGCTCGCCGCCCGCAGGATGACGTTCCGTTCACCTTCACGGGCCGAGTGTGATCTCCTCGAGCCAGACACCATCCGCCAGCACTCCCGCGGCGTCTCAACCATCATCAACTGCGCTGCTTGGACAGATGTTGATGGTGCCGAGACAAACGAACCAGCCGCCACCGCGCTAAACGGAGTCGCCGTTGGGCAACTCGCCACCATCTGCCGCGAAATTGGCGCACATCTCGTGCACTACAGCACCGACTACGTCTTCGCCGGTGATGGCACAGCCCCGTACCCGATCGATGCACCATTGGCCCCGCTCAATGCGTATGGCCGCAGCAAAGCAGCAGGGGAGCAGCTCATCTCCCAGCAGGCCGCCCTTGGCCTTCATGCTTTGGTCCTGCGCACAAGTTGGCTCTATGCACCTTGGTCCAAAAACTTCGTGCGCACCATCGCCGCCGCCGCCAAAGCACGCCCAAACCTCCGTGTCGTTAGCGACCAGTGCGGCAGGCCAACCTCGGCCCAGCACCTAGCCAGCATCACGCTTCGCCTGCTCGATGCCAACGCCTCCGGTGTGCTCCACGCCACCGACGGCGGCCAAACCACCTGGTTCGAATTCGCGACCCACATCGCCGCGTTCGCTTCGCCGGCATGCCGCATCGACCCATGCACCACAGCCGAGTTTCCGCGACCCGCCCCCCGCCCCGCGTACAGTGTTCTTGACCTCGCTCCTACCGAAAAAATCCTCGGCCCAATGCCCGATTGGCGCACAAATCTTGATGCAGTCCTAGCAACGCTCGAACCGTAAACGCTTCGCCCCCTGTCTTTTATTTGGCAATTTGACCATTTAGTAATTTGGTCATTTGGAACCTTCCCCATGCACCTTCTCGTCACCGGCGGCGCTGGCTTCATCGGTACCAACTTCATCCGCTTCGTCCTGCGCAACCGTCCGGGTTGGACCATCACCAACCTCGATGCGCTCAGCTACTCCGGCAACCTTGAGAATCTCCGGGATATCGAGGCAGATCCTCGCTACCGCTTCGTCAAGGGTGATATTTGCGATCCTGCCGTAGTCGGCCCATTGGTAGAAAAGTCTGATGCCGTTGTGCACATGGCCGCCGAGAGTCATGTCGATCGCTCAATCCTTGACTCCCGCCCCTTCGTGGTTAGCAACACCCTTGGCACCCAGTCCATGCTTGATGCCTGCCGCCGAGCCAAGCGGGGCGATGCACCCTGGGCCGGCCGCATGGTCTATGTGTCAACCGATGAGGTTTATGGCTCCCTTCCGCTGGACAAACCGGAACTGCGGTTTACCGAGGACATGCCCCTCGAACCCAACAGCCCCTACGCCGCCAGCAAAGCCGGTGGCGACCTGCTGGTGCGGGCATACTTCCACACCTTCCACCAAAACGTCGTCATCACGCGATGCTCCAACAACTTCGGCCCGTATCAGTTCCCCGAGAAGGTCATTCCACTGTTCGTCAGCAATCTGCTCGAAGGCAAGCAGGTCCCGCTCTACGGCGACGGCCTGAACGTTCGCGACTGGGTCCATGTTGATGACCATTGCGAAGCAGTCTTGGCCGTGCTTGAGCGAGGCACCGCCGGTGAGGTGTACAACATCGGCGGCAACAACGAACGCTCTAACCTCGATCTCACCCACACAATCCTAAAGCTCATGGGCAAGGGTAAAAAAATGATCCGCCCCGTCGCCGACCGCTTGGGTCACGACCGCCGCTACGCCATCGACGGCACCAAAATCGCCCGCGAACTTGGCTGGACGCCAAGCCGCTCCGCCTGGCCCGAGGCTCTGGCCGAGACCATCGAGTGGTACAAATCCAACGCCCAGTGGTGGCAGCGCGTCAAGAGCGGCGAGTACCGCGAGTATTACGCCAAGCAGTACGGCGCACACGCCTAGTCGGTCACACCAGCCGCGAACGGTTCCGCCAAAGTCCATCCCAAAGCTACGCCTGATTGATCAGCTCAGCAAGAGTTCGCTGTGTCAAACGCAGTCGGCGAGCAGGTCGTCCTTGCGCATCAAAATCGGTACGAACCTTCGCCAGCCCCGCAGCACACAGCAGCTCCGCCGCACGGGCCGAATCATCCTGCGGCCACGGCACCTCATCTCGCCTGCTCAGCAGTTCAACCAGCGATGCCGCATCCTCAACAACCGCCCGCAAGTGCGGCAGCCGCGACCGCCAAAGACCTACCGAATGCACGATAGAAGTTGGCCCGTGCAGCACCATGGCTACCAATCCCCGCACCGCGTGCCGCGGGCTGATGCCCACCCCCACAAACACCCGCGAGACCATGGCCATGCGGTTCTCCGTTGCAGTGGGCGCCGTCATGCCAGCCAACGGATCAAACCCCCGCCGCGCCTGGTAAACCCCAACAGCAAAGAACACAATAAAAATACCGCTCGCCCACTCCAGCCACGGCCCCGACATCATCATCAAAAAGCACAGGCCAGTGGTAACAAAGTACACCAGCAGCGAGGAACCAATCCCCATGACCATGCCAATGACCGCCCGCATAGAAAACTCCGCATTGTGCTTGCGGATGGCGGTGGTGATGAGGTGGGGGATGGACATGGATTTGGTGGAGACGGTACCGGACTGCGAATCAAATTGTCGCCAAAAAGCAAACAGCCCCTGCACATGCAAGGGCTGCTTAAAAGCGGAGAGGGGGAGATTCGAACTCCCGATGAAGACGAGCTCCATGCTAGTTTTCGAGACTAGTCCGTTCAACCGCTCTGGCACCTCTCCGAAAAACTGGTGTGCTGCGGCAAGGGGCAGTATATCGGGGTTTCGCACCGGCCGCCAAACCGCCGGTCGAAAATGGCCGGCTACCACGGTGCCCCCGGCTGGGTGGTCCGCGTCGCCCTCGCAGCCGCACAAAAAGCCGCTTGATGGCCTCAAATCCACCCAAACACTGCCGTGAAAACCAAACGGGTTCCGTCCGAATAAGATACAGGTCCGCCGGGTCCGAATCCGGCCAGCCCCCGTCTGCTATCCCCGTCTGCGGTCCCAATCCGCGGCCGGTGCTTGCCGTCTTGCTCCTGCCGTGCTGGCCGTGCTGGCCACGCTGGCAATGTCCGAACTCTGTCTCAAACCCCGTCTGGGAGTGGATTCAACACCATGCTGTCAAACGATCTTGCCGTTACCCCGTCACCCGCCACCCGCCGGCCCATGTTGCCTGCCCGCTCGCGATCCACCTCGCTCGCGTCCATCGCGGCCCTGTGCCTGCTCGCCGGTGCCGCCCACGCGGCGCTCGCCATCCAACCTGCTGAGAAGCCCGCCGACCAAGCTGCTGACAAAGCTGCTGACAAAGCTGCCGAAAAAGCCCCCGGTCGCACCACCGTGTTCACGCTGGACCTTGATTTCCAGCGCGCACTCGTTGATGAAAAAGATGCCGCACTCAAGCGTGCTTTGGGCATGCTCCCCGCTCGCATCCGCGAACTCCGCGATGAGCTTCCCGAAACCGATCAGGTCCCACCCGAACTCTTCGACATCGCAGCCTGGCTCGCCAGCCGCCCGATGCGAATGGCCGTCGAGTACGACCAAACTAACACCAAAGGCAGCCAGTTTGGCGCTGGTGCTGTGCTCTCCTTCGCCGGTTCAGCTGATGATCTCGCCGCCGCAGAGAAAATGATCTCCCGCCTCACCGAACAGGGCGGCGTCACTTTCAAGCCCAGCAAAACAGTTCCCGGTATGAGCGAAACACAAACGCCCATCGGCAACGTTCGCTTCGGTGTGCGTGACTCTCAGCCAGCCTCCGGCGAGGCTGGCAAGCGCATGGAGATTCACTTCGGCTCGCTCACCTCGCCCGATGCCATCTTCAAGGGTCCGGCCGGTGGCTCACTCGTCGGTGTCGGCAAGGGTGGCGAGAAGCCTTACATCTCCGGCATGCTTGATCTTGCTCCGCTCACCCCGCTGCTCGGCGCGCTCAACGTGTTCATGGCAGCCACCCCGCAATCGGCCGAGATTCTGCCAAATCTCTCGAAGGCTGGCTACATCGGCCTTGAAAGTGTCAGCTTCGAGCACACCATGGGCCACCTGCCCGATCGTGCATACTCCACCACACGCATCGTCGGGCTCAAAAAGTTCGCCAAAGAAAGCGGCCTCGCCGGCCCCGGTCTCACCGCCGCAGATTACAAAATCATCCCGGCCGATGCGCACTTCGGCCAAATCGGCAGCAAAGCCGGCCTCTCCGGTATGGACCAAATTAAGGCCTTAATCGAGACCCAGCCGCAAGCCGAGAGCATGCTCGATGCCTTTAGCAGCGTCACCGGTGTTGATCTCTTCGCCGACCTGGCCGAGCAGATCGGTGATGTCAGCGGCTTCTATCTCTCAGACAGCACCGGTGGCGGCACGCTCGCTTCGCTCGTCGTCTTCATCCAACTCAAAGACCCCGTTCGGGTCAAAGCCTCGCTGGCCAAATTGGCAACATCGGCCAATCGTGAGCTATCAAAGGGAGAACTCGCCCGCGGCTACATCGCCGTGCGAGACAACACCATCGGCGGTGTCACCATCACCGGCCTGCGCTTCCCCGGCCTGCCAGTCCCCTTCGAACCAACCTTCGCCATCGAGGGCAAATTCCTCGTCGCCACCCTCACCCCGCAGGCCGCCATCGCCGCGGCGGAGCAAATCGCTGGCCGCGGTGATGGTGGCATCACCAGCAACGAGTCCATCGCCAGCTTGCTCCCCAAAGACAAGACCCTGCACGGCCTGACGTTTATTGATGCCCGCAAAACCATCGCCGGCGGCTACGGCCTTGTCACCCTCAGCGGGTCCATGCTCGGCAACCTCGTTCGCTCACGCGCCCAGGAGGGCGGCAAAATGAGCACCGATGCTCGTGAGCCCGGCCTCATCGTTCCCACGTACGGCGCTCTGATCAAAAACGCACGCAGCCAGATCACCGCCACCTATTTCTCCGGTGATGATCTCCTCACCGAATGGCAGGGCGACCGCTCGCTCCTGGTGAACATGAGTTCCAGCATCGGCAGCATCATGCCGTTCGCGCCGATCATCGCCGCCGCGGCAGGTGGCGTCGCCGCCGCAGCCATCGGCAGCGAAAACACCAAGCGCTTTATGGACCCAAGCCACACCCCAATGTTTGACCCGGAGGATGTCCAGCCCGAGGTCGAGCCCATGGATGCCCCCGCCGACCAGCCCAAAGAACCAAAGCCAAAGAATCGCCCGAAGTTCTAACCGCAAGAATTACTTGATTTGGCCAATCGGTCATTTGCCCATCCGGTCAAATGGCCGATTGTTCATTTGGTCATTCAACCATTTCATCTGCGGTTCTACCCTCCGCTGTGATTACGCCATTACTCAAGTCAGCGCTCCGTGGTGATGGAACCATGACCCGCACCCGGCGCATCCGGCGTTGGACCACCTTCGCCATCGGCCTGCTGCTGGGCATCACCCTCGCCGCCGAGATTGGCCTGCGTGTTTTCCTTGGCTTCGGCAATCCGCCATTGTTCGTGGCCGATGATGTGATCGAGTACATGATGGTGCCGGGCAAGTACAGCCGCTTCGGCAACACAATCACCATCAACAGTGCGCACATGCGGGCCACGCCCGAGCAATTCCTAAAGCGCACCAGCCCAACTGAGATGCGTGTGCTGGTCCTCGGCGACAGTGTCATCCAAGGCGGTAACCAGACCGATGATGCCGACCTCGCCGTCTCCCAATTACGAGCCTGGACGCCGCCACCCGGTCCATCCGCGCCATCCGGTCAAGACAGTCCAGCCGGGCAAAGTGGCCCGCTCACAACATTAAACATCTCCTGCAATTCGTGGGGGCCGGGCAACGTGCTGGAGTTTCTCAAGCGCTACGGCACCTTCGAGGCCGATGTGGCCATCATCGTGCTCAACGGTTGGGACTACGGAGATGTTCGCCTCTGGCTCCCCATGAGCCCCGAAATTCCGACCACCAAACCTTGGTGCGCACTCGAAGAAATTCGCCGGAACTACGGCAAACGCTACGCCCCGCTCCTGTTCGGCAAGGCAAACTGGGGAGACCCCGGCTACGACGAGGCTAACCCACCTGAGAAATACGGCCAGCAGTCGCTCCGCGAACTCACCGAGCTCATCGCCCTGCTCCGCACTCGCAACATCAAAGTCGCCGCGGTCTATCAGCCCCGGCGTGATGAGATTGAAGGCACCAACACACTGCTCGGCGCCTCAAAGATCATCAGCACGCTCGAGCAGTCAGATGTGCCAGTAATCCCCAACAACATCGCCCTCACCGCTGAACTCGTACGCCGGGGTGACAGCAACTACGCCAGGTTCTACCGCGACCAGATCCATCTCAGCAAACTCGGTCACCTGCGAATGCTCGAGTCGCTCAAAGAAGCCTTCGCCGTCGCCAAATAGCAGCGCCGGGTCCTCCAAGCGCTGCCGGCGGCACCCACCGCCACCACGCCACCACCCTCACGCCACCGGCCGCGAAACCTGTATCGCCTTCACCACATTGGCATACACCCACGCCGCACCCATGCTCAGCCACAGCGTGCCCGTCAGCAGTGCAAAACCAAACAGCGAAGTCAGCAGCAGCATCGGCATCGGCAGATCAATCCGCCCCGTCACCGGGTCCGCCACATACTCCCGCCCAAACAAATGCACCGTACTGCCCACATCCAGCCGAATCATCGGATTGTTAAACAGAATCTGCCCCAGTGGCGCCAGCAGCATGCCCAGTCCGGTCGCCATCAGCGTCAGTGTCACACTAAAAAGCAGAATTGATACCGGGAAGTTCCCCACCAAAAACCCCACCGCCAGCCACGAGCGCACATCCCGAAGCCACAGCCAAATCCGCGCTAAAAACGGGCTCCGACCGTGCGTCACCAGCGCCGCCTGCCTCCGCGGCATGCGAATCCCCAGCATCACCTCAATCGTCCGCCCATGCGCAAGCGCCATCCCGCGTGACAGTCCCAGCACGCCCACCAGCAGTGGGGGGCCAATCAGCAGCGGCAGCAAACCCAGCGAAAGACTAAAGCCCGTCACAACAACCATAAAGTACAAAATCCCCGGTACCAATCCCACAATCAAAAACGCCACTGCACGCCACGCCATCGGCCTAAACCAAATGCCCAGCACCGGCACCCGCGTGAGCGCTGCCCCATTCAGCGGCTTCGGCGTCGCCGTGCCCTCCCACGGGTCCGCAGGCACGCCGCCGGCCGCACCCGCCGCAGCGGTGCCAGTTCGCGGTACCACCGTCGCCTGACGCACGCCCGGCATTCCCGTCCACGCATTGGCCGCCGGTTGGGCCTGCCGGTACGCCGCGATGATCTCGCCCGGCTCACCAAACTCAGCAATCGCCTGCGATGCGTCTTTGCCCGCAGCAACCGCTGAAAGCAAATGATCCTCCGCATCGGCCAGGATGTCATGCACCAGCGCCGCATCCAGCGTGGGTGTTGCCACCGCCGCCGCCGCTTGCAGTTGAATCAAATACCGCCGCACATCAGTCTGCACAGCCTTACTCGGTTGGTTCATGCCGTTCATCGTGTTTCTCCCAAAGTGTGATTCACCCACTGCCGCGTCTGCCCCCACGCCCGCACCCAAGCCGCAAGCGTCGCCCGCCCCACCGGCGTAATCCGAAAGCACTTCCGCGCAGGCCCCTCGCTTGATGCCACCAGTGTGCTGGTCACCAGTCCTTCTCCCTCCATCGTCCGCAATATCGGATACAACGTCCCATGCTTCACGCGAAACCCCTCCGGCGCCGCGGCAGACAACGACCGCGCAATCTCATATCCATGAATCGGCTCCACCGCCCGCGCAATCGCGCTGAGCACCACCAGCCAAATCACACCCACCCCTAAGTCACGCTGCAGCTTGCCCTCAAGCCCACCCTCCGCGCCGCCGCCAACTGTGCCTGTGCCGCTATTCATCCCCATCCCCACGCCCGTTGCATCGCCCCCATCAAACCCCGCCGCCCCACCCGGCGGCGGCAAAACCCCCGGCAACGGCGGCACAACCACGCCCGGCAGCGGTGGCGGCTGTAAAGCATCTAAATCCTCGTTTTTTACCTCTGAATGAGGAAGCATGCCCAACGTTACGCGACACACAGTACTGTGTCAAGCACAATACCAAGAAATAATTAGAACCCATCGTCCAGTAATAACTTGGGTTTGGTAATCAAATCGTGCTACCTCACGTCGCTGGAGCCTGTCCAAATGGACCACCAAGTGCGTCACCAAGTACACCGCCAGTCGCGTCACCCCTCGCGTCACCAGCCGCATCACCCGTTCCGTAACCCAACCCCGCGGCACGAGATCACGCCCTTCACCAGCGCGGCGCCGCCATGGCCAAAACGGTACCGCCATCAGCGCCACTATCACCTACTCACCCAATGGTGAGCTGATCGATGACGGCGTCCGCTTCACGTACAAGTACGATGCGTGGGGCCGGATGATGCAGGTCAGCAGCCGCAGCGGCTCGCCGCCGCCGGTTGTCTCAAACTACCGCTACAACGGCCTCGGCTTCCGCATCGGCTGGCAGTACCACCAGACGGCGAATGCGGGCGGGCCGGGCATTGTCGCCGCGGATCCGTGGTACTGGCTGGTCTACAACGACAAATGGCAGCAAATCGCGGCGTATCGCGTGCCCGGCGGTTCAGGGAATTCGTGGGCCAACGCTGCGGAAACGCAGCCCAAAGAGGTCATCACCCACCACATGGCGGGCGTAAATGGTGCCGGGGGCTCCAGCTACATAGACTCCGTGGTGATGCGCGAGCGTGACAACACGGCTTGGGGAGATGCGGTCAGCAGTTGGGCACTCACCGGGCGGCAGTATTTGCTGCAAAACTGGCGTGCAGACGTGGTGCTGAGCATCGACACCGCAGGCACCATCACCGACCGGATTCGCTACACGGCATACGGCGAACCGCAGCGGTACTCGCTGTCCGATTTGGCTGGCGGTGGGGCAACCGCTACAGCACCCGATGCGGCGATCGACAACAACGACTACACCGCGTTCATCAACGCCTTCGGCGCCAGCGACCCGCTGGCAGATGTCAACGGCGACGGCTTGGTTGACTCAAATGATTACATCCTGTTCATCAACAACTACAGCGCTGGCAGCGACGGCCCGCTCGGCAGTGGCGTGCTGAGTTCAGAGCTCGATGCAGGTTTCCGCCGCGGCTACGCGGGGTATGAGTTTGACCCGGTGCTGGGCGCAAGCTATGCCAGCGTGTATCACGTTCGTAACCGCGTGTACGATGCGGAGAATGGCCGCTGGACCAAGCGCGATCCGCTGGGGTATGTGGATGGGATGGGGTTGTATGAGTATTGCAAGGGGTGGGCGATTGAAGCAAGGGATGCGTTTGGGAGCTGTGCCGATTGCGTTACGCGAGATGAGGGTTTTACAGCCGTTCTAGCAGCGCCGGGCCAGCGGAGGAATTTTGGCGTAGACGAGCCGCGTGTTACCAAACCGCGATGGAACAAACAGCGAGATTGGAGTAGTTACCTAGACCTGCCAAAGTACTGTACTATCCAGATCGTATGTAGGCCATCCTTCTCAGGGCAAAGTCATTGTGGGCTCTCTATTAACATGAACGATACCAACCGAGTTGAACTGCACGGCACAGGAGGGGACACCAACTGGTGGAATGTTTCCGATCCACCGGCTCCGCTGCCAACAAATCCAACGAGAGTTGGGCCGCCCACGACGATCGACGGCTGGACTTGCAGAAATCTCTTCCAAAGAGCAAGCGATTGGAACACGCATGACTTTGAGCGAGCACAATTGTCTAATAATAGTAATTGGACGTTGAAATGTCTTCTAAAAGATGCTGCGCTTCCCATTGACAGCTTGTCTGGTCCTGTAAGCCGCCCTCTTGGATTCGATTCGCGATGGATTTATGATCCTAGCTGGTACCCCCTCTGGCAACCCATTCCTCCTTTAGAGTGTCCACGATTTTGAGCCATAAAAAATGTCAAAAGAAAAAAACTTGCAA
>JBBRKQ010000051.1:0-28929 GCA_038231815.1 Phycisphaerales bacterium
CCACCCGGGCCGCAGGACTCGGCCCCAAAATCCGTAGCGATGTGGTCGATGTCTACATCGTGCGCACAGCCACAACCTCCCACGCCGATTCCGTGTTCAACGAACTCGCCAGCACCACCAGCACCTCAAGCCCAACCGATGTTGAACTGCTCCAACTCCAGCGCAGCCGCGACCCCCTCCGCGGCACCTGGCAGCCCGTCATGGGACACATCGAGCCGGGTGAAACCGCCGTCGAGGCCGCACTCCGCGAAACGCATGAAGAAACCGGGCTGCTGGTAGACTTAGCCGCCCTGAAGCACGCCCGCGAAACAGGCGGCACATCAAGCAGCCAAACGCCACAATCACCAGGCGCGTGCCTTGGAATGTGGGCCCTTGAGCAAGTTCACCCCTTCTACATCGCAGCGATTGACTGCATCGTCCTTTCACCACGCTTTGTGGTTTTGGTCGATGGTTCATGGATGCCCCAGCTCAACGCCGAACACACCGCAAGCCGCTGGGTCAGCGTTCGCTCCGCCGGCGCCCACTTCACTTGGCCCGGCCAGCTCGCTTCAATCGCAGAACTGCGAACAATCCTCAATCCAGCACACCCAGGCCACATCCTGCTCCGCCTATAAACAATCCCGCCTCAAAAATCGCCTCTATTACACCAGCTTCCCCTTCCTCAAAATTTGACCATTTGACCATTTGACCATTTAACCATTTGACCATTTCGCGCCCCGCGCGCCCGATAACCCCCGCCCACCCACCCCGCACCAATCTTTCCGTAACGGCAAACGTACAACTTGTAGCAGCAGGCTGCACCCCATGGCCGTTTCGCCCGCACCATCCCGCACCCAATCGCCCCGTGCCACCTCACCCGCTCGCAGCGGCAAGCCGTCACGGCTTGATGCCTTGGCCGGGCAACTTCACACGCTTGATGCCGCCAGCTTCTCTGAGGTTGTCGCACTGCTCGAGCCCCACGCCCTGCACACCTTTGCCCCGCTTTACCGCAGCGTGCTAGGTGATGCCACACTCGAAGAGTGCATCAACCTCGCCAGTGAACGCCTGTGGCGCTATCGCGATCGGTACGATGTTGCCCGCAGCACACTCTCGGCCTGGTACCTGGCCATCACCCACAACACCATTACCGATCGCCTGCGAACCCAAAGCCGCCAGCGAGCCCAGCCCCATGCGCCAGCCTCCGGCCTCGCAGCGCCACAGCGCGGGCTCATCAAAGGGCCCGCAAACAAGGCCACTGCACTCTCGGCCATCGCCAGCACCGCCGCAACCCTCAGCGTCACAGACCGCCGCATCCTGCGGTCATGGCTGGCCGACCCAGACTCCGACTGGGCCGCCACCCTGGCCCAGGAACTTGCAATAAAACCCGGCGCAATCCGAGCTCGAAAGTTTCGCATGGTCCACAAACTCCGCGCCGCCGTATCCGCCGCCCTCAACTCACCCGAGCAAGGAGCAGCCCCCGTGCCCGCAAAGTCCAAAAAAACCGCTCGCCCGATCCCACCCACCCTCCCCACCCTCGATATTGACCCCGCAAAAATCCTTGATTTACTCCAACGCACCAGCTCTCCCCTCGAGCGTTCCGCCCTCGAAATCGCCCTCGCCCGCCGCGCCTCCACCAGCATGACCGCAGCCAACGCAGCCGCCACAAAGCACTCCGCCGATCATGCCGAGCGGCAGCTCCGCACCCTGCGAAGCTGGACCGCCGCACAGGTTCGCCGCGAAACCACCGATGCCGCCGAGCTTGCCCGCTACGTTCGCAAAAACGCACCGGAACTCCTGCCGTTAGAGCACGCTGCCGAAGCCGAGAGCAACAGCCACCGCACCGCCTGGCCGTTTGAAGTTGTAGTGCGCGACACCGAAAACGCCCTGCGCAGCACCCGCCCGCGCCGCGCAACGCCCGATGAACCCCTCTTTCTGCTCCTGCACTGGAAGGGCGATGATGCCACCGCCATCTGGCGAAACACAGACCGCATCGCCATCAAGTCGCTCCGCGCGCAAGTCCTCGCCTCCGCCACCCACGTGGCAAAGCTGTCCAAGCCAAAAGCCGCCGCCGCGGCAAGCGCCGTCCTCACCGGCTTAAAAACCGCCAAGCTGCCGCTCGCTCACTTCGGCGTCAAAGCCACCAACGATTGCACCGAACTCCAACTCATGACCGGCCCGGCCACAATCACCCGGGCCGATGTTCACACCGCAAGCACCGAGCTCACGCCCACCGACATCTCCAGCATCAACGCCGATGCAGAACTGCTCGATGGTCTAGCTGAGCTCCTGCATGATCCCAAGTTCCAGCGTGAACTGCTTGGCCACAAGGCAGAATCCACTCAATCCGCAAACACTCCCGCCACCACCTAAGCAGTTCAAGGCCCAGCCAAAAACATCGGCGGATACGGGTTCGTGTCGCTCTCACGCTTGTGCGCATCAAACGGCAACCGCTCAAAGCTGCCCGATCGTAACTGATACGCAATCGCCACCCAATACACCGCGCCTAGTGCCCTCACCAGCACATGGGCCGTAAACCCATGCTGGTCCGGCCGCGCCCCGCCAGTGGCCTGCACCGGTGTCGCGGCACGCAGCTCAAACGGCGGCTCCCGCTCCGTTGCAACCGTGTGCCAAAAAGTGTGCTGGTGCCCAGTCAAAATCGCCCGCAGCCCAAACTCGGCGCACAATTCCCGCAGCGCATCCGCATCCCCGCCGCTCAGCGGATACGGCAGCAGTTCCGGTGGCACTCGATGATTCGGCAGCCTGTGGTGAATCGCCACCGCCATCAGGCCATCCGCCGCCTTCACCCGCGCCGCTGCTACCGCGTCCCGCAGCCGCACCAGCTCCTGCCCAAGCCGCCCTTCCGCCGTCGGATTCCGCTCCGTCGCATCAAACCCCGCGTTCGAATCAGCCTGAAACACCCTCAGCGGCGGCACATCACCCCAGCCCGTCATCAGGCATGACTCAGCCGGCAACGGAAGTTGAAACGGCGCACGATACAGCGCCGGGTTCATCGCCGGCGGGTTTATCGCCTTGGCCAGATCAGTCCTAGCCCGCCCCGACCGCACGCCGCCCCACTGATCATGATTGCCCGCAGTAAACAGCTCAAACCATCCCTTTCGCCCAAGTCCATACTTGCCCCCGATGCGAGCCGGATCATTGATGTTGCCGCGATAAAACGCCCTGGCCGCATCACACTCCGCAGCATGGCCCGTCGCCGTCAAGTCTCCGGTAAACACCAGCGGCAGCCCCCCCACCGCCCGCGGCACACTCAAATCTTCCAGCACCGTTTTGCCAACCGCATCGCACAACGCCCGGCACAGCACCGGGTCATGGTCATTGAGTCCGTTCCACGGAAACGCACCGCTGGCCCGCAGGTTCTCAAAGTGCGCAGCTCCGTAATGAAAGTCTGAAAGCTGCAGAAACACCAGCCTGTCCGGCCCGGACATGGCCTGCTGCAGCACAAGCTGGCGGTTGGTAAGTTTCACTCGCGTCGGCTCCCTGTTTAACCCTGCAACAACGACAACCCAAATCACGGTCCACACAAAACTCTGACCTCGCCCAGCTCTGACCTCGCCCAGCTCTGACCTCGCCCAGCTCGACTTTAGACACAACCCCGCGCCAGCGATCGGGCAGCCTCCGGTCAACGTCGCCAGCCATCGCACCCCGCGCCCTTACCCCACGCCTTTGAACGCCATCGCACTTTACCGCAGCAAACGACAGGTTATCGGCTCACAATATATTAATTCATGCAGTCCTTGCCCCAAGCTTGTTCGAACCGATAATAGATAGAGAACTAGGCGGTCGGCCGATCCCTTTACAGTGTACATCGTCGGCCTTCCCCGCCCGGACAACACGACCATGCCAATCAACCGCAGCTCGTCAGGTTCCGACCGCACCCCCCACCAGCCAATCGCCGCACAGCAGCGACCGGCCTTTGTGGAGGAGCCGTCGGGCTCAAACGTAACCTCCGGTTCATCAGGCTCTAAAAAATCACAGGCAACGCCCCCCGCAGCCGCGAGCACTGGCCCCTCACGCCTGCCACAATCCCAAGGCAAAGGCGGCACCATCACCGTCGGCTCCGTCAAGCACTTCGTGCTCGATACCAACGTGCTGCTGCATGATCCCGGCGCCATCTTCGTTTTTGAAGAGCACGAGGTCGTGATCCCGCTGGTGGTCATCGAAGAGCTCGACACCTTCAAGCGTGACACCGGCGACCGTGGCCGCAACGCCCGAGAGTGCATCCGCCACCTTGACTTCCTCCGCCAAGTCGGCCGCCTGGTCGATGGTGTGGCCTGGGGCACCGTCAAAGACATTACCGATCGCCTAAAACCCACCACTCGCCTTGATAAAACCGGAATCGTGCGCATTGATCCCGGCAGCTACGACCGCCCCGCCGTCATCGGCGCAGACAAAGCCGACAATAAAATCGTCGCCGTCGCCTGGCACATGCTGCAAACGGGCACCAAGAACGTGGTGTTCGTCTCCAAAGACCTAAACGCCCGCATCAAGGCCGATGCGCTCGGCATCACCACCGAGGACTTCGAGAACCAGAAAGTCAATGCCGGCACCCTCTACGGCGGCTTCATCACGCTCGATGTTGAAGGCGGCCTGATCGATGAGCTTTACCGCAGCCGCATGCTCCCAACCGAAAAAATCGCCGACGCCATGGCCGCGGCGGGCTACGCCGGCGGCGGCAACGGTCAGGGCGCCATCGGCACCACCACCTCCGGCGGCATGTACGCCAATCAGTTCATCGTACTGCGTGATGAGGATGATGAGTCCCACACCGGCCTCGGCCGCCGCCTTGCTGATACCGAGCACCTGATCCCCGTCACCGGCCCACGCAAGCCCGTCTTTGGCATCATGGCCCGCAACGTACAGCAGACCATGGCCCTGGACCTGCTGCTGGATGATGAGATCCGCATGGTCACGCTGCTGGGCAACGCCGGCACCGGCAAAACGCTCATGGCCGTTGCCGCGGGCATGAACAAAGTGTTCACCGAAGAACGCTACGACAAGCTGCTGGTCGCACGCCCCATCATGCCCATGGGCCGCGACATCGGCTACCTGCCCGGCACCAAAGATGACAAGCTCTCCGCCTGGATGATGCCCATCTTTGACAACCTGGCCTACCTGCTCTCAACCCGCGGCGCCACCGTCAGCAGCGGCCACGGCAGCCACAGCCAGCACGCCGACAGTCACTCCGCCGAACAGCGCATGCAAAAGCTCATCACCGATGGCAAATTGGTGATGGAACCCCTCACCTACATCCGTGGCCGGTCCATCCCCCACCAGTTCATGATCGTCGATGAAGCCCAAAATCTCACGCCACACGAGGTCAAAACCATCGTCTCGCGCATCGGCGATGGCACTAAAATAATTCTCACCGGCGACATCGGCCAGATAGACAATCCGTACCTCGATGCCTCCAGCAACGGCCTGTCATACGCCATCGAAAAAATGAAAGGCCTCCGCATCGTCGGCCACGTCACCCTCGACAAGAGCGAGCGCAGCGAGCTGGCAAGCCTCGCCGCGAACCTGCTGTAAACAAGCACACCCCGTGCCATCGCCTTTCTAGGCGATGTCCTGCGCTCGACTCCCAAAGCGCTCCGGCCCGACCCCAGCCGCACGCCCCAAAACCCATCGGCCGCACGGCCGATGCTACGGCAAAACTCAGTGCTTCCGCAGCACATCCAACGACACCCGCTTCTCCAACTCCTCAAGCGGCTTGGCCACCAAGTCATACCCATCGCACCCAACAATCACACACTGCACCAGCTCACCCGGTGACAATTTCTTCTTGCTCTGCACATACGTAAGCGAGTCAATATCCGGTGCCTGCCCCGCCGTGCGGCCCTGATACAACTTGCCACCCTTGCCCACGCCGGTTGTGGCCCGTCCGCTGCTGGCCAGCACCGCATCAATCAGCACATCCACCCGCACGCCACTCTTGGCAGGGTTCTTCTCATCAAACTGTGCCGCCAGCTTGGCCGCCCGTGCGAAGGCAAGCTCCTGCTGCAATGCCATAATCTCATTCTTGCGGCGGGTCTTCTCCGCTGCCGGAACGGCCAGCGCAGGGTCAAGTTCCATCGTCCCGGCCACAGTGCCCGGCTCCATGGAATACTCAAACACGCCCACCGCCTCAAAGTCCTGCGCCCGCACAAAGTCAAGCAACTCCTGATGGTCCGCCAGCGTCTCCCCCGGAAAGCCCGAGATAAACGTCGTACGAATCGTAATGCCCGGCACCTTGGCCCGCAGCCGTCGCATCAAGTCTTCCGTGTGCTCTCGCGTAATGTGCCGGTTCATCAGCTTCAGCATCCGCGTCGAGGCGTGCTGCAGCGGAATATCAATATACGGCAGCACCCGCGGCGTCTTGGCAATCGCCTCAATGCACGCATCACTAAAGTTACTCGGGTACGCGTACATCAGCCGGATCCAACCGTCCTTCACGCCCATCTCGTCAAACGCAGCGCTCACGGTCTTCAGCATCAGCGGCAGCCCACCCGCCTTGCCATCCTTAGCGCTGGCCAGCCCTTGGCCAATGTCATCCCCAAAGCTCGTCGTGTCCTGCCCAATCAGGTGCAGCTCAAACACGCCGTCGGCAATCAGTTCCTTGGCCTCTTCCTTAATCGCCTCCAGCGGCTTGCTGCGCATCTTGCCCCGAATAGACGGGATCGTGCAAAACGCGCAGTTCTGGTTGCACCCCTCACTGATGCGCAGGAACGCATAGTGGCGAGGCGTCAGCCGCAGCCGGGTGCGGTCATCCTCAAAGTACCCAATCCCGTTGCCATCCTTCCCATTCACCGTCAACCCCACCGTGTTCATACCCCGATCATCCGCCGCCACAATCGCGTTGGCCGCAATCCAGTACTTGGGCTTGTCAGCCTCGGCACCAGCCGCCTTTGTGCGCACTTCATCGCCCCGCACCGCCGTCACCACCCGGTCGCGGTCAAACACGCCGATCATGGAATCAATCCCCGGCGCCCACTCCAGCATCTTGGCCCGGTGCCGCTGCACCAGGCAGCCCGCCACCACCACGCGGCCAATCTGCCCCTCGTTCTTCATGCGAATCGCATCGTGAATCACCTGCAGCGACTCTTCCTTGCTGGCCTCCAAAAAGCCGCAGGTGTTAATCACCACGGCATCAACCCACTCACCTTGCTCAACGGCATCAAAGGCCACCGGCGTCAAACCATCCTGCGCAAGCAGGCCCAACATCTTCTCGCTGTCCACCAAGTTCTTGGGGCAACCCAATGACACAAACGCAACGGTTCCCTCCGCCTGGTGAGAGCCAGAATCCGAAGCCTGACCGGGATGAACACGCGAGCGACCCTTTGGCATAAGTGGAGAGTTTAGCGGGTAACCCAATTCAGTGCCGCGGCTACCACCAGAACAAGCGCAAACCCCGATAACCGGCGAGTTTGAACACTCGCCGGTCCTTGGCCCGCGGCGGTCGCACCCCCTTTCTAGCCAGCCAAAAGGGGATTCGGCCAACTCAATAACCCGCCGCGGACGCTCGCCCCCTCTCGCACTGTTGCAAGGATCTAATGAAAAAGGGCGACACCGCGTGCTTCGGTGTCGCCCTTGTAAAATCAAAGCTGTCCCAAATCAACCCCCTCCCACCCGATACAACTTCATCGCTTGGTCATCCGGCAATCTGATCACCTGATCACCTGATCATCTGACCGTGACCAATCCTTCCTCAGCAACCCGCGCCAAACGCGTTAATGAACGCCACGAAGTCGTTGCCGTCAACAATCCCGTCCGCGCCACCATTCACGCCGCCAGCAACATCGGCCAGTGGGTCGCTGGCGCCAAAGGCGTTGATGAACGCCACAAAGTCGTTGCCGTCAACAATACCGTCCGGGCCGCCGTTCACGCCGCCGGCAAGGTCCGCCAAGCAAAGCAACGGGCAGGGAACCGCGGGCGTCGCCGCGTTGTTTGGCAGCGTCAGGGCCAGTAGCACATCAAAGTCAATGGCGTTCTGGTTGGTGTCCTGGCACCCACCCTGCTTCCGCTGGGCGTACAGGATGTCACTCAGCGTGCCCGCCGCGGCCACACCTTCGAACGAGTCCACACCAAACCCATAGCCCACCAGGTCAACCACATCGCTGCGGGTAAACTCCGTGCCCACAAGGTTTGAGGTGCTCACCAGCACCACGCGGCCAAAGCTGCTCTCCATACCAAACGGAACGGCCGGCCGGAAATCCGGCGTCGGGATGATCGCACCACCGCTCGCGCCCGCCAACTGATTGGTAGCAATCAGCCGGTACTCACCGGGGTTAATCACGCCAGACAGCAGACAGATGCGATTGACAAACCCGGTCAGGTCCGTGATCCGGGCCGACTGGAAGCTCCATCCATCCAAGCTCACCGGAGCGCTAGACCGATTGAAGATCTCCGCAAAGTCCGCCTCGTACCCGGAGGTGCTGTTGCCACCGCCGCCATATACCTTTGAGATCACAACCGCGGCATTTGAGTTGCCGCAATTGCCCACATCCAGCGGCAGCGTGCTCGTATCGCTGCGGCCAAGCGAGTCCGTCACCGTAATGGCCACGGTGCGGCTGCCCTGAGCGGCCGTTGAAGGCACGTTGTAGGCCACCGAGTACACGCCGTCACCAGCCTGCGCATCACCGTTCAAGCCGTTGTCAAGCAGCTGCACGGTCGCAGGTGCCCCGACAACGCCCGAAACATCCGCGCTCACCGCGACTCCGCCGGCCGAACTCGGCGAGACCCGAGCCGAAAGAATCACAGGGCTGCCTGCGCACACCGCCGAGAGCGAGGCGGCAGGAAAACCAGCCAGGAACCCGCCATCGGCGCGGTTCCGCGGGTTAACAGTGCCAAAGGCAAAGTCATTGAAGTTCTGGTTCGTGTCCTGCGCACCATCCTGCTTGCGCACCAGCGCCGTCGTCAGCACGGGGTTCGGAGTCGCCACCGGGCCGTTGCCCTCAAAGGTGATCGCGCCGTTGCCATAGCCTACAAAGTCCTCGATAGCGACATCGTTATAGTTGGTGCCCAGCAGTGTGCTGGATCGCACCAGCGCCACACGCCCGCCCGTGTTGCCCATGCCACCAAAGCCAAAGCGTTGGGCAAAGTCCGGCGTTGGCAGGGCGGCAAACCCATTGACCGGATCGCTCATCTGCACCAGCAGCCGCTGGCCTGGCTGAACCGTCCCACGCAGCAGCACACGGTCGCCCGTGCTGTCAAAGCCCGCGATCGAGCCTTGGCTGGCATACTGCACCGACCAGCCATCAATGTTCACCGCCGAGGCCGAACGGTTGTAAAGCTCAACATAGTCCGCATTGGTCAGCGGGCCCTGACCGGTCGTCAGGTCCGGCGTGTTGCCGCCCGCGCCGTACAACTGGCTGATCACAACCCGCGAAGCAGAGTTGGTGCTGCAGTTACCCACAGTCGCTGCGATCGTGGTCATGCCCGTGCGGCTCTGACCATCGCTGATCATCGCATTGATCGACACCGGACCAACCGGGCGGCCCGCAGGAACCGCAGCCACAAACGTGAACACACCGTCACCGGCAAACGCATCGCCGTTTGTGCCATCATCCCGGAAGGCCTGAGCCGCGCTCAGACCCAGCGGCGAAAGATCCGCCGTCACTGCAAGGTTCGTGCTGATCGGGCCAGCTCCGCTCTGAGCCGTCACAGTAAACGTCAGCGAACCGCCGCTGCTGCACACCGCCGGTGGGCTCACATCACCCGTGCCCGCCGGACCGACCGAGCGAATCGCATTGCCGGTGAAGGTCACCATGTCAAAGCGCCAATTGCCCGATGCGTTGTTGTACGGGCCCGAGGTCGCACTGGCATACGCCGGCGGCGTCAGTGACTGGTCGTACACCGACACAAGACGAATCCGGAAGTTCGGGTTGTCGTTGGCCCCAACAATCCCCGATAAATCCACCGTATTTCCGTTCTTCCAGCCGTTTGTCACGGCAGTCAAAACCGGCCCAATGCTCGTCCAATTCGTCCCGGCATTCAGTGAGTACTGCACCTGCATGTTCTTGACACCCTGATTGGTGGTGAACCAGTCAAAGCTAAACACAATGTCCGAGAAGTTCAGCGTGCTGACATCAAACTCCGCACCTTGGGAAAACTGCGGCGCAGCAAGCGCATAACCCACACCCGCGTTGGCAAGCGTTCCGTCGAAGCTGCCACGCACGCGCCAGAACTTGATGTTCATCGGGTCCGAACTGCCGGTGTTGGCGCTGGTTACTTCAGCGGCAGCGATCGACCCGGTTCGCACCGGACTGGTGCTGTACGTGTACGTGTTGGTCATCCCCAGCGGCAGCGCTGTGCCACGCCCGGTCGATGGCGCCGGATTGTTGATGATCTGCCCCGTCGGCAGGTTGTTAAACGTCCACTGCGTAAACGCAACGGGCTGTGCCGAGGCGACCCCGGCCAGGGCGGCGACAGTTACAGCGGTAATGGCAAGACAGCAACGATTGGCAGACAAGCAGCGTGGGCGCATGATCTCTCTTTCCTTTCAGATGGCGATGAACAAAGCATCGCGGGGTTGCACGGACACAGGAATCAAAGCAGCACGCTCTCACGCAGCTGCTTTTGGTAAACCCAACCTCCAACCCCAGCTCCAGCTCCAGCCACATCCAGCCAAGCCTGCCGCGTGCTCGCTCAAAAGCCAAGCCCGGGCTGGCTCAGCCACCCACCAAAGACTTTGGGCTCAAGCTCGTCGTACACCAGCGTGTTCACACCATTGATAATCCCCTGAGTATGCCCAAACACGCCATCGCGTTTGGTGTCAGAGAACAGGAACACATGCCCATCAGCAAACGCTATGTTGCCGTACTGGGCCCGGCCACCCAGCGGATTAACCTGCTTGCCCGAGCCATGCGCGGGGCCAAAGTCCGTGTAGTTCTGGCGGCCCCACACCGAGCCATACGGCGCCACGATCGACTGAATCGGCCCATCGGTCAGAGCCTTGCACCCCACAGCACGAGAGCCATCGGGCATGGTAACGATGTCCGGGTTGGCCGTGACATCCGATGTCGCATCACCAAACAGCGGCACCTTCGCCGTTGATGCAGCGCCCGTGATCTTGCTCTCACGCAAAGGCCCTTCCACAAACACGCGGTTCTTCGGGTCCGGCGCCGCCGTCGGAAAGATCGACTTCATCGCTGTCGAAGCCATGTACCACGACTGACAATAATTCGTGTTCAGGCCGCGAGTAATCAGTGTGGCAAGTTCTTCCGCAGAATATGTTCCCCATACCGAAGCGCTGCCACCCAGCCCCACCCGGCCCGGGGCCAGATTCTCGTTTGAACGGCTCGGACTGCTCGGGCACAGAATGTTGCCGGGGATGCTGTACCCACCGTTGAGCTGATCGGCAACCCAGCCCACCTTGTCAATCGCACCCTGCCCGCTCTGACGCCGGTTATCAAATGGCCCCGAACAGTAAAACCCTTTACTGTCGTTGCTATACGCCATGCTCGCCACCGCAAGCTGCCGCACACCCGAAGCACAAACCGTGGTCCGGGCGCTCTCACGAGCGGAGGACAGCGACGGCAGCAAGATGCCAACCAGCAGCGCGATAATCGCGATGACGACCAACAGCTCGATTAAAGTAAACGCTTTTACAACGGCTCGTGTAGGCACTCCGTACCTTATCGCAATCAGGCGCAGTTCCATAATAAAGTTCAGTTAAGCTTCTGTGAAGACGCCGCTCCACGATGCCACTCGCCCCGAAGGACTCAGGTTTCAACCCGAACCTTTACACGATCTTTACATTCTGATCGCCCAGCTCTCGGCCGTTGTCCACCGCCCCACCGCGCCAACCACCACACTACACACACCACACACACCACACCAAACCTCGCATACTTCCACAACCCCAAAAAAAGAGCGACTCCGCAATCGCGAAGTCGCTCAGTGTTACCTCAGGTTTCCAAGCCACAAGTCAAATAGGCCGCTTGTTCAGCAACCCGCCGCAAACGCATTGATGAACGCAATGAAGTCACTGCCATCAATAATGCCATCGGGCGACAGGCCATCCGCCCCGCCTCCAGCAACATCAGCCAGCGAATCGATCGCCACATCACCAGCGGAGAACGAATTAACAAACGCGATGAAGTCGCTGCCATCGACAATGCCATCAGGCACTCGGCCGGTTTCGCCGCCGCCAGCGATATCCGCCAGCGAGCATGGCTGGGATCCACAGGGAGTAACTGTGAACGTGGCGGTGTTGCTGGCAACCGTCGCGCAGCCGGAAGCCACGATACATAAATAGGCACCCGCATCGCTTGCCAAGAGGCTCGGGAGGCTAAGCACAGCCGTTGCGGCCGAAGGGTTTGCCGTCGCATCAATCGGCACACCATCCCGACGCCAGTTGTAGCTAAACGGGCCGGTCCCACCACTGATCGAGGCAATAAAGGTTGTTGCTGCCCCGATGCACGCTGTGCTTGTAGCTGGGGTCACGGCAACCGTAAACAACGCTGCGGGCACACTTAGCCGGGCTGAATAGTTGCTAAAACGGTTGTTGGCGGCAGTAAAGTCTCCTCCCACAAGGATGTCACCGCCGGTGAGCGTGATGATGGTCCGCCCGTTGTTACCTAGGCCACCTGGTACCGGCAGCGTTGCGCCCAGAGAGTTCGCCCCGATGGTGTTCCAAGCCTCTGCATCAAGGTATGCAACACGGTTGTACAAGCCGCCATTGCCCGCAGTACTAACAAAGTCGCCGGTGGCGACAAGCGTTCCATTACTGACGGCAAGCCCGTAGACAGTGCTTAACTGGCCGTTGCCCGCAGCAGTGGTGATACCAGCAGCAACCGGTGCGAAGCTCACGCCGTCCCACGCGGCAACGGAGTTCAGGTCTGTAATCAGGTTGTCGGCGGTGCGGTTGAAGCGACCAGCAACAATAAGTTTGCCCTGATAAGTAGTCATACTCCAGACGCCGGGATTAATCACCAACCCGCCCGCATCGCGAGTCAAGCCCGGGCCAACGGCTTCAAAGTCGGTGCCGTTAAAGCGAACTAGATAAGAGGCGGTACCCCCGACGACAGTTGCCGCCTGGAAGGCACCGCCAACATAAAGATCGTTGTTGTATAAAGCCAACGACCAAACGGCCGAGCTGCTGCCGGAGTTGATGCCCGAGCCCACCTGTGACCACGTTGTGCCATCGAACGTGGCGACGTTGCGCGCGGGCACTCCGTTTACCGATAAAAAGATCCCACCGACGTAGAACTTGTCATCCTTCGCCACCATCGAGTACACGCTATTGTTAGCGCTCAGGTTCACCCAAGTGCCGCTGATCGCATCCCACCGCGCCAGGCAGACAGGAGCCCCCGGCACCGTGCCACCGGAGTTGCCGATGTTGAAGTTACCGCCGGCGTAGAGCTGGCCGTTATAAACGCCCAAGCTCAGCACCGTATCAAACTCGAGGCCTTGCCCGAATGTTGGGTTGCCGAGCCCAGCTCCAAAGGCCACCCAGTTTGTCCCGTTGAACATCGCAACACGCCGGGCGGCAACCCCGCCGATGGTATTGAAGTTGCCCGCGACGACCAAGTTCCCGTTGAAGTACGTTGACGCCCAGATCGGGTTGTTAGGCCCACCGATGAACTGCGGGTCAAAGATACCCGTCACCGTGTTCAAGCGTGCGATGCCCCTCGCACCGTTGACGCCAGCGGGGCCGATGCCTGATGGCCCAGCATCGCTGAACAAGCCCAAGGCATAGATGCTGCCATTAAACTCGACTATCGAGCGAACGAGCTGGTTAAGCCCGGTGGTGGCCGTAGGGCCAAAGCCGGACCAAGTGCCGGTCGTGTTGTCCAAAGCGACGATGCGGTTGACCGTGACGGCGGTAGCGCCGTTGTTGGCGGTCGCAAATCCACCGCCAACAAGCAGGCGACCGTTGGATGAGAGCAACGAGTTGACGCCGCTGGACAAGCCACCGGAGGTGCCCGAGAAGGGGCCAACCTGTGCCCAGGCGCTTCCTGTCCAGCGGGCAATGCGATTGACCGTGGTCGTTGTTCCGCTAGCGTTGGTGACCGCGGTGAAGTCGCCACCGACGAAAAGCGAGCCGTTGTGTGAGACCATCGCGGTCACGGCCGTAGTGCCCACCCCGTTCTGGCCCGCCACGTTGTTGCCCAAAGGTTGCCAGTTTGCACCATCAAAGCGAGCAACTCTGACGGTAGAGGTCGCGCCCGAAGACGTAAACATACCGCCAGCATACAGCTCGCCGTTGTGGACCGCCAAAGCGCTAACCGTGCCGCCAGTAAGCCCGTTGCCCATCTGCTGCCAGCTCGTACCATCCCACTGGGCGACTCGGCTGATGGCGACGGTCGGCACAACCGAAGGCCCCGTTTGAAGGAACGAACCGGCCGCAATGAGCCTGCCATTGAAACTAATCAACGCATTGACCGTCGTCGCGGTTCCGGTGGCGCTCGCCAGGCCGCCGCCAACAGACACCCACGCTGATCCGTCCCAACGAGCGACGCTATAAACAGGCTGCGATGAGCCGTTATTCAGGTACAGACCGCCGACATAGACCTCGTTATTGTGAACTGCCAGCGAGGTAATATTGATACCCGAAATAGCATCACCCACACCAGTACCCATCACCGTGACATTGCCCGATGCATCAAGCGAGCAGACGCGGTTCACCGGCGTGCTGCCATAGACGCCAAACGCTCCTGCAACCACCAGCCGGGCCGGCTGCGGGCCCGGCCCATCCGGATCCCACTGCACACTGGCAAACGGCGAGCCGTTAAAGCCAGACACACCCTGAAGGTCACCGTATACAAACGAGGGCGCACATTGCGCCAAACTTGGTGCCGCCGCGGCGGCGAGGCCGAGCATGGCTATACAGAGCGATTGGAAGCGACGAGACATGGTTCTTCTCCTGACTGTTGAGGTCAATATGCAGGACTGAAACGAGTGGCGAAAAGCGGATGCCAGCCGATAAACCAAGAAACTTGCCGATCTGACCAAAGACCGCTTGACAGTGGCCGGATCTGAGGCATACTCAGTGTACCCCACGGTAAAGTTTTTGCAATCAGTTTTTGAAAACTTATTCGAAGATCGAATTATGAGCAACTTTCTGACATTGAAACGTGAAAACACCGGGGGGCCGCAGGGCGTCTTAACCGATTGTATGGAAAATGTTTGTGTTTCGTTCGGAAACCTCCTGTCTTCGGTCCCGGGAAACCCGATGGATTTACCCGGGGTGATGGACACCCTGGGCCTCACCCGAACATTGGCGTGGAAGGTGCTGCGCCTGTCGCGCGGGGAGGATGTGCTGGCCGCAGCCGAACACCTGCCCGGGCAGGACGGGATTGCCATTGTGCTGCGTGCTGCCAGTTCCGCCGGAGCCCGGCAGGCAGATATCGAGGCGGTGCGACAATCGACAGATCGGCTCTACTCCATGGTGGGTGAGCACGCCTCGTCACTGCCCGAGCTGCGCCGGCTGATTCAAGGCCTGGGCGCAAACCGGCATGAAAGAACAGATTTGCTGCAACGGCGAGCCGCGATGGAGGCGAACAGCCAAATTTGGGGCGTACGAGCCGCGGTGGAGTACCGCGCCGATATTGTGATCGACCGCGATACTTCAAGCACGTGCGACCGCTGCGATCGGGCGTTCATCAAGGGGTTTGTTGATTTGGTGCGGGCCAACGAAGATTCCCGTTTTGAGTTTCTGCGAACGTACAACGCCCGAAGCATGAGCGATTCGGAGCCTTACCCAACGGATTCGTTATCGATTTTTCCCGAACAGGAAAGCGAAGGGGTGAGTTTCATTCGGGCCTCCTCCTCCAACCCGCTGCCACCGGTGTCGCGCCGAACTTGGGCCGATTCATCCGAAAGTTTCGACCTTCTGCCAGGCTCGGTCGGCAAGTCCGGGGCGACCACGGTGATGCTGGGGCAAATGATGCCCAGCTTTGTATACCGCCGGGCCACAGCAAGGGTTCCCGCGTTCCACCAAATGATCAGACTGGTGACACCGGTTGAACTGGTGTGCGTTGAACTGATCGTGCAGCGATCAATCTATCAGGAGTTCACGCCGACCGTGCGTCTGTACGACATGATGCGAGCTCACCTGCCGATTGCAAATGAGTACAACATCGAACCACCGCGGATGAACACCGATGTGCGAATTACGGCGATGGGCAGTGCGGACAAGGTGCCGCCGATTTTGGAAGTGCCGGGCCACGCGGAGATGCTGCGATCAGTCTACGAGCGGCTCGGTTGCCGCCCAGAGGACTTCGATGTCTGGCAGGTCCGCCTGCGGTACCCGCCGCTTCCCACAACAATGATCTGCGGCTTCGAACTGCCGAAGTAAATGGCCTCATGCTCGTAACCATTGCAGCGTGCACAAAGTCTGCCGGCACCTACCGGACCTTACCACGGCAACCCCGGCGCACCAGAATACGCCAACCAGTTGGTACAAATATCCCACAGATATCGCACAGGAAGCAGCGTAATGAATGGACCATGAACCCGCTGAATACGACCAGCGCTGTGTTCAGAGTAAGCCGTACAAAGCCCTGTCTGACAAAAGCTGGCAAGCCACGCTCGATGCACCCAAGCAGCGTGATGCTAAACCGAGAGCAGACTTCCAAGAAAACTAGGCCAAATGGTGCACCATTCCAAGCCGCTGCGCCTTCGCCCAGCTCTCGGCCGTTGTCCACCGCCCCACCGCGCCAACCACCACACTACACACACAACACCAAACCACACCACACCAAACCTCGCATCCTTCCACAACCCCAAAAAAAGAGCGACTCCGCAATCGCGAAGTCGCTCAGTGTTACCTCAGGTTTCCAAGCCAGAAGTCAAATAGGCCGCTTGTTCAGCAACCCGCCGCAAACGCATTGATGAACGCAATGAAGTCACTGCCATCAATAATGCCATCGGGCGAGAGGCCATCCGCCCCGCCTCCCGCAACATCAGCCAGCGAATCGATCGCCACATCACCAGCGGAGAACGAATTGACAAACGCGATGAAGTCGCTGCCATCGACAATGCCATCAGGAGACCGACCATCCGCGCCGCCGCCCGCAATATCCGCCAGCGAACAGCCGCAACTCAGCCGCAGCATCGCCGCGGCACTCGTCACCGTGGTGCAGGGGCTGGTCACAACACAGTCATAAGCTCCAATGTCGGCAGGGCCAACACCGCTCACCGTAAGCGTGCTCGAGACCGCCGTCGGATTCGTTTCTGGGTCAATGCTGCTCCCGTTGCGACGCCACTGATAGCTAAGCGGGCCGGTGCCCGTCGCCGTAACCGTGAAGTCCACATCGCCGCCGCAGGCCGCAGCCGGTGCGGGCGCCGTCACCTGCGGGGCCTCAGCGCAGCGATGGATGTACAGCGTGCCGCCCCAATTCTCAACAATGCCAGCATTGCAGCCGCCCAGAACACCAACAGACTCCAGCGAAATCACGTGCGTGCCAGGAGCCACCGGGCCAATCTCGATCAAGCCCGATGACTCGGTAGGCAGCAGCACCCCCGTCGTGTGGACCAGCACCCCATCAACCTTGATGCGAACGCTCAGGGCCGAGCAGTGAGAAAGTGGCGCAACGTACTCAACCATGAGCAGGCCACACGTGTCAACCATAAAATCGCTCGTGGTGCCGCACGCCTGGCCGTCGCCAACGCAAATCGTGGCAAACTCGTTGGCCTCGATAAAGTGGTCGCAGTTGGTGATGCTGGTAAAGCGGGCGTTGGTGGCTCGTGAATACCCGACCGATGAAGTCGCCGCGGCAAAACCAGCGTTTGGCGTCACTTGTTCGGTAAAATAGGTAATGCCAATTGAATAGTTCGATGCCGGATCCATCACTCCGGCAGGAATCGTAAAGGCGGTCTCGCCCGGGCCAAGCGTTGCCGACCAAAGCGCAACGGCGCCGCCAACCCGCAGCAGTGTGATGTTCGCTGAGCCCGCGTTCGCACCAAGCGGCAACGAAAAACCGTTGATCGAACCAGTAAACGCCGCCGATGGATCAACCCCCTGAAGGCGACTGAACGTACCACCGCTGAAGGCAGGAATCTCTGGGCAATACCGATCAGCCGGGAGGAAAACGTCGCCGGAATCTGGCCCCGCAAGCCGGGTGGCAACCAGAGTGTACGTTGTAGCGGGATACGCAGCGAGGTAATCATCCGCAGTCACGTAATAGGGCGAGTAATAATAAAAAAGCGGCGGAACAGACGGGAGCAAATCAAAGCTCACCGCCGCAGGCCGATTGAACGTCAACGCTGATGAAAGCACCTCGTTGTCCGCCTCACTCGACAGCAGCGCTGAGAACGTCCAGTACACAGGTTCCAGCGGGGCCGCATCAGACGTCTGGCTGTACGACAGGGCTCGCGATGCAGAGTAATAATTCACATCCGCCGCGGCGATGCCCGGCAGCACCGCCGTGGCCATGAGGCCGGCAAAGGCAACCTGCACCGCTGTGCAGCATCGAGTCGAAGCCAAGCGTGAAATGGTGTTCAAAATCATAAAAAAATCTCCTTGCGGGGGGGGTCAACTTCTCATCCGGGAGGCCCGACACCATGTCGGAAGCCCAAAGCCGTTCTCCAAGACGCGACAACCGCCCCGCTGATCGGACACGCCACGGTCTACGATTTTTTAAATCGATGGAGGACTACCGTCCAAATAACGAACTGGAAGCCGCCCTTGCTGACCTAGTCAGCGACCAGACCCACGATGTCAACCAACTGCTCCCCCTGGTGTATCAGCGGCTGCACAACATGGCCCGGCACCAGCTCGCCGCCGAGGATCCCGGCCACACGCTCCAGCCAACAGCGCTCGTTCACGAGGCGTACCTGCGCCTGGCAAGCCAGCACACCACAACCTGGAAAAGCGAATCACACTTCTTAGCCGTCGCAGCAACGGCCATGCGGCGAATCCTCATCGACCACGCCCGCGGGCGAGGGCGAGCCAAACGCGGCGGCGGCCACCAACGCAGCTCTCTGACCGATGCCGAGCCCGCCACCCCGGACCGCGAAGTAGATGTGCTCGCGCTCGATGAAGCCATGCAGCAGTTGGCAAAGCATGATGCAATGGCCGCCCGAATCGTTGAGATGCGGTTCTTTGCATCCATGGGCCTTGATGCAATCGCACAAGTGCTTGGTGTGACCGAGCGAACCGTGCGGCGGCATTGGGTGTACGCCAAAGCATGGATCGCCCGGGAAATGCTCCGCGAGCAGGCTCTTCCACAGAGCGATCAAGGCCCCACCGGCGATGCGGATTCTGACCCCACTGCAGCACCGTGAGTAGCGCCATGAGCAACCCCGCAGGCAACCCCGCTCAACCTTCAGCAGATGATCGCGTGCGCGAGGTGCTTGACAACGCCATGCAGCAGCCGCCCGGCGCACGCCGAGCGTTTGTGATCCTCGAATGCCATGATGATGCCGCAGTTGGTGATGAAGTGCTCTCACTGCTCGGCGCCATGGTCACCGCCGGTGACATGCTCGAACCCCCGGCACCAGCCGCAGGCCCCCCCGCTGAACCGCTGACCGGGCTGGAGTTTGGTGCATACCGGGTGGGCAGCCGAATCGGAATCGGCGGTATGGGTGTTGTCTACGAAGCAACGGACACACGCCTGAACCGCACCGTCGCAGTCAAAGCGCTCCCGCCCCGGCTCTCCAGCGACCCTTCCCGCCGGGCAAGATTTGAGCAGGAAGCAAGAATCGTCGCCGCACTCAATCATCCAAACATCGCCTCAATCCACGGCATCGAGCAGTCACGCCTGGGCCTAGTGATGGTGCTTGAATACGTGCCAGGCCCCACGCTGGCAGACCTGCTGCGCCAAGGCCCGATGGCGGCCGATGATGCAATGGGCATCGCGCGGCAGTTGGCCAGCGGGCTAGAAGCAGCCCACCGCGCGGGCGTCGTACACCGCGACTTAAAGCCCGCCAACATCAAAGTAACGCCGGATGGCATCGTCAAAATCCTCGACTTCGGCATCGCCAAGCTCATCGTGCACAACGTGATTGCCGAAACGCCCTCCCCCGGCGAACCCGCCATCGCCGCCGCAGTAAACACCGCCGCCGGCATCATGGTGGGTACGGCAGCATACATGAGCCCCGAACAAGCCCGCGGTAAACCAGTTGATTCACGATCAGACCTCTGGGCCTTCGGATGCGTGCTCTACGAGATGCTCGCCGGTGTGCGCGTCTTTGAAGGCGATACATCGTGGGACGCCGTGGCCGCCATCCTGCGCAGTGAGCCTGATTGGTCACGCATTCCTGCATCAACCCCCCAAGGCGTTCGCCGAACACTCCGCCGATGCTTGGCCAAAGATCCGCAGCACCGACTTCGTGATGCCGGCGATGCGCTGCTGGATCTGACCGCTGACGCCGACGATGCAATCCCGCCGCCTTCAGGCCCTGTCACGCAACTCCGAGGTGCGCGTGGTGTACTTGCAGGCGCCGCAATTGCCACGCTCGCGGCAGTGCTGGCCTTCGCGCTATGGGTCGCCCTCCGCGGCTTGCCACCCGGCCACACCGCAGATCAGGTGCGATTTTCAATCCAAACCAGCGCCGCAATCCCCGAAGCAATCGGCGGATCAGTTGCGCTCTCGCCCGATGGCCGCCTGCTTGCCTACACCGCGGCGGATCCGTTAATGCAGCCACAGTTGTTCCTGCGCCGATTAGGCGCCTTCGCCGCGACACCGGTTCCCGGCTCCGAGCGCGCCAGCGTGCCGTTCTTCTCACCCGATGGCCGCTGGATCGGCTTCTGGGAAGCAGCAACCGATGGCACAGGCGGCGCAACGCTCAAACGGATGCCCATCGACACCGCCGATACAGGATTCGTGCAAACCGTCGCCCAATACCCGACAAACAACATCATCGGTTCAACCTGGGCGGACGATGGGTCCACTGTCTTTGTGGTTTCACCCGGCTCGCTCTGGAGACTACCGCCGGGCGGCCCTCCAGTAGCGCTCTGCATACCCAACGACCCGGAAATCGAAGTGCTCGGCCAGCCGGAAGTGCTCCCCGGTTCCAGGCAAGTCCTGCTTTCCTGCTGGCGGCGCGATGGTGAAGCCTGGCGACCGTCCATCGAATCACTCGATGTGCGCACAAGCCTGCGCACACCACTGCTCAGCGGCGCTT
The DNA here is from genome assembly GCA_038231815.1 of Phycisphaerales bacterium. Taxonomy (GTDB): domain Bacteria; phylum Planctomycetota; class Phycisphaerae; order Phycisphaerales; family UBA1924; genus CAILKP01. Next base: position 21,049 of record JBBRKQ010000051.1, read on the forward strand.
CGCAGCCCAGATACGTGCGCGATCTCGGCACACTCTGCTACGCGCAAGGCGGGTTACTCATGGCATGCAAACTCAACACCGCACAGCTCCGGCTGGAAGAAAAGCCCATGAAGCTGATCGACCTCGAAGGTGATCCGGGAACGGGCGTGTACAACCGCTACTCCGTCTCAACCGGCGGCACGCTAGCGTTTGTTCCCGGTGATGCTCCCGCGCCAGTCACAGAGCTTGCATGGTTCGGCGTCGATCGCTCCTCAACAACAGTGTTTCGCAGCCCACTGCCAATCGTCACACTCCGGCTCTCGCCCGATGGCCGAAAAGTTGCCTTCACCACCGCTCAGCCCCAGCGTGATCTGTGGGTACTTGATCTCGATCGCGGTGCACCCACACGCTTTACCAGCAGCGGCGGCGTCTTCTTCCCCGTATGGACGCCCGATGGCTCCCACATCGCTTATCAGCACGAGACCGATACCGGAGTCCACATCGAACTCATCACAGCCGACGGCGGCGGCCGTCCCGAGCGGCTCTACACCCAGCCCAACGGGGCCAAGTGCTTCCCGACGAGCTTCTCGCCCGATGGCACAACACTGGCAATTTCAGCCGAAGTCGTACCCGGCGCTGATACTGACATCTTCCTGGTCTCACTCGATGGAGACCGCACCGCCAAACCACTGCTGGCCTCACGCGCCGACCGCGTCGCCGCACGCTTTAGCCCCGATGGCACGCTGGTGGCGTACAGCTCCACAGAGACCGGCCGGGGTGAGGTCTATCTGCACAGCTTCCCATCAGTCGAGCGCAAGATCCGAGTCTCACTCGATGGCGGCGAGCGACCAACATGGTCGGCTGATGGCAAACGACTCTTCTTCCGCTTCGGCCAGCGCATCTACGAGTCGCAGGTCAGCACTTCACCAACACTCACCGTCGGCCCGCCACTGATCCTGCTCGATGCCGTTCCCGGTGCCCGCTATGACCCATCACCAGACGGCTCGCGCTTCATCATGGGTCGACCAAAGGGGCAGTGGCAACCCAAGACCACAATCAACGTGGTTACGAATCTCGTTCCGGTGGCGGCCAACTAGCCGATTAAAAAAGCGTGTATCTCTTCAGCTCAATCCAACATAAGGGCAGCCCCGTAAAGGCGGCTCCCGCGTTTCATCGCAGAACGATAGAGGTCAGCAGACTCGCTTCGCCGCGGTAGCAGCGCCCGAGGTCGCAATTCGCCCGCAGCAAGGTCCACCGCGGCGCGGTGGAGGTGAGCCGGGTCACCGGTGCCAGATCGGTCCCACAAACAACCAACCTCCACCGCTCCGCGGTGCTGAAGCCGGTACGCGATAGACGAACCCCACCCTCCATCCACCTCACACCCGCTTTACCACCACATCCAGCAACGTCGTCGTCGCCGTTATCGGCAAACCGCCGCCGCCAGGCACAGAGCGAAGCCCGCCCCCCAACAACCATGTACCAGCTTCGCAAGCTGGCACGCCGCAACCGCGCTCTGGTCGCTGGCAGCAGCCTGGCAATCGTCGCCCTCATCGCCGGTCTGGCCGTCTCACTCGTCGCCCTACAACGGGCCGATCATCAGCGGAACATCGCCGAAAGCGCATCCGCCCGCCACAGCCAAGTCGCCAACGTCCTCAAAGATGTCTTCGCCGGCATCAACCCCGAAACATCAAAGGGCCGCGACATCTCCGTCCTGCGCAAAACCCTCGAACGTGTCGAGTCGCGCCTCGCCACCGATCTGGCCAATCAGCCCGAGACCGAAGCCGAGCTGCGCACCGTCTTGGGTGATGCGTATCGCAGCCTCTCCCAACCAGAGCGTGCCGAGCAGCTCTACCGCAAGGCCATCGCCCTCACCAAAACCGCCGCCGGCTCCAGCGCCGCTCAGTCGCCCGCACTGTTCAACCGCCTTTCTTTGCTTCTCATAGACCAAAGCCGCCTCCCCGAAGCCGAGGCCGCCGCCGAGCACGCAAAATCTCTGCTCGCCGCGGCTGGCAACATCGATGCCGACGAGAACATCACCAACCTGCTCCGCCTAGCCGAAGTCCGCCGCGCCACCGGCAAGCTCGCCGAAAGTGAATCCCTATACCGCGAAGCGCTCGCCAGCGCCACCGCAGCCCACGGCCCAAACTCGGCGCAGTACAGCAACGTGCTTGGCTCGCTGGCCAACATCATTGATGACATCGGCCGCTACGACGAGGCCGAAACGGTCATGCGCCAGGCCATCACCATCAGCACCGCCGCCGCCGCCGGAGAACTCCACCCCGACACCCCGGCACCCCGGCACCATCGACGGCAGCGACTTCATCGCCTTCATCAACGCCTTCTCCGCAGGCTGCTAACGCAAGCGCAAGTCTCCAGCCAAATCCAGCACCCTCTCACAACCATCCGTGTGCCCGCGGTCGCAATATCAATGCGCCCATAAATCAACAATCCCATAGCCAATCATCATCAGGCTCTGCGAAACGCTCGCGCAAATCCCAAATCCGAGCTCAGCCCTCCCTGCCTTCCCTTTCATCTTGGTACTTTTCTCTTTCCCGCCCGGGTTCCCCGCCTCAGCCCCCTTATCCTGCCTGTAATGGACTCACCCAACCCCGCTTCCGGCTCCTCTGGCAAATTCTCCGGCCGTCCCGGAGGAAGGCCCGCGCCCAAAGGCAAGGGAAAAGGTGGCAAAGGCGGCAAAGGTGGCAAGCCCGGACCCGCGAAAACCAAGCACTCACGCCCCGGCAAGCCCGGCGGGCTGCACATCCGCACCAAGCCCGCCAAGCCGCCCGGCACCCCTCTGTACGGGCCAGACGGCAAACTCCTGCCGCCCCAGAAAAACCCAACTGAAAATCCCTCCATCCGCGCCCGGCCCGCATTCCGGCCCGGGCTCGACGCAGTCCGCGATGTGGTGATGGACCACCTCACCCGCCAGGTCGAGCGCTACCCCAACTTTGATCTCCGGCCCCTCCGTGACGATGGCATGGAACCACGCGATGCCGCCCTGGCCCACGCCATTGTCGATGCCACCATGCGCCGGTGGCTCACCCTCGGCGCAATCATCGAGCGCGCCTCCGGCCGCCCAATCGCCGGTATGCAGCCGCCCCTCCAAGCAGCTCTCCTAGCAGCCACCACCCAGATGCTGCTGCTCGATTCAATCCCGCCCTACGCCGCCATCAACCACGCCGTCGAGTGGCTCAAAGTCGCCATCAGCGTCGGTGCCGGCGGCATGGCCAACGCCGTCCTCCGCAAAATCAGCACCCTCAAAGACCAGCTCAGTAAGCCAGAGCCCGGCACCTGGCCCGGTGATGCCGCCAGCATCCCCCTGACCGACTGCACCCATCTAAAAATGCCGATGGAGATCCTCCCCGAACTCGCCGCCCAGCGGCTGGCCGTGGCCGTCTCCGTACCCATGGCCATGATGCGCCGCTGGATTGAGCGTTGGGGCCCCGAGCGCGCAACCGCCGTCGCCCTCCACGCGCTGGCACGCCCCCCAATCGTCCTCAACTGTGCGCACGCCGTCGGCCCTATTGATACCAGCATGCTCGTCGATGGCGGCGTCCTCCTGCCCCACGCCGTCAAAGGCAGCTTCGTCTTCTCCGGCACCCGTGATGATCTTCGCGACCTGCTCTCCCAGCGCAGTGACATCTGGGTCCAGGACACCGCCTCACGCATGGCCGTCGAAGTCGCGGCAACAAAACTCGCCGAAACCATCGACCCCAAAAGCGTCAAGCTCGTCGTCGATGTGTGCGCCGGTCACGGCACCAAAACCCGCCAACTCGCCGCCCTCTACCCAAATGCCCGCATCGTCGCGGCCGATCCTGATGAGCGCCGGCTCGGCATCATGCGCTCCGCCCTACGCGACATCCCGCAGATTCACACCGTGCGTGATGACCAGCTTGATGACACCGTACGGGCCGAAGCAAAGGCCATGCACCTGCGCGGGGCAGATGTTGTGCTGCTCGATGTCCCCTGCAGCAACTCCGGCGTCCTAGCCCGCCGGCCCGAAGCCAAGTACCGCCTGAGCGCACAAACGCTCGGCTCACTGTCAGAACTCCAGCGAACCATCATCACCCGCGGCCGCACAATGATGGGCGACAACAAAAACGCCGCCCTGATCTACTGCACCTGCTCCCTAGAAGACGAAGAAAACACCGAGCAGGTCGTGGACACCGAAAAACGCCTCGGCCTACGCGCCATCCTCCAGCAGCAACACCTGCCCACCGGCCTAGGCAGCGACGCCCCCGACCGCGGCATCACCTACGGCGACGGCAGCTTCGTCACCCTCATGCGCTGAAGCACAATTGAACCCCAACCCAAGCCCGGTTAAGAGCGGTACGCGGTAGCGTACCGTCAGCGAAGCCCACCGCCCCCAAAAACCCCCGACACCGTCGAAGCCACCAACCTCCCGTGCCGCCCCACAGCCCACACCCTCCCGCCCCAACGGGGCGCAGGCATGCAGCCACGGGCGAAGCCCAGTCCGCAGCGCCGAAGGGCGCAGCCCATCCGCAGCGGACGAAGTGCAACCCGTGGTCCAATCACGCCCAACCCAACTGCCCCAACGGGGCAGAGGATTTCAAAACCCCAATCACCGCATGACCGTCCCTCCCACGCCGCAGCCCAAGCAAACCTACGCGCAACCAACATCCCTAAGAGCGGTACGCGGAAGCGTACCGTGAACGAAGCCCACCGCTTCCAAGAACCCCCAACACCATCGAAGCCCGCCACCTCCCGTGCCGCCCCGCAAGCACCAACTGCTCTGCCCCAGCACCTTGCATCGTCCGCTGCTTCTCGCACAAAGTGCGCATGACCGTGGCCTGTGGCGCCGCTCCGCTCCGCCAGCAAGCCACCGGAAAGCAACCAGGCCCAACCTCCATCGCCCCTCCCCGCCGCGGCCCAAGCAAACCCACGCGCAACCAACATCTTTAAGAGCGGTACGCGGAAGCGTACCGTGAGCGAAGCCCACCGCTTCCAAAAACCCCCGACACAGTCGAAGCCCGCCGCCTCCCGTGCCGCCCCGCAAGCACCAACCACCCCGACCCAGCAACCTTGCACCCTCCGCTACTCCTCGCACGAAGTGCACACGCCCATAGCCGCTAACGCCGCTCAACGCCGCGAGCCAGCCACCGGAACCCATACGCCTTTTCCCGCCGCGGCCAACCGATCCAACCACAAACCCACCCAAGCCGCGGCCCATGCACACCCGCGAGCAAGCAACCATCCAACCTCCCTAAGAGCGGTACGCGGAAGCGTACCGTGAGCGAAGCCCACCGCTTCCACAAACCCACGACCACCATCGAAGCCCGCCACCTCCCGTGCCGCCCCGCAAGCACCACCTGCCCCGACTCAGCAACCTCGCACCATCCGCTGCCCCCCGCACAAAGCGAGCACGACCGTAACCGGTACCGCCGCAAGCCCCGCGAGCCCGCCACCGAACCAAACCGCCGCCACACGCCCAACCTCCATCTCCCCGCCGCGGCCCAGCGACCCAACCACATCCCCACCCAAGCCGCGGCTCGTGCACATCCGCGCGCAAGAAGCAACCCAGCCCCACACGCCACGCCGCTCCATTCCACCCTGCCGCCCCAAAAACACGCGGCGGCGCATTTCCCAAAAACCCAAAAAACCCCAACAAAACCACTCTTTTCCACCAACCCCAAAACCCAAACCCTCGCCGCGCGCCATTCCGCACAAAACCGTACCCACTTTCCAAATTCCGCCAGAATTTTTTTCCCCGTTTTCAGCCCAATATCCGGGGTCAACGTCCCAAATAACCCCTCCGCGGACCCTGGCGCGCGCACGGCCAAAACGCGCAGCCCGTATCTGTAGAAGCACAAACTTTTTCCCACCCTTCCCGTCCGCCAGTCCCGGAACCCCACATGTCCGCCATCCCAAGCGATGCCGCCGACATCTCGACAAGCCTCCCCCACCCAACCGGTGCCGCCACCGTTATCAATATCAACAGTGTCACGAACAACTTCGAAACCTCAAACCCCGCCTCACCCACTGACTCTGCATCCGCTTCATCATCTTCCACATCTGCTCCCGCCTCGTTTCCTGACCCGCGCCACTTCTCCATCGACCGCCACCAAGCCGAGTACCGAGTCCACGCCTTCCTCGCCAACGAATCCACCGTCGCCACACTCCTGGCCGGCAACAACTACCTCCAAAAACTCTTCGCTGGCACCGTCGATCCCGACAAAGACATCATCCGCGCCGCATCCGCCGCCAGCCGCGCCCGCCTGCAAAATCCATTCGCATACAACACCTCGCGCTCAACACGCCCCAAATCCGAAAAAGAAAACAAGGCCGATGAACTCGAAGCAAAACTCGCCCACGACCGCAGCACTGTTTTCAAGAATCCAGATCCCGACGCCGCCAATCAACCCAACCCAATCTGGCCCTGCGACAACGACCACTCCCTAGCCCCACCGCGCGCCGATGCCACCGAGGCAGACATGGTGTGGCTAAACGACATGAACAAGCAGCGCGAATACCACCACCCCACCAAAGTCGCCGCCCGCACCGCCGCGGCAGCAACCAAAGCAGCCCTAGCAACCGCAGCAGCATCAGCAGCAACAGCATCAACAACCGGATCCGCATCTCCAACCACCGCCCCATCCGCCAACCAGACCAACACAACCAACACAACCAACACAACGCACACCACGCCCGCCGATCCCTCCGATCAACCAAGCGACATCATCGCCAAAATCGGCCCCAACCCCAACCCCACGCCCACAACCGCCCCAACCTCCACTGAAATTCCAGCCCAAACAACCTCCGATTTGGCCATTTGGCAATTTGACCATTTGACCATTTCGCCTCCCCCCGCCACCCTCGCGCGATTCGAAGAACACGCCATCTTCATCGCCGCCCAGTGGGAAGCCAACCGCCAGCGCGACCTCTACTTCGATCGCATCTGCAAAACCCACTGGCCCCGCGGGCCATAAGCCCATAAGAGCCGTACGCGGAAGCGTACGGTGGGCATCAACGTGCACTTCCCCTAAAAAACCCAACCCCCAAAACACCAAACGCCAAACGCGTCAGTTTTTCGCTGCGCACTCTCTTTGACATCATCTCCACGCTCACCCACGGTACCCTTCCGGGTACCGCTCTTACGGACGCAACCGGGGCACGCCGTAGCGTGCCTCGGTTGCTTCTTGGAACAATTATCATCCGTGCTTTACTGCGTTGGTACCGTGGTACCACACCGCATCAGCATCCGGCTGCAAACGCGTTGATGAACTCAACAAAGTCCGTTCCATCAATAATCCCGTCAGGTGCATCATTGTTTGGTCCGGCCCCGGCAACATCTGCTAGCGGGTCAATGCTCGGTGTTCCCGTGCTGAAGCTGTTGATGAACGCGATGAAGTCTGTTCCATCAACAATACCGTCCGGGCCTTGGCCGCTGGCACCTCCGGCAACATCCGCCAGTGAGCAGCGGCACATGGTGGTGAGCGACAATGCCGCAGCAGTGCTGGTGATGATGCCGCACGTTGTGGTGGAAATGACGCAGTTGTACGAGGCCACATCGGCGGCTTGCAGGTTTGCCAGGCTGAGTGTTGCGGTGGCGGCGGAGGGGTTTAAGGTAGTGTTGATGGGCGTACCGTTTTTGCGCCAGCGGTAGGTGAGGGGGCCTGTGCCATCGCTCACGATGGTGAAGGTTGCGGTTTGGGCGATGCACGCTGCAACTGGTGCGGGCTGCTGGGTGATGGTGCCCAGTGAATTACGGACGGTGAGTGTGGCGCCGGTAGAGCTTGCGCTGCCGCACGAGTTGCTGACGGTGCACGAGTACGTGCCGCCATCGGCCAACTGAATATTGGTGAGGCTGAGCGTGGCGGTGGCGGCGGAGGTGTTCGCGGCTGTGTTCAGTGCAGTTCCATCTTTGGCCCACTGGTAGGC
>JBBRKQ010000052.1:0-28389 GCA_038231815.1 Phycisphaerales bacterium
CATGTTTTTGAACGTTTGGTTGCCGGACTCGCGGATGATGCCGATGAGGTGGATGCAGGCATCAGCGTTCTTGACCAACTCGGCGGGGCTCTTGCGGTCTAGGACATCACCGATGACCAGTTGGATACGCCGGTCGGCCGGGAGGACGGTTTTGGCCTTGGCGGCGCTGCGCACAAGGCAGCGCACGGTGTGGCCGGCGGACACGAGTTCACGGACGATGTGGCGGCCGACAAAGCCGGTGGCCCCGGTGACGGCGATGGTGAGCGGGGAGGCGTGGTTGACGGGCTGAGTCATGGGAAACAAGGTTAGGGGGGCGGGAGGTGGGGGTGGCGAACGGGGAAAATGAGGGGACAGGCGGCCGAAAGGCGAGGGCCGGCTATGAAACAGCCCCCCGGAATGCCGGGGGGCTGTTTTTGCCGGTGCGATGTTGGTAGCCTGAACGCGCCGAAGGCGGCAAGTAAACCCTTGCGGGGAAGGCGATTAGGCAGAGAAGGAGCTACCACAGCCGCAGGTGCTGGTGGCGTTGGGGTTGTGGAACACGAAGCCGCGGCCCATGAGCTCATCGCGGAAGTCAACGCGGACGCCGGAGAGATAGAGGAGGCTCTTGGGGTCGATGACGATTTTGATGCCGTGCATCTCGAACTGCTCATCGGTGGGCTTTTGGCCTTCGGTCAGGTCCAATAAATAGCTAAAACCTGAGCAGCCGCCGCCTTTGACGCCGATGCGGAGGCGGATTTTGTCACCATCGAGCTCCTGCTCAGCGACGATTTTGCGGACTTCGCCGGCGGCTTTTTCGGTGAGGACGATGGGGCACTCGTTGGTGGAGGCTGGGGCAGCGGGGATCGTGGTATCTATTGCGGACATGGGATGGTCCTTTGGACAAATGGTCAAACTGCGAAATGGTCAAATGGTCAAATAACGGCAGGGAAAGCGGGCGAGGAGTCGTACAACACTAAAAGCGTAGATGCGGGAGGCGGTTGACACGAATGAATGTTACGCTGGTGCGGGTAGAAAGGTTGATGTTGACGAAGGCGACGAGGACCAAAGTAGCTGGCTAGGGGGCCATTATCGGCGTTTGACACGCGGGATTGAAGCACAATAACCTGCGCGGGACCACAATTCACCACCAAGGTGACGGGTGGCTGGCCACGGACGGGATACTCAGGACGAGCCTTAGTGGGCTTCTGCGTGGTCGTGGTCGGTGACCGGGAGGCCATTCTTTTTCTTGTAATCGTTGATGGCGGCCTTGATGGCATCCTCGGCCAAGACGGAGCAGTGGATCTTGACTGGGGGCAAGGACAGCTCCTCCACCAGCTCGGTGTTGCGAAGTGCCTCGGCGGAGTCAAGGGTGCGGCCCTTGATCCACTCGGTAGCCAGCGAGCTGCTGGCGATGGCTGAGCCGCAGCCGAAGGTTTTGAACTTGGCGTCTTCGATCAGGCCGGTGGTGGGGTTGACCTTGATGGAAAGCTGCATCACGTCGCCACACTCTGGGGCGCCGACGAGGCCGACGCCGATTTTGGGATCGGCCTTCATTTGCTCTTGGGAGCCGAAGTTGCCGACGTTGCGGGGGTTTTCGTAATGGTCGATGATTTTTGGGCCGTAGGCCATGGGAAGCTCCAAATCCAAATGGTCAAATGGTCAAATTGCCAAATGGCCAAATTAGGAAAAAGACATGTGAGTCAGGGTTTCGATACACGATTGGGGGAAGGCTTGGTCTTCGTAAGAATTGAACCTACGACTTTCTTGATCTCAGACAACTCCGTAAGCAGTGGAACAAGGCGGGACTCAGGCAGCCATGCTCGACGTATGGCAAGGCGTAGCCAGAAACGGGTCTCAGCAAGTTCTTTCGCGGCTATCGCCAAGCACTTGCGAAAATCCCTGGTACTCATCGCTTCGTCAGCTTCGGCGATGTTGGCGCCGACCGATGAACCCGATGCCGCAAGCTGGTGCACGATCCGCTGAAATCTCCCGTCGCGCTCGAGTTGCTCGGCAACTGCGACACACCTGTCGCAGAACAACTCGACACGCTCAAGAAATACCGGCTGCAATCGTCCTTTGCCCATACTTAGCCGTTCCGAATTTGGCCATTTGGCAATTTGACCATTTGGCAGTTTCTGGTCTCAGTGGTGCGCCCACTCGACTTTGCTCAAATCAATTCCTTCCTTGTGCATGTCATACAGCGGGCTCATGGCGCGGAGCTTGGTGACGGCCTTGATGATGTCGGCGATGGCGTAGTCCACCATTTCTTCGGTTGTCCATTTGCCCAGCGAGAGGCGGAGGGAGCTGTGGGCCAGTTCGTCGCCGACTCCGAGGGCCTTTAGGACGTAGCTGGGCTCGAGTGATGCGCTGGTGCAGGCGGAGCCGCTGGAGCAGGCGATGTTTTTGACGGCCATCATCAGGCCTTCGCCCTCGACGAAGCCGAAAGAGATGTTGGTGATGTGAGGAAGTCGCTTTTCGAGGTGGCCGTTGACCTTGGACACATCGATGGCCTTGCTCAGCTCAGTTTCTAGCTTGTTGCGGAGTTTGAGGAGGCGAACGCCATCGGCCTCCATTTCGGCCATCGCGATTTCGCTGGCCTTGCCCATGCCAACAATACCGGTGACGTTGAGGGTGCCGGAGCGGAAGCCGCGTTCCTGGCCGCCGCCGTCTTGCAGGGCCTGAATACGAACGCGCGGGCGGTGGCGGCGGACGTAGAGACCGCCCACGCCCTTGGGGCCGTACATTTTGTGGCTGGACCAGCTCATCAGATCAACATTGTCGGTCTCGACGTTTACGGGCATTTTGCCGACCCACTGCGTGGCGTCGGTGTGGAAGAGGATTCCCTTGCCGCGGCAGAGTTTACCGATTTGGGGGATCTCATTAATGGTGCCGATTTCGTTGTTGGCCCACATAATGCTGACCAGGATGGTGTCGGGGCGAATGGCTCCGGCGATCATTTCGGCGGTGATCACGCCGTCTTCGCCGGGTTCTAGGAATGTAGCCTCGAATCCTTCTTTGACCAACCGCTTGACGGGGTCCAGCACGGCTTTGTGCTCGTGAATTGCGGAGATAATGTGGCCACGGGCCTTGCTTCCAGCGGGGGCCTTTTCGTACATGTACGCGGCACCCTTGATGGCCAGGTTGTTACTCTCGGTGGAGCCGGAGGTAAAGATGATCTCTTTCTCGTTGGCGCCGATGAGCTTGGCAGACATTTCGCGGGCGTAGTCAATGCCGGCTTCGGAGTCCCAGCCGAACTTGTGGTTGCGGGAGCCGGGGTTGCCGAATTTTTCGGTGAAGAAGGGGAGCATGGCCTCGACCACGCGCGGATCGCACGGGGTGGTAGAAGCGTGATCCATATAGATGGGGAGTTTGAGGGTCATGGCTTGGGACTCCGGAGAGGGGCGAGTATGAATACGAGAAGGTGAATCGGAAAGCGAATACGGTTAGGATGCCAATTCGGCGTTGCGACTTGGAATCATTCTAGAGTGTAATTCGGATCGCGGTTGACCTGCGGACCAAACCAAACACGATTTCTTCTTTTAGTTATATGGACGTTTAAAGGAAGCCCGGTCTGCAATTGCCTGTTTGATTCCTGCAACCGGAGGGGTGCCTGTGCAATATCCACCGTAGCGGTCGTTCTTTTACAGTCCGCGTTGCTGTGGGAGTGTTTTTTGCCATGGACCTTGCCCGGGTGGCAGGGCACTTGGGCAAATCTGCCTTTACTCACGGTTTGCCCGTTGTTTATACACCCTCGTCTGGAGCCCTTGCCATGTTTGCCCGTTTCTCGAAACTGAATGTTGCCTTGTCTGCGGCGGTTTTGGTGGTGGTTGCTGGGTTTGCAGCACCGGCGATGGCCCAAGGTGGCCGCGGCGGTGGTGGTGGTGGTGGTGGCGGGATGATGGGGATGATGGGCGGCTGGGGTGGTGGCGGCATGGATGCGCCAGTGACCAAGGCGGAGATGGACCGCTACAGCAAGATGCTGAAGTTTACTGATGACCAGAAGGAAGCATCCAAAGCACTGTTCGAGGGCTTTGAGGCGGCGTTTAAGCCGAAGGCTGATGCAGCGCGAAAGGCGATGGAGGATGCCCGCGAGGAGTTCCGCGAGACGCGCGACCCGGGCGTGTGGACAGGTGTGGGCGAGAAGATGGCCAAGATGCGTGAAGACCGAACGGCGGCTGAGAAGCAGCTGCTGGAAGATGTCAAGTCGATCCTGACGCCGGAGCAGACGGCACAGTGGCCAAGGGTTGAGCGGGAGCGTCGTCGTGAATCTGTCATGCGTTCGGGCATTATGAGCGGCGAACGGGCTGACCTGATGAAACTGGTTGAGAACATGAAACTGAGCGATGAGGCCCAGAAGGCCGTGCAGCCGGTGCTGGACACGTACGAAGCCGATATCGACCCCGTGCTTGTGAAGCGTGCTGAAGTGACTGAAAAGTTCACTTCACAGGGCAACAAGCTGCGCGAGGCCTTTATGGGCGGCGGAGACATGAGCGAAGTGAACAAGATGTTCGAAGAAGGCCGCGTTGCGGCGATGAAGGTGCGCGACACCAATCGCCGTTATGCCAAGCAGATTGAGGGCGTGCTCTCGGGTGAGGATCAGGGCAAGTTCATCAGTGAGTTCCGCAAGGAGTCGTACCCACAGATTTATCGCACCGCACGGTACGGCACCAAGGTGCTGGATGCGGCGGCCGCGTTTGAGCTTGATACGACGGCAAAGACGTCGCTGGCGGCGATCAAGGACGATTACAACCAGCGCACGAACACCATGAATGAGCAGGCCGAGAAGGCCCAAGACACTCAGGAAGAATCAATGACGATTCAGACCATGATGGGGATGCGTGACAATGAGGACATGCGCAAGGTGCGCGATGCCCGGCGTGAGCTGGAGACCAAGACCATTGAGCAGGTCAAGGCTTTGCTGACGCCGGAGCAGGTTGCCAAGTTGCCGGAGCGCGGGGCGGACAATGGCCCGGGCGGGCAGGGTGGCGACACCACCGGGCGGCCAGCACGGAACAACAACAATAACAGCGGCGCTGGCGATGCAACCGGCGGCGGTGGCAACCGACGGAATCGGACTCCGGCCGAAGCGCCCGCACCGAAGTAAGCAGTTGCCGATTAACAGAAATAATAAAGATTCCTGTATCGCAGCGGCCCGGATTGACCGGGCCGCTGCTTTTTTGACGGGAGTGGGTGTGAAACGCATCGAGGCGGCTGACCAACAAAGAAGTTGTGCGGGACCGTGACCCGGACAAGCGACTGTTTCGATGCGCACAAATCAGGCACAAGGACGGCTTTCATGAACCACAGCACCCTCCCTTCTCACCTTGGCTCTGACGTGTTTGCTCCCCGTCGGGTGGGGCGGCTCGCATTCACGCGGAATTGTGCCTTCGCGATGGCCGCTGCGGTGTTGGTTTGGTTCGGTGGTGCGGCAGCGCGGGCGCAAATCGGAGGCAACCCCAACGTTGACCGATCGGACCCGGCTGCGGTGGAGCGGATGAATGCGGAGATGGAGGATGCGTTCGAGGACATGCCGTTTAGCATTGATGCGGAGGGGATGACCTCCGGCGAGGGGCTGTTTGGAGCGATGTTTGGTCCGAGCGTTTCGCAGACGGACTTTGATGGGTTCATCAAGATTCTGGGGTTTGAGAGCGACCAGGCGGGCGCTGCACGGAGCATTTACAAGCAGCGGATGGCAAACTATCAGGAGAAGGCGGGGCCGATGCAGAAGATGATTGCTGACTTTATGGGAAGGATGATGAAGGCCGCGGCCAAGGGCGAACAACCGGACATGGACGGCGAGGACAAGCTGATGGTGGCGGTGAAGGAAGTGGAAGTGGAGCGGGTGGCGATGAGCACGGGTGTGATGGATGACCTGCGATCGCTGCTGAGCAAGGAGCAGGAAGCACTGTGGCCGAAGGTAGAAATGTCACAGCGCCGAAATCGCCTGATGCGGTTTCAACCGTTGCTGATGGCCCCCGGGGCGCGGGTGGATGTGGCGCGGGTAATAGACCGGACGCTGGCGGTGCCGGGAACGGAAAAGCCGACGGCCGAAGGCGCCGAGCGGATTGCACAGGCGCTCTCGGAGTACGCCACCACGGTGGATGTGATTGCCAAAGAGGCGATACCGATGGATGACTACATGCACAGCAACCACATGGGCAGCAAGGCCACGCCCGAGGAGATGCAGAAACAGTTTAAGATGCTGGCGGATGGTGGCGCGATCGCTGACAGGGTTCGGGTAGCCAACGAGGCGGCGATTCGAACATCTGCCGAAGTGGTTGCAGAGCCGGTACGAGTGGTGCTGTTGGAGAACTTTAATCGCGAGGCGTACCCGAATGTGTATCGAGAAACACACGGCCAGCGCGTTGTTGATGCAGCCCTGAAGTTTAAGGACTTGACGGAAGACCAGCGGGACAAACTGACGCTGATGAAAACTAACCACGCGGCGAAGCTGGATGGGCTGAAACCCAAAGCTGTGGCGCAGATGATTGCGCAGAATCAGGTGCAGAGCGAGTGGATGGCGGCCAAAGATGATGCGGCCAAGACCAAGGCGCAGGAAAAGATGATGAAGGCCATGACCGATGGCAATGCCAAGGCGGAGATGAAGGCTGCCGATGGACTGGTCGTCAAGCAGGTTCGCGAGATGATGAACGAGGAGCAGCGGGGCAAGCTGCCGAAGAGGGCGAAGCCGAAGATGCCGTTTGAGATTGAGGTGGAGGCGGCGGGTGGAAAGTGAGCGGGGGCGACCGACTGCAGATGGTCTTCGCGCAGCAACTGTTGATGGTTCATTCAGCAATGTTTCATCAAGCCGCAGTCTGAACAAGTGGTGGGTATGATTACGGCGTGAGGTGCGCCGATGGGATTTGGTGGATGCGAAAGCACTGGCCTGAAGCACGATGGAATCGCAGGTATTGCTGCGCGGGGCTCTCTGTTGGTTGGCGTTGTGGTTGGGTTTATGGCGATGGGTCTGGTGAGGACTGTCTCCGCAAGGGTGCAGGATGGCTTGCTGCCGCTGGAACTTGAGCTTGAGATCACCGATCACCGTACGGCGGAAGCCTTGGATTCGGTACCGCGATGGGGCTATTGGAGTGATGACGAATCGTTTATCCGCGGCGACGGGCTGTGCGCTGCATTATATGGTCCGAGCGTACTGAGGTCTGACATTGACAGTCTAAGCGAGATCCTTGGATTTTCGGCAGATGAGGCGGCCGCAGCACTGCAAATATATCAGCAGAGGCTTGCCAACTATCTGGACAAAGCCCGCCCCATGCGAGAAGCAGGGCGGGAGCTCACCGCTGCGATGGTTCGATCGGTGCTTGGCGGAGAAGGGCCGCAGGCTGCATCGTGGATGAAGTTCGAAGCATCAAAGCGTGGAGTGGCTGCGGAGCAACGGACAATGCGACGCGGGGTGATGGAAGACTTGCGGGCGCTGTTGACGCCCAGTCAGGAGGCTTTGTGGCCCAAGGCCGAACTTGCGGCCCGGCGGATGCAGGTTTCTCGCATCTGCGCGGCGTTGGACCGACCGTACATGCCGGTTGATGTACGCACATTAGTTGATCGCACGCTGAGGGCACAACCGCGACTAAAAACACAGGAACCGCCCGCAGCACAGGAACCACTGGCTCCGGAGGTGGCTGCGAGTATCGACGACATTCTGGCGCAGAGCGACGTGGACACGGATGCCATCTTTCAGACGGTGTGCCGGGTGGCCGATGAGTTGCAGGAATGGATGCTGAAAAACTCGGACTCGCCGAAAACCACGGAAATGCAATGGACGAAGTGGACTCAGATCCATGTTGGCGTGGAGAAACTTCGTCAGGGAAATGTCCGGGTGCTTAGCCAGATCGGTGCGATGGTCCCGGAGTCGCGGGCAACGGCGCTGTGGGAGGGATATCAGCGTGAGGCATTTCCCAGAACGTACGTCCAGATGCATGCGGAGCGCACGCTGGCCGCGGCGTTGCGACTGCCCACACTGGCTGCGGCACAGCGGGCGGAATTACTGCGGATGCAGGCGGACTTTGCCATTTCATTGGGGGCGGCCAGGAGACGATCAACCGATGCGGAAGTGGAAGCGACCGATGCGCAGACCGAGGTGCTGCTGGCTAAGGGTGAGGCCGCTGAGGCGAATGCGTTGCAGCGTCTGAACCGAGCGACTGCCAAAGGGTGGCCAGGCGCGGAGTTGCAGTTACTCGATCGGGCAATGGTCAAGCAAGTGCGCGGGATGCTGAGTGCTCCGCAGCGGACGGAGTTGCCGAAGCGGCCGAGACCGGTACTGCCGGTGGCTGCTGAGGAAACTGGGGCGTGGCGGTGAACCTGTTGAATTGGCGAAGTGCGTTGAGTTCTGGCCCAGACGCGTCGGGATTCTGCCGCACTAAATGATGGCAGGCATACCTGCCTTGCGGCGGGCGAGTGAAAGCTGCCCGAGGTGCAGGGCGAAGTGGGTTGTGAGCAGGTGCGAGAGGGTGTCGCCGATGGTGACCAAGGCGGTGCCTTGGAGGGCTTTGGCGGAGTGGGGGCGGGCGAGGCGGCCGGCTACAGCTGACTCATCGACGGAGCAAATGAGCTCTAGGTTTGCGAGGGCGGCATCCATTACCGCCGCGGCGGAGAAAATTTGGGTTAGAATTTTTACCGTGGCCGGCGCTGGGTGAGCAACATCGCCGGAGGAGCCGGGGCCATATTGGGTGAGCCATGGGCGGGGGAGAAGGGTTTGTCGGCCGATTGCCAGCAGGGCGAAGTCGAGGCCGACGGCGAGGTGGAGAAAAATCCATCGGGGCGAGTTGCTGCCGGGGACGATGGGCAGATCGAGGGTTTCTTCATCGAAATCCTCGGTCAGGCGGTCGAGGAATTGGCAGTTGAACCGGAGGAGGGTTCGCAGTGACTGGAGGTGAAATTGGACGGAACTGGGCAATTGCGGTCTCCTGTGGGACGTTCTGCTTGTGATTAGTACGCGCCGGTTTCGGTGGCGGTGTCTTTCGCGGTTGCCAGGTCCGTGGCGAGGAGGCCAAACTACGCGGTGGAAGCCGGCTGGCGTGCCACGGCACCAAGTATTTTACGAACAACCGGCAATAAATCGTTGCCACCAACGTTGCTTGTTTCGGTAGACCCAACACATGGCATCCCTCGCCCAAGGCACACAACCCGGATCTGTCTCTGCTGATGCGGCCAACGGCTCGACTGTTCACCTGTCGAGTGGTGCATCTGGGGCGGGCCAGCCGGGGCAGAACGGTGCTGGTGCGAATCTTGATGCCTCCGGCCAACTGACCGGAAAGCCGGAGGTTGACCTAGCCGCCGCGACGCTGATTACGGCCGAGGCTGCCGCCCGGCTGCGTGGGGTGCCGTTTGGGTTTGATGAGGGAATGCTGAAGGTGGCGATGCTGGCGCCGGATGATGCGGCGGCGGATGAAATCGCGGTTTTGGCTGGCATGCCGGTGCTTGCGGTGAGGTGCCCCCAGGAAATTTTTGACGAGATGCTGCGGACCGGCTATGGAGCGACGGCCGAGCAGATGGCCGAGAAGCTGGGCGGCGGTGACGACAGCACGGATGACCTGCTGGCAAACCTTGAAGCGTTTGATGTGAAGGATGTACACCGGCTGGCGGAGGAGCCGTCGGTGATATCGCTGGTGAACCTGATTATTCTCGAGGCCGTCAAGTGCCGGGCCAGCGATATTCACGTTGAACCATTTGACAAGCTTGTCTCGGTGAAGTATCGAGTAGATGGATTACTGCGACCGCAGAACAGCCCGCCGCGGGCGCTGCAGGCGGCACTGACCAGCCGCATCAAGATCATGGCGGGCATGGATATTGCCGAGCGTTATGTGCCGCAGGATGGGCACATTGGATTGCGGTTTGAGAACCGCAAGATTGATATTCGCGTGAGCACGGTGCCGACGATTTATGGTGAGAGCGTGGTGATGCGTCTGCTGGATAAGCAGTCGATCCAGCTTGACCTCAAGGCGCTGGGCATGTCGCAGGAAGACCGCGACAGCATGGACCGGATGATTGCCCTGCCGCACGGCATGGTGCTGGTGACGGGGCCGACGGGCTCGGGCAAGACGACGACGCTGTACGCAGCGCTGACGAAGCTGTACGACCCGCAACTGAAGATTATTACGATTGAAGACCCGGTGGAGTATGAACTCTCGGGCGTGAATCAGATTCCGGTGAACCCGGATCGTGGGTTGATGTTTGCCACCGGGCTGCGGGCGATTTTGCGGCAGGACCCGGATGTGGTGATGGTTGGTGAGATTCGAGACGCTGAGACGGCCGAAATTGCCGTGCGTGCCGCGCTGACGGGGCACCTGATTTTCTCGACGCTGCACACCAATGATGCAGCATCGGCCGTTGGCCGCTTGCTGGATATGGAGATTGAGCCGTTCCTGCTGGCCAGCGTGCTGGAGGGTATTTTGGCCCAGCGGCTTGGCCGCCGGGTGTGCCAGGTGTGCCGCACACCGGTGATGATTCCGGAAGCATTGCAGCACCGGCTGCTTGAGGCAGAGCGGCCGATGTTCCCGGGGATGAAGCACTACCGAGGGGCCGGGTGTGACAAGTGTGACAACTCAGGGTTTAGAGGTCGGATTGGGTACTACGAGATGCTACTGATGACCACCGGGATGCGGCGGGCGATTACTGAAGGGCACAGCAGCCCACCGGAACTTTTAGCGCAGGCACTGCCGAGCCACAAGACCATGCGTGATGATGGTTTGGTGAAGGCTTCGCAGGGCTTTACCACGGTGGATGAAGTGTTGCAGGCGACGCAGGACACGGAGGAGCCGGGGAAGAAGGGGTGATTCCGGGGATCTTTGATGCGGAATCTGGTGTTCATTGAGCTTGGGGCATTGAACGCAGAGGACGCGGAGAGAACGGAGTTACGCAGAGGAAGAGGGAGATGGGGGCTGCTTAATGCGGGGTGAGAAAGGCGGTTGATGGAGGAGGTTTGAGATTGGGACTTTGTTTGATTTGTGTCGTTCGAAATGACTTGACAAACTTACTCTGAGCGATTCTGGAACGGCTGTTTCCCTGACTTTCTTTCGTTTGCGGCTCGCGAAGATTGACCCCTGCCTCTACTGTCACTTTCAGTTGTGCTTCTCGTCACTGTTTCTGGTTCCTGTTTCTCGATCTTTCTTTTTGCGTCTGCGTTTGGTTCCTACTTCTGGTTTCTGCTTTTGGCCAGCCCCTCGTGCCCACCTTTCGCTATACAAGTTCGACTGCCACTTCTTTAGCCGGTGTAATTGATGCGCCCGACAGGCCTGCTGCGGTGCGCATGCTGGTGGCGCGTGGAATCTCGCCGCGGTCTGTGGAAAAGGGTGAAGCGCTTGCGATGGGTGGTGGGAAAAATGGAAGCGAGAGCAGTAGTGGCAACGGGGCGATGGCCGTAACCAACGGAAAAGGCGGCAAGGGCAAGCCCGGGCGGCCGGAGCGCGCGGGGTCGAGCGAGTTTCCGACGGTGCAGGGCGGGGCGTTCTCGCGCAAGGCGATGTCTTTGGGTGAGACGGCGAGCTTTATTCGTGAGTTGGCCACGGCGGTGCAGGCTGGCCTGCCGATTGTTCCGGCCCTGCGCACGCTGGCCAAGAGCGGGCGGACGGAGCGGCAGCGGGCGATGCTTGGGCACCTGATTGTTGAAGTTGAAGGCGGCAAGACGCTGCACCAGGCGTTTGCGAGCTGGGGCAAGCCGTTTAACGAATTGATTATCTCGCTGACGAAGGCGGGCGAGGTCTCGGGCAAATTGGCGGAGGTGCTGACACAGGCGGCGGATTTGCTGGAGCGGGATTTGAAGCTGCGGCGCTCGGTACTGTCGGCCACGCTGTATCCGGTGATTCTGCTGGTGCTGGCAGCGATTGCCATTACCATTGTCACGACGGTGATTGTGCCGAAGATTTTGGAGCCGCTGAAGGGGCAGAACATCACGCTGCCGCTGCCAACGCAGCTTGTGCAGGGCTTTGCCAACTTTGTGGGATCATACTGGTGGGCGATTGCAATTGCGATTGCGATGACGATGCTGGTGATCTCGCGGCTGCGGCAGATGCCGGGGCCGCGGCTTTGGATGGACACGCTGTTTATCAAAGTTCCGCTCGCGGGGCCGATTATTCGAGATGCGGCGGTGGCAAGGTTTACGCGCACGCTGGGCACGCTGGTGAAGAGCGGTTTGCCGGTACTGACAGCGCTGCGGTTGACCTCACAGACGATGACCAACGCGGCCCTGCGAAAGGGCGTCAATCAGGTGTGCGATGAGGTGGCGGGGGGCAAGACGATTGCTGAGCCACTGGAAAAAGTCGGTATCTTCCCCCCACTGCTGATTCAGATTGTGTCGCTGGGTGAGCGATCCGGCAAGCTGCCGGACCTATTGACCCAGGCGGCCGGATCACTGGAGGACCGCACTGAGACGCGGGTGAAGGTGCTGACGACCGTGCTGCCACCGATGCTGGTTGTGATGGTGGCGTGCGTGATTGGTGTGGTGGTGGCTGCTATTTTGCTGCCACTGCTGGAGATGCAGGATGCGGCATCGAAGTTATAAGAGTCGCGCGTCGCAAGTTTGAAATCTAGAACCACGTCCCGTTTGGTCCGCAAGTAAACACTCTCTATTCTGCCTCGTTTGATTGAGCTTTACGATGACAAACACGAATTCCTCAAAGTCTCGCATTGGATACACCACCCGGTCGGCCTTTACGATCATCGAAGTGATCGTGATCGTGGTGATTCTGGGCGTGCTAGCAGCGGTGATTGCGCCGCGGCTTATTGGCCGCGTGGGGCAGGCCAAGCAGGCCACGGCCGGCACGAACGCTGCGGCGATTGCCTCGGCCGTTGAGCTGTTTATCGCAGACTGCGGCCCACCGCCGGCTGGGTCCAAGCTGGAGGATTTTCTCATGCGGTGCCCCTCTGGCGTTGAGGAAGCCAAGTGGAAACAAAACGGCCCGTACCTGAAAAATGCCGAGCAACTGAAGGACCCGTGGGGCAAGCCATTTGTGCTGATCATCCCGGGCCGCAAGAACGCGGACTATGACATTGTCTCGTACGGCGCGGATGGGCAACCGGGTGGTGAGGGGGACAATGCGGATATCACCAAGCCTTAATAAAGCAAACTCGATCCGTTTCTTCTTGGATGCGCGGTTTGCTTCCGAGAAATTTCTAGGGGAACGTAGAGGACGCGGAGAGAGCGAAGGAACGCGGAGGAACACAGGAATCAAGCGAGAAAATTGATGAATCAGTTCGGTCGTTTGTGTGTCCCTTTGGTTTGTGTGATCCTGAACTCGGAAATTTGACTGAAGCGACGCTTCGAAGCGGGACTTAAAAGCTTGATCGCTTGTACTTGCCTGATCTTCCTGTTACAACCTGCGTCGCCGCTTACTGCACTCTGGCTACTGACTCACTCCTTCTCCCGCCTTCCTCTGCGTTTCTCCGCGTCCTCTGCGTTTCTCCGCGTCCTCGGCGTTCCCCCTAGGCTGTGCGAGCAAAGTTCCGAGTAGCGATTTCAATCTGTGCGAACAAATCTGTCCATCCTGAATCGCGCCTTTACGATGATTGAACTGCTCGTCATCGTGGTTGTGCTTGGGGTGCTGGCAGGGGTTATTCTGCCGCGGGTATCGGCGGGTAACAACCGCCGTGGTGAGGTGGAGGCGGAGGCTGCGCGCACAATTCTGACCCGACTGGCGGAGAAGGATGCGTTTTCACCCGCGCCGCTGGCGCTCGTTTATTCGGTTGCGCCTGGTGCGGCCAGCAGCAGCAACTCGCGTGCTCCGGCGACATATCGCCTCACGATGGAAACCAAGCGCACGGGTGATGAGGAGCAGGATGTGTGGACCAAGGCACTGCTGGTGCAACCGGTGGTTTTTGCCAGCCTGCAACTGCACGGGGCCGCGACCGATGCGGGGTTTTTGCCGAACGGGGCTTGGCGGATTGAGTTTGGCACCGGCCAGCCACGGCAGAGGATTTCGCTGTGCTTGTCGGCCGCGGCGGCAGGCGGAAACACCAGCGGCTGGCAGGTTGACTTGCTGCCGGGCGAATTGTTTGCGCGAAAGGCGCTGTTGGCGGATGTGCGATCGTGGAGTCCATCTGCCAGTGGCAGCGTGCAGGCGGGAGGCAGTGTTGACCTTGATGCCCAGGGGCAAAGGACGGCGACGTGGTGATTCACGGAATGAAAAAAATCAGAACCCGCGTTTTGGGCCGGACCGGCACAGCACAGCACGGCGTGGCGCTGATGGAAGCGATTGTTGCCTCAATTATTCTTGGCGTTTCGCTGGCGTTTATGGTGTCGATGGCCACCAGCGCTGTGAAGACGCAGACCGAGGGTGAAGACCTGCAGACCGCGGCGATGCTGGCCGATGAGCAGTTGAACATGGTGCTGTCCCGCGGGGTTGATGAGTATGCCAAGCGGTTCCCGGTTGCTGGCAATTGCGATGCGCCGTTTCAGCGGTTTCGCTATGAACTTGCGATCAAAGGCGGCGGCGATGTGCAGGCGAGCGATGTGACGGTGACGATTTCCTGGCCGACGACGACAGGGGACAGGTCAATTAACATTGCAACTGCCATTGCAGGGCGACCAGGGGACACGGCGGATCCTGATCGGCAACCGACCAGCGCGGTGACGCGGCCGCAGTAAATTTTTCCTGTGCGAACGAGATTTTCCAACTTGAGTGGATGTGAGGCCGGTTTGGCGGCAATTTGTGCCTTGCGCTGTGGGGTGTTGAAAATTTGGCGTGGGGGGAACGCAGAGGATGCGGAGAGCGCGGAGGGATGCGGTGGAAGGCAGGGAGAAATGGAGGGGGAGGTGCGGGGACCGTTTGGGGTGGCATCGATCCGACGAGAACGGGGCGAAGGTCAATACAGGAAGACGATGGGTTTGTGGATCGCTTCTGTGTTCTTAAACTCTGCCGCTCATATTCAATTTCTGAACCAGTTTCTGAGTGGGTTTCTGGGCGGGTTTCTGGGCGGGTTTCTGAGTGGGTTTCTGAGCAGGTCTTTGAGCCGTTTTCACATCCAATCAATTTCCCCTTGCCTTTCCTGCCTTTCTCTGCGTTCCTCTGCGCTCTCCGCGTCCTCCGCGTTCCGCGTTCCACTTCGGGTCACAGCTGAGCGGGGACTGGGGCGGAGGCCGAGCGGAAGCGGCCTCTTTCGGCGGGTCGTTTCGCGGCAGACTGGCGGCTTTACGCTGGTTGAACTGATTGCAGCTTCGGTAATTGTGGCCATGATTGGTGCGGCAACTGCGCTGGTGGTTTATCGCATGGGTCGTACGGCCCGTGGATCATCCGCACAAGAAGCCTTTGCCCGGGCGGATGCAGGGGCAGCGCTGATGGCTCGCGATGTGCTGACTGCCAGTCGAGAAAACGACCTGACGTTCGCCAAACTCTCGATTGCTCATGGCGGCCAGACCGATCCTGCGCAGGCCCGCGACTCAATTACGATGCTTTCGATGTGCAGCAGACCGGTGCGGGCACTGCCCTCGCACAATGAGGGGCCCGTTCACGAGGTACAGTACCGAGTAGATAAGTCACAGGGAATTGGCGCGCGTGAGACAGCGCTGTCGAGCCTGATGAAGCGTGAAGACCCAAACCCCGATGAGTATCTTGATGCGGGCGGCGTTGTCACGCCGGTGGTGCCGGGAATTGTGGGGCTGCGCATCCAGGCGTATGACGGCACAAGCTGGTTTGATGATTGGGACACCGATAGTGACGGCTACCCGCACGCGGTACGCATCACTGTCTCGGCATCCTCCGATGATGGCCGGGTGGTGCGTGTCTCTCGAAGAACCATTGCCCTAGACAGAACACCGCTACCGGTGGTGGCACCAACGACGGACACAACGCAGTGAACGCGAAGCACGGAATCCAACACGATGCAGGGCAGTGCAGGCGGCCAAGCCAGCGCGGCTTTGCCATTGCCATCGTGCTCTGGGCCGTTGCAATTGTCGCGGTGATGCTGGCTGGGATTCAGATCGCCAGCTTCCGCCAGGCGGCATCTGGCCGTGAGGCGTTGGCGCGCGTTCGGGCGACGTGGGCCGCGCGGGCGGGAATAGAAAATGTGATTGCCAAGGTGCAGGGGCAGACTAGGCAGTCGACACCGGTTTCAACCGTGGCCATCGTGGCATCCATCGCGGCGGAGGCAGACGGTGTGGTGCCCAATGCCACCTGGCGGATCGAGCATACCGATGAAAACGGCACGATCCAGCCGGGAATTCTTGACACTCACACGCGAATCAATGTTAACATCATGACGGCGGCGGATCTGATTCTACTGCCGGACATGACCGACGAGATCGCGGGGGCGATCATTGACTACATCGATGCGGATGAGGATCCCGGCACATCGGGCGCTGAGAACGAAACGTATGGGTCACTCGAGCATCCGTACAAAGCCCGCAACGCGCCGATCCGCAATCTGGCGGAGCTTGACTTGGTGTACAACGTTCGGCCCGAGTATGTCCGCGGGATCGATGGCGATCTGGACAACATCGTGAGCGCTCGCGAGCGTGGTTCATCCGATCAGACCTCTCGCACATCATCAGTTGCCGATGCGGGATGGTCGGCGTATGTCACAGCCTCAAGCTCAACCTCGGGCCTGAGCCCGACGGGTGACAAGAAGCTTGACCTTACCGCCACGCAGTCCAGCGAACTGACGGCGCTCCTTGGCATCAATACGACGCAGGCCGATGGGATCATCTCCGCCGCCGCGGTGACGGGGGTCACCATGGAGACTTTCCTGCGAACTTCGCTGGCAACTCTGGCGACGCAGGCGGCACAGGCCTCAGGCACAAACCTGCCGGCCAACCGCCGCCCGCAGGACTTGACGACCGACCAGCTTGCTTTGCTGTACGACAACGGCACGATCGGTGACCCGGCCCTGACCAAACCGGGCAAGGTCAACCTCAACACCGTGACCCGCGACACGCTCAATTATCTTTCAACGGTGGACCAGACACTGGCCGATGAGATTATCGAGTACCGAGACTCAAAGGGTGGCGAGGTTGCCAGCATCACCGAGTTGCTGCAGATCAGCGGCATCACCCGGGCCCAGCTTGCCACGCTGGCCACCCAGCTTGATGTTCAATCCACCGTGTTCAGTGCGACCAGCCGCGGCAGAGACAATGCCACCGGCATTGAGGTGGAGATGATTGTTGATATCGATCGATCCACGATGCCAGTGACGATTCGATCGCTCCGCATCAGGTAGCTTCCCGCCCTCTTTGGGTCGGGTCTGGCACCGACGGTTCAACCGCTTTGCAAACCGATAGGACGGATCCAACGACTCACCGCATCAACAGTAACGCTTGCAATAGAAACCACTTTGCTCTGTTCCGGTACATACAGGATTCCATGACGCCGTTCTCGTTTTTAATCCTCATTCCCTGATCCCGCTCAAATATCGCCGCTCGCATCTCTGGCAGCGACTCATCCTCCGGCCGAATCCGGCCAACAAATACCGATCAAGCTCCAAACTAGTCCTGCCTCGCTCTCGCTTCCCCGCTCGCTTCCCCACTTGCATCCCCACCGTGCCGCCGAGTTTTTCGAACGGCCCACGACCCCGCACACGACATGGCCAGCAGCCCCACACAGCCACGATCTTCCAAGCTTTCAGGGCGGGTATTTATTGCCCAGCGTCAGGGCGACTTCGCCCGCGTGCTGGTCGGCAAGTTTGCCCGCAGCGGGTTGATTGTTGAAAAGATCAGTTCCGTACGCCTCGCCACCGATGCCGACCGTCTGGCGATGGCCTCTATGGCGGCCAAGGCCAAGCCAGACGTTATTGCCGTTTTGGTGCCAGTTGCGCGCACAAGTGCGCACACTCCCAAGGTGGATGCACCCACCGGTTCGGCGGCAGATATTGCCTCCGCAATCAATCTGCTGGCCGAGGCGCACCTGCCCAGCACCTACCAGCCCCACCGGCGCGGCGGGTTTGTGCTTGGAAATGGTGATCAGGCGCGGACAGTCATTGTGGGCTGGGCGGGCGATGCGGACCCACTGGGCCTGCCCCGGGTTGACCTGTGGATTCCCGAGCTGGCCGTGCTGGCGTTTGCGTGCAACCTTGGAACATCAGTCAATGCCGGGGCGGCGTATGCGGATACCGCCACCGGAGGATTTGGGCTTGTGGACCTCTCCGCCGAGCCGGCGCCTGCCGCCGCCGGGGTGGCACTGACGGGGGCGATGACGGGGCCGATGTCTGTGGGCACTGCTGCCGGGAGTACGACAGCGGTTCGCGCCCGGTGCACGGTGCTTGCACCACCGGGCTCCGCCAAGCTTTTGGAGATGGCTGGCAAGCAGGTGCGCCCGCTGGCAGATGAAGGAAAAGTTGAGTTGCTGTTTGATGAAGTTTCTGGCATCATGCTGGCACTTCCAAAGACCGGCCCAGCGCGGGCTGCGGCAACCGCGGCGGCGGGCGGGGGTGAGTCACCGGTGCACAGCGCGATGCTGCAACTGACTGGGCGAATGCTGGCTGAAGGCGCTATGGCAAACGCCACCGAGATGACCGCCTTGCCCGCTGAGGCGAGCCAAAGTGTGGTGGTGCGGGTAATCTCGGCACTGGGCAAGCCCAAGGTTGCGGTGGCGTGCAGCGTGGTTGCGATTGTGCTGATGGCCGCAGCGCCCCTTGGCTTTGCGTACGCCCGGCTAAGCACACTCCGCACCGCGGCAGAGAAAGTTGCCGGCGGTGATGCGCCCGTTGAGCAGGCCCAGGGCCAGCTTGATTTGTACGAGATGCTTAGCAGCAAGCGACTACCGATGACGCGGCTGCTTGCGGAACTGACGATGGCGGCGCCGCAGGGGATTCTGCTGGATTCGTTTAATCTTGAGCAGGGCAAGCGGGTGTCACTCTCGGGCTCATTTACTGAGTCCCAGCAGGTGACCACTTACCGCGATGCACTAATTGCCTCCCGCATATTTGATGAGGTGAAGAACCCGCAGACCGACAGCAGCTCGCAGCGATTCCAGATTAATGCGGCCGTTGCGCCGGCGGCGGTGGTGGCCATGACGGCCAAAACGCGCCCGGCGGCGCCAGCAGCCGCAACCAGCACAACCGCGAGCACGGGCCCAGCGGCTGCGGCGGCAGCAACCACAACCGCAGCCAAGCCCGAGACGGCTCCGCGAAACGGTGCTGCAAACACCAACGACCGTCGCACCAACAACCAGGGGCGGAACAACACCACGCCTCGCGGCACAACAACGCCAACCACCACAGGCGCGAGGGCTGGTGGTGGTGGCGGGTCTGGCAACACATCAGCGGCAGCCAGCGGCTCGGCCACACCGGCGCCGGCGGCGGCAAAGCCAGTGCCCGAGCCAATCAGCGAGGCGGCAATTAACATTCTTGACCGCCCGGCGGCGATGAAGGAGTGGGCAAGTCGCCGCTCCGCTAGTCAGGTGCCGGGGCTTGATGAGGCAACCAAGGCCCGCCTGATTGAAGAAGCCGTGAAGCTCAAGGCTCGCATGGATGCGACCAATCAAGCTGCACCCGCGCCGGGGGGTGGCGCATGAGTTCACTGCTAACCAACCTGAAAGCAAAGTTCAGTACCCTGCCGCGTGCCGGCAAATGGGGTGTGATCTTTGTTGTGTTTCTCGCCGCCTATTTCGGTGTTTTAGAGCCGTATGTCACGTATTTGGGCGGCATTAATACAGAAGCCGACCGCATCGAGGCCAAACTGCGCGAGCGAGCATCACTCAAGGGCAAGTTGACCAACAACGCCGCTGTAATCGATGCAGGCATCAATGCCTTTGGCATCCCTGAGCTGCCCAAGATCGATGATCGCTCATCCGCGCTCACTCGCAAGCTGGATAGTGTGCTGGCGGGCAAAAACGTGACAGAGAAACGCCGCCTCACTCGCGATAATCTTCCAGCGCTGACGCTGGGGGCATCCACCACGATCAAACGAGTGGGGATTGAACTGCAGATCGAGTGTGAAACGCCGGAGTTGCTGGCCATCATCCGCGAGCTTGAACTCGCACCGGAAGTCTCGGCCGTGAGTCGTGTTGATGTTCGGCGCATCAGCGAAGTAAACTACAAAACCGGTGGCGGCCTGCTGGCGGTGAGCTTGGTTGTAGAAATGTGGTCTATCTCCACAGCAGCGGACAAGCCAGCCTCCTCTGAGTCGGGGAGCAATTCTTGAAACTCACTGATATCGCCGCAATTTTCTCGGTTCAGTCACGCGGGCGTGGCTGGGTTGGGCTGGCTGTTCTTGGCCTGTTGCTGCTGACAGCCGTGGTCATCGCCGCGCAGGTGCCATCACTGCTGCGGGCGGGATCGGTGCCGACTGATGTCGATGTGCAGCCGCTGTCGGGTGATGCGATGAAGACCCGCACTGATGGGTTCAAGAAGTCGACCGCCAGCGCGGCTGACAAGGTCATTGCCCGGGCGCCGTTTTACCCACCCAAGCCCAAGGTTGCCCCCCCACCGCCAGCGCCGACGCGCTACAGCGGCCCGGCGATCATTGCAATGGTGGCCGACACGGTGTTCTTCGCAGACGGCAAGAGACTCAAGGCCGGCGGTCCGGCTGAGGATGGCATCACTGTTGTCTCAACCGATGCTCCCTGGTCCGCCAAACTCAAGTACAACGGTGGCGAGTTTACGGTGAACCTCTTTGAGCGCGACCCGGTCAAGCTGAACGCTGGCTTGGGCGGGTCAACCGTGCCGCCGGGGATGGGGGGCAGCGCGAGCGCGAAGCCTGAACCAATGACACCTGCGCCAGCTCCAGCAACAGCAGCCAGCCCGGCTTCTCCCCCGGCTTCACCCCCCGCGGCTGCATCGCCTGCGGGCACGCCACCACCGAGTGATCCCAACCATGATCCCAGTCATGATCCGAAGCCAGATCCGAGTTCGGGTCCGAGTACCGCGCCCCCGGCGGGCGCACCCGGCAGCCCACCACCCGAACCAATGAACCCCCCGACGCCTGCCTCCCCCGAAGTGCCGCCGCCGGGGCAAGCTCCAGAATCCGGCCCCAAACACTGAATTCCGCGGCGGCTTGTCACACAGGCTGCACAGTTACAGGTTTTTGCACCCGTCCTTTCCGCCTCTCTTGACCTTTGCTCTGGACTCTCTGTCATGACTCATCGCCGCACTATCGCTCTGCTTACCTGCTGCGGCCTGTGCCTGCCCGCAAGTGTGTTGCCCGCATTTGCGCAGCCAGCAGCACCCGCGCCCGCCAACACACCCGCGGCAGCACCGGTTGCGCCTGTTGCGCCTGTTGCTCCAGCAGCCGCGGAGCCCAAACCCGAAGCAAAGAAAGATGAGCCCGTTGCCGCCGCGAAAGCTGATGGCAAGGACGATACCAAAGTCGAGCCCAAATTTGATGGGCTCAATCGGCGAATCATGCCGGGTGAGCCGACCAAGCTTTCATTCAAACAAGTCAACGTCGAGCAGCTGATTCCCTTTATTGTTGAGGCCACCGGCAAAGTTGTGCTGCCGCAGCAGGATGTGCTGGCCCGCAAGATCACCCTGCTCAACGACAAGCCAATCCCGCGCTCAGAAGCGCTTGATTTGGTGTTCCTTGCGTTGCAGCAAACCGGCGTGGCGGTGATTGAGCAGCAGGGCATCATTTACCTGCGAGATCAAACCAATATTGATCAGCAGGCCGTTCCGGTCATCGGCCCGGATACCACCACGCTCGATCGGCAGGACTTGGGCAGCACCGCGCAAAAAGTTTTCGCGCTGCGCTACGGCACCGCGGCCATCATCGGCGAAGTGCTCAAGCCTTCGATCCCAGATTACGCCAAAATCGCTGTTGAGCCAGAGAGCAACCAGATTCTGATCACCGGCCCCGTCGCGCTGCTGCAGCGCATCGAGCGGGTACTGGTGGCCCTAGACCGGCCAAGCTCCGCGGCACTTGCATCTGAAACATTCCACCTGCAGTATGCCGATGCTGAGATCATCGCACAGAACATCAAGGACCTTTACGGTGAAGGCGCAAACGCAAGCCGCGCGGGCCAGGGTAACAACCAAAACCGCAATCAGCAGATTCAGAACGCGATCCGCCAATTTCAGGGCGGCGGGCAGGGAGGCCAAGGTGGGCAGCGGGGCCAGCAAGGCCAGCAGGGTGGCGGCAACCAAGCCGCCAACGCGGCCAGCACATCCAACAACCTTCGCGTGACCGCCAACACGCAGCAAAACGCCGTGAGCGTGGTGGCCGAGCAGTCCGTGATTGACCAGATCCGCAAGCAGATTCTGACCCAGTGGGACCGCCCACTACCGGAAGAGGCCGTGGTGCCGCGCGTGTATGACCTGAAGAACACCGACCCAATAAAGATTCGCGATGTGCTGGAAGGCCTCTTTGGCAAGGGGGCAGCAACAGCCCCCCAGCAGGGTGGCCAGGCACAGGCTGGGCGCAGCGGGAGCACCTCGGGCATTGGCCGGTTGGCCGGGCAGTTTAGTTTTCAAGCGATCCCGGAGGCGGGGCGGCTGGTGGTGGTCTCTAAGAGCCCCGACAACTTGGATGTGATCGACAAGATCATCGCCGAGCTTGACCAGCCGATCACATCCATGATCCCTGATGTTGTCGAGCTCAAGCACGCCTCGGCTGAAGATCTTGCCGAACAGATAAACGCTCTGCTGGCACAGGAGGGCACACTGGCCCAAGTTCGCCGGACAGACACAACCCTAATTACTAGCGCCACGAACACCTCGCCGTTTGCATCAACAACCGACACCACCGCGGCCGCTGCGACGCAAACAGCCCAAACCGCGGCCACCAACAACTTGCAGTTCTGGTGGGCCCGGGCCCGCGTGCCGACGGACAGTGCTGGCAGCGGCAACTTGGTGTCCAAAGCCCGTGTGGTGCCGGTGGCACGCCAAAATGCACTGATGGTGCTCGCGCCGCTGGAGTATCGGCGAGCGATTGTGGAACTGATCAACAAGCTGGACCAACCGGGCCGCCAAGTGCTGGTGTGCGCGATCATTGCCGAAATTTCGCTGGAAGATGCCACCGCCCTAGGCGTGCGATTTAGCCAGTCGGGCATCACGCCAACCCGCAGTGACAACACCATCGGCATCACCGGCGCCCGTAACGCTGCGGGTAACGCAACTCAGCCAATCACCGCCACCAAAACCGATCTGCTCTCGAGCCTGTTTGACACCTCAGTGCTGAATATTGGCGTTGACTTGAACGTGCTGCTGCAAGCCTTGGCCCAGACCAGCAAGGTGACAATTCTCTCAGAACCGCGCATCTTTACCGGGGACAACCAGCAGGCCGAGTTTTTCGATGGCCAAGACATCCCGTTTATCACCAATTCACAGGTGCCTACGGGGGGCAACCAGAACGTTGTCAACAGCTTTGACTATCGTGCTGTGGGCATTGCCCTGCGTGTTCGCCCTCGCATCACACCGGAGCGCGATGTCGATATCAAGGTCAATCTAGAACTCTCCAGCATTGATCCATCGCGCACGGTGAACAACCAGGCGGTGGTTGATCGTCGCGAGACCACGACGCAGCTCATCGTTAAAGATGGCCAGACCGTGGTGATCTCGGGTATTCTGCGAAGCGAGGATTCGGACGTGAAGCGCAAGATACCGCTGCTGGGCGACATTCCGCTTCTGGGCGGTCTGTTCCAGAACAGCGAGCGCACCAAGACGCGCACCGAGCTCGTTGCGTTCATCACGCCGATCGTGGTCAACAACAATGATGACCTCAAGAAGATCAACGATCCGGCTAAGAAACGACTGGATGAACTCCGCAGCGAAATGGCCGAGCCAGGCGTGAAAAAGACTGAAGAGCCAAAGGGCACGCCGCCGCCACCGCCAATTATGGGTGATAACTAAGCACCCGCGCACCCGCGCACTCGCGCACTCGCGCACCCGCCCACTATCGCCCGAAGCGCCAGGCCGCCTCGGCATCGGGCGGCAGCAGCTCACCGGTCATCTGAGCACGGAGCAGCTCGATAGGTATTGGCCCTGCCTGCAGCACCGTGTCGTTAAACTGGCGTTCTGCAAGCTTGCCGGTGCCCACAAGTTCGCGGTGCAACTGGCGCAGCTGCTGCCCGCCGGTCATGTACCCGGCCTGGTAGAGCGGCCCGTAATCTTCACCAATGAATCGGCGGACCTCCGCCGTCGCGTTGGCCCGCTCGTGGCCCACTTCGCGAACCAGAAAATCCACCATCTGCTGCGGCGTCATTTGCCCCAGATGAAACTTAAGCGAGACGGTGATCCGCGCGCACCGGTGCATCCGCCAGAACAGCATGCCCACCCGATCAAGCGGCGACTTCGCCCAGTTTAAATCCCACAGCTTCATCTCCCAGTACAGCGCCCAACCTTCAACATAAAACGGGGTTGAGAACGCGCCGCGGTAGGCCCTGTTCCGGGCCGCCATAAATGCCTGCAAGTGGTGCCCCGGTATCAGTTCATGCGGCACAACAAGCCGCGTGTTGTGCCGGTTGTTTCCTCGCATCGCCATTAACTTGTCCTCATGCTCCATCGCGGCATGGGCATATGCCACAAGCATGGACTGCCCTCCGTAGGCCGCAAATGGCAGCACACGCTGGCTCGCCGGTGAGAGCATGTCGGTTCGCCACAGCTGGCGTGCAAGCTCCGGCACGCCCACCAAATCTCTTGATGTAACAAACTCAATCGCCTCGCGGCTGACATCCCGTACGTATTGATTCTGCGTGCCGATGGGCTCAACCTTGTTCTTGGCCTGTTCCAGCGCTGCCCGCCAGTCATCACCTAGGCCAAGCTCCGCCGCGGCTTTTTTCATCTCGGTCTGACACCAGGCCAGCTCCGCATCACCCATGGCAATCAGTTCCTCGGGCGAGAGCGCCACACACTCATCGCGCAGAGATGACAGCAGATTCTCACGGCCGATGGGGTCACCGATCAGCGGATCTTCCGGCTCACCCTTGATCTTGGCCACATCCTCGCGCAGCCGCTTGGCCAGCCCGCTCATGGCTGATTCTGCCTTGCCGTACGGCGTGCGACACCAGAACTCAAACTCCGGAACAAAGCCAGCGTGATCATCAAACCAGATGCTGAGAGTGCGCTGCAGCGAGCCAATCGCCTTACTGGCCCGCAGCGCAGTTGTGGCTGATGGCGCTAGCCGGAGCGCTGCATCAGCGGAGTTCTCACCTGCCTTAGCCTTTTCAGCATCAGCATCACTGGGTTTTTCCGCGCCCTTGGTCAGGGCCGCTTCAACGGCCTTGATGGCCTTGCTGATGCTCACGAGTTTCTCAGCGCCGGCGCGGGCATCAATTGGTTCCATCCGGCCGCGGGCAAGCTCAAGTTCCGCGATCGCCTGGGCAAAGGGCAGCAGGGAAGCCATCTCGGCCTGACGAGTCAGCAGCAGCTCGGTCTCGGCAATCTCGCTGCGCAAATAATTTCGCAGCAAAATAAAATCAACGCGTGTTGCGGGTGTGGTGGTTTCTCCGGCGCGAGCGACCAACGCAGCGAGCTGCTTTGCCAGAAACTCACGACGAGCCCGCAGCAGCGGTTCACTCCAGCGGATGCTGTAAAACTTCGCGTGCTCGCTGACATCTGCCAGTACTGCGGTTATCGCCGGTTGCCAGTTGTCCGCAGCATCAGCGCCTATTGCCGATGATGCTGCGGCAGCGCTCTGAGCCGGGGCCGCGAGTGCGGTTTGCCAAGGCAATTCCGCGGCGACGGCGCACCCGCCAGCCATCGCCGCCAGGGCGACTATAACCCAACCCGTCCCCGCACGGACGTTATCGAGCACATCGGATTGGAACACACGCTTGCCGGGGAACCTTTGCATGGAGCGAGCATAACGCGGCTAAAGCCTCGCCGGGACCGGCTTACCCAGCACCGTACCGCCCAGCCCTATCGCGAGGCGGGGGTGATTCCGACGCGGGTTTATCGCAACGCGAACGGCCCAAAAAGGGGTGTGCAGCGGGGCCGGCAAAACTGCCAATCTGGCACGCCATGGCTTGCCGCATCGGAAAGGCCGGGCCCACTCACTTCCACAGCGGCAGCGGAAGCACCTTCTAAAACCCAAAAACGCTATCGATCCGCCACCGATGCCCGTCCTGCATCCGGCACGGAAGTTGCCTTGGTCTCTGGTAGCCCGTGTCACTCAATCGTCCCATCCCGGCTCCAGATCCCTTTGGCGAACCCAATCGCCAAGGTCAGGGGCCGTCGGACCAGCCTAGGCAAGGCTCTGGGCCTGTCCTAGGCACCGGGTTTGATGCCGCCGGAAGCCCCTTTGACGTCCCGAACATTGCGGGATTTGACCCACGCGCCAACGACTTGGGCCATGAACTGGAATCTGACGGTGTGTGCAAGAACGGCTCCGGGCCGGGCCGCCGGCTGAATCTTTTGTTGTCATACGCCCCATGGCACAATCATGCTTGGGCGGAGAACTTGCCCCGGTTCTTGGAACCAATGGGCGTGTTTGCGACCAAAGCTACCTCGGCCCGTGAGGCGGAGCGTTTTGTGCGAACCAGCACGGTTCACATTGCGGTGGTTGACCTTTCACTGCCGATGGAAGATACAACCCCAGCAGCGGCGGCGGAGGCAGAGGAAGCCGGCAACCGTGTGTTAGAGCTGCTGGCTCGGCTGAAGTCCCCGCCACCAACGGTTGTGGTTCGACCACCACGTTTGCAGCGTGACGGCTCACGTGAGTTGCACGCGGCGCTGCGGTGCGGGGCATTTGCCGTGGTGGATCGGTCCGCGGCGAACCTTGAGACGATGCTGCAACTGATGCAGCGGTGCCTGGGAAGGTATTACCAAGGGCGATGGCCGGGAGCGTGAAGGGTGCTTACGGGGGAGTGATGGCCACCGACTAAACGGCCAACAAAGGATGCGGTGAGGCAAACGCAGATGAGAGAGACCGCAGCAGAGAGAGAAGTAGCATAAGAAAAACGACAAACGTACAGGAGACAGTTTCGCAGAGCTTTATTGAAACGGTATCCGGATCACAAAAGCAAAGATCGACTCAACAGATCACAGACCTTCCGCCCTCCAGACCTTTCCCCTCCAGACCTTCCGCCCTCCGGCCAAACGGCACAACGGGCATTTGAATTGTTTTCTTGAGAATCAGGAGCACACGTATGGCTAAAGACAAGTCCACCAATTCCAACGCATCCGGCAACCTCGGCTTCCGGCCGCTGCATGACAAGATCCTTGTCAAGCGCGATGCAGCCGAGACCAAGACCGCCTCCGGTCTATTCCTGCCCGAGAAGGCAAAGGAAGCCCCCAAGACGGGCACCGTCCAGGCCGTGGGGACCGGCACCGTCAACCACGAGACAGGCAACCTGATCCCGCTGACGATCAAGACCGGTGACAAGGTGCTGTTTAGCTCCTATTCCGGCACCGAGATTAAGCTCAACGGCACCGAGTACTTGGTCATGAGCGAGGAAGAGGTCCTCGCGGTCATCGACGGGTAAGTTGCTCGGAGCGCTCAACCAGATACGGCATCGTTCGCCCCAGATTTATTTTATTTCCAAATCAAGATCAAACCTTTAAGGACTCAGAAACATGGCAGCTAAACAGATCGCATTTGATACCGATGCACGTGAACGTATTCTTCGTGGCGTGCAGAAACTCGCCCGCGCCGTGAAGGTGACCCTCGGCCCCTCCGGACGCGTGGTCGTTCTTCAGAAATCCTTCGGCGCTCCCACCGTTACCAAAGACGGCGTGACGGTTGCCAAGGAAATCGAAGTTGATGATCCCTTTGAAAACATGGGCGCACAGCTCGTCAAAGAAGTTGCTTCCAAGACCAGCAAAGATGCGGGTGACGGCACCACCACGGCCACCGTTTACGCCGAGGCTATCTACTCTGAAGGTCTGAAGAACATCACCGCCGGCGCATCGCCCAACGAGGTCAAGCGCGGCATCGATATGGCCGTGGCGGCCATCGCCGATGAGCTGAAGAAAATGAGCAAGAAGGTTGATTCCTCCAAGGAAATCGCCCAAGTCGGCACATGCTCAGCCAACCAGGATTCCGAGATCGGCAAGATCATCGCTGATGCGATGGACAAAGTCGGCAAGGACGGTGTGATCACGGTTGAAGAAGGCAAGAGCCTCTCGACCGAGGTTGACCTGCTCGAAGGCATGCAGTTTGACAAGGGCTACCTCTCCCCGCACTTCGTTACCAATCAGGCAACGATGGAAGTGGTTCTCGAGAAGCCGTACATTCTCATCCACGAGAAGAAGATCTCCTCGGCCAAGGACATGCTCGGCATTCTCGGCAAGATCGCCGAACAGGGCGCATCGCTGCTGATCATCGCTGAGGACCTCGAGGGCGAGGCTCTGGCCACGCTCGTGGTCAACAAGCTCCGCGGCGTGCTCAAAGTCGCGGCTGTCAAGGCCCCCGGCTTTGGTGACCGCCGCAAGGAAATGCTCGGCGACCTGGCCGTTCTCACCGGTGGCAAAGCCATTATGGAAGAACTGGGCATTGAGCTTGAGAAGATCGAACTGTCTGACCTTGGCCGCGCAGCCAAGATCACCATTGATAAGGACAACACCACCATCGTCGAGGGTGCGGGCAAGCCAGCGGACATC
>JBBRKQ010000053.1:0-28003 GCA_038231815.1 Phycisphaerales bacterium
CGTAGCGAGCCGATAAACTGACAATGTCACGGCGCATGGATGCTGCCGCGGCGCTGCGGACAACTTTTAGCTCACGGATTGAGCACACATGCCACCAATTCCATCGGACCCGACGGCCCCTTCCGTTTTGCAACACCCAGCCTCTGCGCTGCTGCACCCACCCGGCGCTGCTGGCCCGGCGGATGTTCGGCTTGCGGCGGAGGCGAGGGCGCTGGACCAGGTGAAGCTGTTTTCGCCGCAGCAGGGATTGCACGATCATTCGAATCAGATCACCGCAGCAACACAGGCGAGTATTGAAGTGCCAGAGCCGACACCGACTAGCTTTATTGTCACCGGGAAGCATGTGTACATGATCGGGGTGGGCGGGTCCGGGATGCAGGGGATGGCGCGGCTGCTGGCTGGTCGGGGCGCGGTTGTGCGTGGCTCGGACCAGGCGCCATCGAACGCGACGGCTGCGCTGGTGGGCGAGGGTGTGACGATTGACCTTGACCAGTCTCGGCAGTGGCTGCCGGAGGATTGCGACCTGGTGATTGCATCGGCGGCGATACGGCCGGAGCACCCGCAGGTTCTGGCGGCGATGGACCGGGGGATTGCGGTGCTGAGCTATGCCGAGGCGCTGGGGCGGTGCATGCTGCACCGCACGGCGGTGTGCGTGGCGGGAACGCACGGCAAATCAACGACGACGAGCATGCTCAGCTGCGTGCTTTCGGACTGCGGGTTGGACCCGACTTCGATTGTTGGCGCATCGTGCCAGCAGCTTGGCGGGGCGACGGCGCCGGCGACATCGGCAGCGGGGATTGGCGGCGGATTCCGGCTTGGATCCGCGGCGATACCGGCGGGATCACGGCGGGGCGAGCCGGGGCTGCTGGTGGCCGAATCGTGCGAGTTTAATCGGAGCTTTCACAATTATCATCCGACGATTGCGGTGATTACAAGCGTGGAGGCGGACCACCTTGATGTGTACGGCACGGTTGATGAGGTGATTAAGAGTTTTAACTTCTTTGCCAAGCTCGCGGCGGCGGAGGCTGATGGCGGGCTTGTGATTATTGCCCACGATGGTGCGAACCGGCGTGAGGTGACGGCGGGGGTGAAGGCGAAGGTGCAGACGATTGGCTTTTCACCGGGGGCCGACTGGCAGGTGAAGTTTGACCAGAGCACGCGGGAGGCGGCGCTGCTGAATACTGCTCGCAATGAAGTGTGCCGGTGGACGGTGAACATGCCGGGTGAGCACAATGCGATGAACTCCGCGACTGCCGCGGCGGTTGCGCTGACTTTGGGCGGCGATGCCGCGACGATTGGGCGGTCGCTTTCGGGGTTTAAGGGCGTTGACAGGCGGAGCCAGTTTTTGGGACAGAAGAAGCACCCGCTGGGCGGTGTGGTGCGCGTGTACGACGATTACGGCCACCACCCGACGGAAGTTGAGGTGACGCTGAAGGCACTGAAGGCGACGGAAAGGCCGGAGGCGCGGAATGGGCGGTTGATTTGTGTGTTTCAGCCGCACCAGCACAGCCGCACCAGGCACTTGCTGGATGAGTTTGCCAACAGCTTTGGGGCGGCGGATGTGGTGATTGTGCCAAACATTTACTTTGTGCGTGACAGCCAAGAAGAGAAGCAGCGGGTGACGGCGGGGGACTTGGTGGACAAGCTGCGCGAAAAGGGGGTGCACGCGATGCATTTGTATCCGTTTGAGGCGATTATTGAGCAGCTCGAGAATGTGTGCCGCCCGGGAGATGTGCTGGTGGTGATGGGAGCGGGGCCGGTGAACCAGGTGGCGTATGGATTTTTGGGATTGCCGCTGCCGACGTGATGGCTTGGTGCAACGGGTGGAATGGCGATTGGCGACGGTCTGAAGACTGTTGGGCAACTGTCGGGGAACGCAGAGGACGCGGAGGGACGCAGAGAAAGGCGCGGGGAGGGGGAAAAGGCAGGGGAGGGAAGATGCGTTATGCGCGGGTTGGGTTTGGTTGGATGA
The DNA here is from genome assembly GCA_038231815.1 of Phycisphaerales bacterium. GTDB lineage: Bacteria > Planctomycetota > Phycisphaerae > Phycisphaerales > UBA1924 > CAILKP01. The sequence goes on from JBBRKQ010000053.1 coordinate 1,973, forward strand.
TTGATTGCTGAACTGACTGACTTTGAACATGGCTTTCATGGCTTGATGTATGACAACTGCAAACATTGCCTCTGCGACGAACCCCATGGAATCGGCCGTGACCATTCTTGAGAACCAGCCGATTCACACCTGGTTTGGCGTGGGGGGCAAGGCCAAGCGGATGGCGCTGCCACGATCGTTGGCGGAGCTGCGGGCTTGCTTGAAGCTGGACCCGAAGGCGAAGGTGCTGGGTGATGGTGCCAACCTGCTGGTGTGCGACCGGGGGGTTGATGAACTGGTCATTGCACTTTCGGACTTGAACAAGGGTGAACTGGCGACCTTTGAGATTGGCGCGGTTGATGCGAACGGGCTTGCGACGGTTCGGGCGGGGGCAGCGGTGCACCTGTTTAAGCTGATCAACGCCACGACGGATGTTGGGCTGTCGGGGCTTGAGAACCTGGCGGGGATACCGGCGTGCATTGGCGGGGCGACGGTGATGAATGCCGGGGGCAAGTTCGGCTCATTTGGTGACTGCGTAGTCTCGGTCGAAGCCATGGACAGAGCGGGCGACATGCACACGCTGCCGTATGCCCAATGCAAATTTAACTACCGGCACACGCACTTTTGCGAGAGTGATTTGATCATCACCGCGGTGATGCTGCGGCTGGTTGGCGAGGACGTTGCCACCGTCAAGAAAAAGCTAAAGGTGGTTACGGACTACAAGCGGGGCACGCAGCCGATGAGCGCTGCCTCCGCCGGGTGCGCATTTAAGAACCCGACGCTGACGGCACCTCTCGCAGGCGTGGGTGAGGCCGGGCAGCGCATCTCGGCTGGGATGCTGATTGATAAGGCTGGGTGCAAGGGAATGCGGCTGGGGACAGCCCACGTCAGTGAGCAGCATGGGAACTTTATTACGGCTGACAAAGGTGGTAGCGCAGATGATGTGCTGGCCGTGATGCGGGTGGTGCGACAGCGGGTGGCCGAGGCGTTTGGCGTGCGCTTGGAGCCGGAGGTGGTGGTGTGGGGGGCGGCGGTGTAGGGAGCAAAGGGCGGGGAAGAAAAGAGACAAGTACCACGAGAAAAGGAAAGGGCGAGAGGTGGAAAGGCGGGTGTGAGGGAAAATTCTGGGAGTTGGCATGGCAGTGCGGCTATGGGGCGCGGGGTTTTCCTGCTGATCTCGCCCTCGCCCGCTACGCTGTGGTTCTGCCTGACTTGGCTCCTGCACTGGCGCTTACACCGCTCTCACTTACGAAAGCCCGATTCCATGCTTCCCACAGTTCTTGTTCTTGGCGGCGGCCCCGATGGCGAGCGTGAAGTTTCTATCAAATCCGCAACTGGCATTGCTGCGGGGCTAGAGAGCAGTGGGCGGTACACACCGAATCTGCAGATTATTGATCGGCTGAATCCATCGCAACTGCGGGCGATGAAGGGCGAGATTATTTTGCCGTATCTGCACGGACCATACGGTGAGGGCGGGCCGCTGCAGGATGTGCTGGAGCAGGATGGGCGGCCATATTTTGGCACGGGGCCTCGGGGCAGCAGGCTTGCGATGGACAAGCTGGCCAGCAAGGCGGCGGCGATGGAGCACGGCATACCCACTGCGGCGGTGGCGGTGCTGAATTCCAACGACGATATCTCACCGTTGCCGCTGCCGGTGATCATTAAACCCGTACACGAAGGATCAACCCTTGGGCTGCGGGTGTGCGTGAGCAAGGCGGAGTACGCCGCGGCGGTAGCGGAAATTCGCATTGAACAGCAGAAGGGGAGCCGCCGGGCGTACATGGTTGAGGAGAAAATTGGCGGGCTGACGCAGGCACTGGAACTAACCGTTGGGCTGCTTGATGGAAAGCCGCTGCCGGTGATTGCGATCAAGCCAAAGGATGGCCTGTACGATTACGAGGCGAAGTACAACCGCAACGACACGCAGTACTTGATTGATCCGGAGGAGGTGAGCGACACGATTAAGAAGAAGATCAGTAAGTCAACGATGCGAATTGCCAAGGCGCTTGGCCTGCGGCATCTGTGCCGGGCGGATTTCATGCTTGACCAGCACGGCGTTGCGAGCTTTTTGGAGATTAATACGACGCCGGGATTTACTGACCACTCACTGGTGCCCAAGGCGGCGCGGTTTGCGGGGATGACCATGCCGGATTTGTGCGCACAACTTGCGGACATGGCGGTGCGTGATGCCAAGTCGCCGCGGGATGTGGAGCCGGCGGGCCAGGGCGAGCGGGCGGGCCAGGGCGAGCGGGCGCAGCATCTTGATTTGAATTCAGCGGATTTGGGGTGAGGTCGCAGGCTCGTGGGCTCGCAGAAAATTGCTGTTTGGGCAACCTTCGGGGAACGCGGAGGACGCAGAGGAAACGGAGGAGCGCGGAGGAAGGCGGGAAGGGGGAAGGGATGAGAAGGGAGAGAAGAGAAAGTACGAAGAGGAAAGGGAAGGCGGGGGGGGCAGGAGGGTGGTGGAGCTTGGTTATTTGGCAGGGTTAGGCTTTTTTCGGTGGGCGAAGAAGGTTTCGTAGACATCATCAAAATCATCGACGCTGTGGGCGACGGTGGTTGCAGGGTCGGCGATGTTGGACCAGGTGTAGTGGGCCTGTGCCGCACCGACGGACTCGGAGGCGCCGCCACCACCGGAGGTGTGGTAGGCCCGGAGGCTGTCGTACTCGGCTCGCTGGCGCGGGTCGGCCAGGATTTCGTAAGCTCGCTGGATGATGGTGAACCGCTGGGTTGCATCGGCGGCTTTGTTGACGTCCGGATGGAGCTTGCGGGCCATGTCGCGATAGGCGCGGCGGACTTCTTCCGGGCTTGCCGCGGGAGGAAGGCCGAGCACGACGTAATGGTCCACAATGCTCATCGGGTGATTGTAGGTTTGTTTGGGGCGCAAACGAGAGCGGGACGATGGGGAAGACGGGGGAAGAGAACAGGACCGAGGTGAAAGCAAGGGCACGCAAGTGGCCAGCGGGGAGGGGAGCTGAAAATAACTAGCAGGCGCTTTGGGAACGGAATTGGCGGCTAGCTCTGGCGAGTGGCTGCACTGGCTGCGTTGTTGCCGGATGGCCGGAGCACCAACAGTGTGCCCAGCAGGACCACGGCCCCACCGATGAGGGTTTGCATGCGGATGGTTTCGCCCAAGATAATCCACGCCCACAGTGCGGCGAAGACGGGGATGAGGAACGTGACCGAGAGTGCGCGGGCGGGGCCGACATCTTTGATCAGGCGATAATAAATAATGTACGCGATGGCGCTGCAGACGATGGCGATGCCAAGCACGCTGCCGATGATTTGCGGTGTGTAGATTTGTGAAGCGGGGACGCGCACGGGCACCAGCGGGAGCAGTGGCAGCAGCAGCGCTGCGCCAAGGAGCTGCGAGGCGCAGGAGATGGCAAGTGGGCCAGCGCCTGTGAGGTGACGCTTGGTGTATGCGCCGTTTAGGCCGTAGCACATTGCCGCCAAGAGACCAGCACCGATGGACAGGACCACCTTTGGCGCAAGCTCAAGCGAGCCGAGGCCCACGACCAGGCCAACGCCGATGCCGCCGATGACCAGGCCCAACAGGTTGAGCGCTCCGGGGCGTTCCTTAAGCAGGACTGCGCCGAAGATGGTGCCAAACAGCGGTGCGGTGGCATTAAGAATGGCGAGATACGCCGCGGGGAGGGTGAGGGCGGCGTATGCGAACAGCGCGAAGGGCGCTGCGGAGTTGAGCAGGCCGACGATGATGTACTGCTTCCATCGCGAGAGCAATTGCAGAGGCTGGCGAACGGCGATGCAGACGCACAGGAGGGCGAGGCCGGCCAAAAGCGTGCGCAATTCTGCGGTCCAGATTGGCCCGAGTTTGGGGACCAGGATGCGCAGGAAGAGGAACGACATGCCCCAGATGGCGGCAAGGCAGATGAGGCGGAACCAATCTTGCTGACGCATGAGCATGGGGTGAAGTGTTTTGACTTCGGGGCGGAATACGGAGCGGAACGTAGAGATGAACGCGGAGGGCGCGGAGGGCTTGAGGCAAGGAACGCGGAGGGAGGCAGGAGGCAGGAGGCAGGGTTAGATTGTGGTATTGATTAGGTCGATGTGAATCGACTTACTTTGCCGGGTATTCGATGGGTGGGTTTTGGATGGCGGTGTTTGTAGAAACTGCGCACGTGGGTAGAGCGTGGGCGGGAGGTCAGGGGGAGAAGCGATGTAGTAAAGTGAAGTAGAAAGCGAGAGATGAAAGACAAGGCAAGGGCTGCAAGCAGAGGGCTGCGAGGTTGGCTCAGCCGATGAGGGTTCGGGCGGTGGCGAGGGCTTCGGCGACGCGGAGGGGGGAGGTGCCGCCCATGGCGCTGCGGCGGGCGAGTGAGGCTTCGAGGGTAAGGGCGGCGTAGATATCTTGGCTGATTTTGAAGTCGCCCGCGCCGGCCTCGGCTATGACGCCGTTGAGCTGCGCGAGCGAGAGCGTGTGCATGGGGGTTTTTGTGGCGAGTGCTAGGCGCACTGCTTTGCCCGCGACCTCGTGGGCGGTGCGAAAGGGCATGCCGCGATCGACGAGATAGTCGGCCAAATCGGTGGAGAGAACGGTGCCGTCACCGAGGGCTGCGGTGCGGCAAGCAGCGCGATCTACCTTGAGCGTGGCGATGACGGGCACGCACATGCGAAGGGAGAGCAGGAGGTGATCAACCGCATCGAACAGCGGCTCCTTGTCCTCCTGCATGTCTTTGTTGTACGCCAGTGGGAGCCCTTTGAGCGTGACGGCCAGGGCCACGAGGTCTCCGATGATGCGGCCGGACTTGCCGCGGATGAGCTCCATGGCATCGGGGTTTTTCTTCTGCGGCATGAGTGATGAGCCGCTGGTGACGGAGTCATCCATCTGCACGAAGGCGAACTCGCTTGACATGTAAAGGATGAGATCCTCAGCCAAGCGCGAGAGGTGGACAGCGCACAGTGAGCAGGCGGCGAGGGTTTCGAAGGCAAAGTCACGGTCGGAGACGGCATCGAGCGAGTTGCGGCAGGGTTCAGGAAGGAGAAGGTCTGCGGCGAGCTGGGCGCGATCTATGGCGAAGGCGGTACCGGCCAGAGCGCCGGAGCCCAGTGGCGAGCGGCGGGTTCGGCGGAGACAGTCGGCGAATCGCTCGCGGTCGCGGTGGAGCATTTCTGTATACGCCAAGCACCAGTGGGAGAAGAGCACAGGCTGGCCGCGCTGCAGGTGCGTGTAGCCAGGGATTACCGTTGGGCCGGCGGGGGTGTTTAGTTCACCATCGGCCAGAGTGAGCAGGGCGCGCTGCACGGCTTGCGTGGCGGCATCAAGTGCGATGAGCTGCTCGCTGGTCCAAAGGCGGATGTCGGTGGCGACTTGATCATTGCGGCTGCGACCGGTGTGGAGCTTTTTGCCGAGGTCGCCGACTTTGGCGATGAGGTTGGCCTCGACCCAGGAGTGAACATCTTCATGGCCGCTGGTGGCGACGGCGGCGGGATTCTCGGCAGCGAGGGCGGCCAGCTCGTGGAGTGCGGTGTGGAGGCGGTCACGCTCCGGGGTGGTGAGCACACCTGCCCGGCAAATGGCCGAGGCCCAGGCGATTGAGCCGGCGATGTCGGCGTGGACCAGGCGATGGTCAAACGGGAGAGAATCGTTGAAGGCCTTGAACAACGGGTCAGATTTGCCGGAGAACCGGCCGCCCCAGAGACTCATTGGAAGATCCTTTGAAGAAGAAGGCGGGAGGGGAGAAGAAAGAGAAAAGAGGTAAGGCGAAAGACAGAAGAGAGGTTGAGAGAAAAGATGGAAGCAAGGCGGGGGGCAGGGGCAAAATGAGTGCGCGATTGAGCGTATGCAGCGCGCCAAAAACAATTGCGGAGCGCGGCGATTCGTGCCGCGCTCCGCGAGAGAATTACAGGTTGATCACTTCTTCTTGGTTTTTTTGGCGGCCTTGGCTGGATTGACCGGCTTGGCTGGTTTGGCAGCTGCCATTTCCTTAAGAGCTTTGATGCGGGCGGGCAGGGAGTAGAGGCGGATGAATCCGCCGGCATCCTTCTGGTTGTACACGGCATCTTTGCTGAAGGTGGCGAAGGCTTCGGAGAAGAGCGAATCGGGGCTTTGGCGGCGGACGGTGGTGGCGGTGCCCTTATAAAGGCGGACGACGATTTCGCCGTTCATGGCCTCGGCGATTTTTTCGATTGAGGCCTGGAGCACTTCGCGCTTGGGGGTGAACCACTGGCCGTTGTAGATGAGATCCGCGTAATCGAGGGCGAGCTTCTCGCGGAAGTGCATGGTTTCGCGGTCGAGCACGAGCTGCACGACGCCGTGGAGAGCCTCGTACAGAACGGTACCGGCGGGGGTTTCGTAGCAGCCACGGCTCTTCATGCCGACGAGGCGGTTCTCGATGATGTCAACCCGGCCCACGCCGTGCTTACCGGCGATTTTATTGAGCTTGATGATGAGATCATGGCCGGCCATGGGCACGCCGTTTAAGGCGCGGGGGCGACCGGCGACGAACGTGAGGCTGACATCCTCGAACTTGTCTGGGGCCTTGCGCGGGTCCTGCGTGAGCATCCAGATGTCATCGGGCGGGACGTTCCAGGGATTTTCGAGTGCTGCACCCTCGTGGCTGATGTGCCAGAGGTTACGGTCACGCGAGTAGATCTTTGTTAGTGATGCTGTGGTGGGGATGTTGCGGTCGGCCAGGTACTTGAGCAGGTCTTCACGGCCGCCGAGGTCCCAGATGCGCCAGGGGGCGATGACTTCCATCTCTGGGGCGAGGGCGGCGTAGGTGGATTCGAAGCGGACCTGGTCGTTGCCCTTACCGGTGCAGCCGTGGCAGAGGCCATCGGCCTTGATGGTCTTGGCGAACTCAACCTGAGCGCGGGCGAGGATGGGGCGGGCGATGGAGGTACCCAGGAGGTACTTGCCCTCGTACATGGAGCCGGCGGCGAGCATTGGGAAGACGAACTCTTCAACGAATTGCTCGCGCAGATCAACAACCACGCAATCTTTGGCACCTGAGTTCTTGGCCTTTTTCTCGACGCCCTTGAGCTCCTCAGCACCTTGGCCGACGTCGCCCACGACGGCGTAGACCTCGCAATTGTAATTTTCTTTGAGCCAGGGGATGACCGCGGATGTGTCAAGACCACCGGAATACGCGACGACGACTTTCATTGACATTTGAGGATCTCTGGAAAACTGAAAACAAACGGGCTTAGGGAAGGGAAAAACAAATCGCGACTGCACTGATCAAACCGAGTTGACCCAGCGGAGGATCGCTGCGGTGCTTGTTGTGATCGGGGGCCGTCGCGGGGACCATCTTACTTGCGTTTGGCGGGTGTGGTTCGCTTAGTCGCTGATTTGGCAGCAGGTTTGCGCAACGTTTTTGATTTTGCGGAAGCCTGCTTAGCGTTCGCCTTGACTGCGACTTTGACGGGGGCTTTGACTGGGACTTTGACAGGGGCTTTGCCCAAGAGTGCCGCGAGTACTGCCTGCTGGGCGTAGATGCGGTTTTCTGCCTGCTGATAAACTACCGACTGGGCCGAGTCGATGACCTCATCGGTCACTTCGTGGCCGCGGGCGGCGGGGAGGCAGTGCATGAAGATTGCCTTGGCATCGGCCCGTGCCATGAGGGCTGCGTTTACCTGATACGGCTTGAACTTTGCGCTTCGTGCCGCGGCGTCGGCGTGGTGCATGCTGGCCCATTCATCGGTGTAGATGACCTGCTGGCCGTGGACGGCTTTGAGATCAGAGGTCATTACAAACGAGCCGCCGGTGGCCGCGGCATCGGCGGCGCACGATGCGGCGATTGCCGGGCTCATCGCAAAGCCTTGGGGCGTGATGACGGTCATGTGCCCGCCGAGCTTGCAGACAGCCTCGGACAGGGAGCGGGCGACGTTGTTGCCATCACCGATGTAGCAGATGCGGATGGATTTGACTTTGCCGAAGCGTTCGGTGATGGTGAGCACATCGGCCATGGCCTGGCAGGGGTGGTGATCATCCGAAAGGGCGTTGATGATGGGAACGCTGGCGTGCTGGGCGAGCCCAGTGAGAGTGCTTTGGGCGAAGACGCGGGCCACGATGGCGTGGACCATGCGGTCGAGGTTCATGGCCACATCACGCACACTTTCGCGCACGCCGATGCGCTGCTCTTTGGTGTCGTAAATGATGGGTTGGCCACCCATGCGCCAGATGCCTACCTCAAAGCTGACGCGGGTGCGGAGCGAGGGCTTCTCAAAGATGCAGACCACGGATTTGCCGGCCAACACCTTTGAGAAAGCGACCGGCTTGGCTTTCATGGCCGCCGCGGACTTGATCAGGCCTGCAACCTGCGATGAAGAGAGTTCGGCGATGGTGAGCAAGTCGGTGGGGAACATGGAGGGAGAAAAGATAATGATGAAGCGGCAGGCGGGGGGAGTGCGAGTCGCTAGGGGTGAGGGGAGGCAAGAAAATGAGGAGGTCGGGAACCCCGATCATTGCAGGACTTGGCAGCGTTGGCCGCTGGGAGGTGCAAAGACTGCCGAAAGATTGACAAAGCCGGGTGGGCCGCCACTTTGCCGCCCGCTGGGGAAAATCTTTGGATGGGCTGCGGGATGGTGGCGCTGGCCGCGGGGAGAGTGCGGGCGGGGGTGCGCGTGGGCGGCTGGGCTTTGAAACGCTGGGCTCTGGAAGGCTGGGCTCTGGAAGGCTGGGCTCTGGAAGGCTGGGCTCTGGAAGGCTGGGCTCTGGAAGGCTGGGGTGATGAAGTTAAAGGCCGGCCATGGACTTGAAAGTGCGGGCGATGGCGCGGGCTTTGCCGGGAGATTCGACGGCGACAAAGACGGTGTCATCACCGGCGAGGGTGCCAACGACGCCGTTGGGCTTGACGCGATCAACTTCTGTGGCGAGCGGCATGGCTTGGCCGGGACGAGTTTGGCAGACCACGGTGGTGCCGGAAACGCCGACGCCCAACAGGTACTGCTTCATGGCGGGCTCCAGCGGGGCGGAGCCGGGCGCGGGTGGCGGCATGCCGCCAGCGGGGACCATGTAGCCACTGACGCCTTTGTGGATCGAAAGATCACGCAAGTCACGCGAGAGCGTGGCCTGGGTGGCGGCCACACCGTTGGCCTTAAGCATGGCGACAAGCTCTTCCTGGCGCGTCACCTTTTTTGAGGAGATGAACTCGAGGACAAGGCGGCGGCGACGATCACGTTCTGCGTACATGCATGACTATACGGAACGTGTATATTTTGTCAAGCCGAAAGCGACGCGTAAGCCGCACTTTTTGCACGATTTTTAGCAGAAACACGAATCTTAACGGTTCCGGAATTCCTGCATAATTCTGGAAATAATTGGTTGCGCGGGTGAATTTGGAGCATGGGCAAGCCTGCCCGAGCGCTGCGCGGATGGGGCGGCTGCTTATCAGCCGTTCTGGGAGCTGGTGAAAGGGGGCGGTGCGGACGGGGGAGCTGCGGGCCGGCCGTAGGTGAGCCGTCGCCAGAGTGTTTCGAGCGGGCCTTGGGCGAAGCGGCCTAGCCACCAGCGGCACACGAGCAGCTGGGCGACCCAGACGGCTAGAACGATTGGCACCAGCTGGTGGCGTTCAAGCGAGCCCATGAGGCCGAAGGCGAGGCCCGAGAACACTGTGACACCGATGATTGTTTGGACGATGTAATTGGTGAACGCCATTCGCCCGCAAGCGATGAGGGAGGTGCGGAGCCAGCAGAGCGGGCCGCCGCCGAAATCTGGCCATAAGGCGCAGGCCCCGACCAGACCGACGGCCATGAAGGTTGAACCGAGGTAGTTGAAATTGCCATCGAGCAGAAACAACCAATCGAAGCGAAACTCATGGTGAAGTTGCAGCCACATTCCGACGGCGACAAGGGCGACGCCGGTGAGCAGGCCGCTCGCGGTGATGGCGAGGTACTCTCGCGTTGTGCGCTGACCCTGCAGCACACCCAAGCGGACTAGAGCCATGCCGATGAGCATGAGGGCCAGCGTTTTTGGAGCTGAGAACATGGGCAAGACTTTGGTTTGCATGTACCAAGACTCGCCCGCGTTGACACTGCGGTACGCGGCGGCGCTGGAGCGGCGGAGCGCTACATCGTGCCGCGTTTCACTGATGCCGGGGTCGTTGCTGGCGCGGAGCTGGTCGGCCTTGTCGATCGCGGAGGATTGTTCATCAGATGGCACATCACCGGCATCGAGTACGGCCTGAGCCTGGTCTGCCAGAACCAACTGGCGGTGCATCTGGCTTCCTATGCCGGTGGTGATGGCCATTCCCAGGAGCAAGAGTGGTAGAGCGATGACCAGAAGGCGCCGCGCCCGGAGCTTGCGTAGGGGCCAGAGAAGCATGCCGCAGCACGCGTACAGCGTGAGGACATCGCCGCACCAGAGGGCGTAGGCATGGATGAGCCCGAAGCAGAGCAGGACGAAGCAGCGGCGGTACCAGATGATGGTGCGGCCCTCGCCGGAGTGCTGGCCGCGGAGGTGCATGGCCATGAGTCCGCAGCCAAAGAGCATGGCGAAGGCGCTCATCATTTTCTGATCGAAAATGAGCGCCTGGATGAACCAGGCGGCTTTATTGGCACCGGTGAATGGACCAGCAAACTGCTCGGCACCGAGGGATTGCGGATTGGTATAGCTTGCGTTTGGAAGGGCGAAGCTGATGATGTTCATCGCGAAAATGCCGAGGATGGCGATGCCGCGGACGAGGTCCATGGTCACGTAGCGATCAGCGGGTGCGATGGGGCGGGGGGAAGGCAAGCAGAAGCATAACGCACCGGCGGGTTGCCCGATTGAAATGTTGGTTCAGGCATTTGATGCGAAGGCTGCGGAGCGGCGCTAGAAAAGGCAGGAGACAGGAGTGCTAGGGGCAGCGCAAGTGAATTGAGCCTGGCTGATTGCCAATTGGGTGAGATGTGACCGGGGGTGATCGAACATCCGGACTCACGCATCGGCTGAGCCGATGATTTGGCAGACGCCCCAGCAGTTGCTGCCGCGGGGGTAGGGGCCGTTTAGCATTTTGCCGATGGCTTCTTCAAGCTCTGCTTTTACGGCTTCGCGATCAATTTGACCGAGGTCGAGCACGCCTTTTTGGCCGGAGGAGAGCACCCAGAACTCCGCGGTGCCACCGACGGGGAGGCCGTTGTTGAACTGGTGATCGATCGCTAAGGCGTAGATGCCGAATTGGAGCGTGTCTTTGGCCTTAGGCTCGAGCAGTTTTTTACTGGGGAAGCCGGTTTTATAATCGATCACGCGGTAGTTGCCGGGTGAGATCAGGTCGATCCGGTCTATGCGGGCGGTGAGGCGATGGAACGTGCCGCACGCTTCGAGGGGCATGTTGATGTTCATCTCGAGTTCGAGAACGTGGGCGCGGGGGTCGTGCAGGCGCTCAAAGCACAGCGTGAGCTGCGCATCAAGCTGTTGCAGCTCGCCCTGGTCGGCCGGCTGGTCATCGGGCAGTCTTGAGAAGAATGCTTTGCGGCCTAGGGCCAAGAGATCGGGCAAGGCTGGCAGGGCGGCGCCGGCGGCATCTTTGTTGGTCCAGTGTTTGTAGAACATCTCCATCGCATCGTGGGCGACGATGCCGAGAATTTGTTTTTGCGACTGGGGGGAGCGGATGCCGTATTTCTCGGCAATGTAGTGGCAGCGTGGGCAGCGCTCAAAGGATTGGAACGCGGAGTACGAGAGGTTGAGCGGACCCTTGCGTGGGGTGAAGATGAGCTTCAATGGGTCATCATCACCGATGACCTTACCACCGGCCACCAGCACGGCGTGGCGCTGGTGGTAGCGCTGCAGCTCTAGCTTCATTGCATCCGGCAGGCCGGCGGCCCATTCCGGTAATTCACCGGTGCGTTTGATGTGTGAGCATGATGCCAGCAGCCGCGCAAGACGGCCTACTGGCTCGACGGCCTGCTCCATAGCGGTTCCATCCGCAGCGGAGCCGCCACCGATCGCGGCGAGGCCGGATGCGATGTCGCCGGTATCGTCCGAGTTTTCATCTGGCGCGGGCTCATCGCGCTTTGCTTGCCGAACTAGCGCACCGACATCCTCAATCCCATCGAACGCGAGTGCGGCTCTTCTGCGGATGCCGCGCGATACTGCGCGGTACAGATCATCAACAGTTGCCGGAACACTGCCGCCGGCGGCGAGGTCGGCATCTGACCAGAGGTCTGAAGCCATGACCACATCCGCGGCACGGGTGCGCTGGCGCAGCGTCTCAATTTCCATGTCTACCAGCGGGATGCCTATCGGGTTCTTGGTGGCGCTGTCTAAGAGCTCCAAGGCGTAGTTGACCGTTTTAGACTTAGTCTTTGGCAGTTTGCTTTGGATGATCAGCCGGTGCATGGCCCGCGTGGCGGCCACGTAAAACAGCCGCCGTTCTTCATCTTGCCGGCGGGCCAATGGGTCGATAGGCAAACCTCTGGCATCAACCTGCAGGTGGGGTGGCAGTACGAGTGGATCACTCTTGTTGGAGCCGAAGGGAAAGCCGTTGGCACTGTTGACGCGGACTACGAACACGGTGTGGAACTCAAGCCCCTTGGCGGTGTGGGCGGTGAGTACGGTCACTGCATCGCGCTGGCCGCTGGCTGCGATTGCCTCTGCCGGGGTAGTACCCGGGGCGAGCGTTGAGCTGGGCTGGCCCTCGCTATCAACCTGGTCTTCCGGGTCGATGCCGTCGTCACCCGCGGGCAGGTCTGCCCAGTAACTTAGGAAATCGGGCAGCCGGCCCGGGGCTTCAAGTCGATCCTGCTTGGCGCCGGCCAGTCGCTGGAGGCTGAGCAGAGCCTCAATCCTGGTTTTGCGCTCGCGAGCGCCGAGCATGATGGCGCTAGCGGACTCGACGTGGCGGACCAATTCAAAGATCATTACGCTGGCGGGCTGATCAGCGACGATCTTGGCGAAGCGGTCATGCTCATCTGCAAACCGCAGCGCCGCGGCGTGATCGTCGGCCTTGAGGTCTTGCTCACGCTGCAAGTGCCCGCGCAGCCATTTGACGAACGAGCCGGGGTGGAAGAACTCCAGCGAATGTGCTTCATGCCGGGAGAGCACGCCGGCGTACAGCTCCTGCCAGCGGGAGGATACTTCCAGCGGGATATCAAACGGCACGCCACGCAGCAGTTTGGTGGCTTCGTAGCTGCGAACGCCATCGCACAGGAGGTTGATCCAGGTCAAGACCGTGTCGACACCTAGATCCTCACGCCAGGAGAGGGCTTTGACCATGCGAATCGGCACACCTTCTAACTGGAGGCGGCGGGCGACGCGGTCAAGCTCGCCGTTGGTGCGCACGATGACGGCGATGTCATCAAACTTGGCTCCGGGGCGGGTTGCCCGATCAATCAGGATTGCGCGGGCAACGGCCTCGGCGTTTTCTTTTTCATCGACTAGGCGTACCAGCGTGATGGGCGGGTGGTCAAGAAATGTGCCCGCTGCGTTGATGAGCTTGTCCGGGGCGAAGCGGCTGATGGCTTTGGTAATGATGCTGTTGGCAGCGCCGACGATGGGCTTGGCCGAGCGGTAATTCTCGGTGAGCTTGACCTGGGTGTGGATGGGCCAGGCGATTGCGAACTTTTCGAAAGCGCGGTCATCTGCCCCGCGGAAGCCGTAGATGGCCTGATCATCATCACCGACCACGCACAGGTCTGGCTCGCGGCTGATGCCCGCGACTTTGGCGGTCGGGGCGATGAGCTTGAGTAGCTCGATTTGGGCGGGGCTGACATCCTGGAATTCATCAACCACCCAGTGCCGGTACTCATCACGAACCAGCGTGCGGGCCCGGGCGCTGTCGCGCAGCAGGCGCACGGGCTGGAGCACAAGGTCACCAAAGCTAAGCTGGCCTTTGGCGATGCAGCGCTCGTGGTAGAAGCTGAAAAGCTGGGTGATTTGAGCGAAGCGCTCGGCCTTGAGCAGGGCGGCCTCGTGGGCCTGGCGATCCTCATAATTTGCAGCGTTGGAGGCGATTTCGAGCCAATGGTCTGCCGCGGCTTTGGCGGCGTCGGGGTCCATCGCCTGCTCGTAAAAGAAGCCGAAGGTGCTGAGCGCATCTGCCGCGGCGGCGGCGACACCACCGGCGATGGCCTGGGGCATGAGCTTGTGCTGGACGATGAGTTTGCGAAGGAGGCGGCGCTGCTGGGGGATATCGGTGAGTTCAACCTCAGCCGGGAGGCCGAGGACATCTCGAAAGCGGCGAATCATGCGGAGGCCTAGGCCGTGGAATGTGTACACGCCCACGCGGACGGCGAGTTCGGGGTCCATCTTGCACTCTTCCAGCGTGCGGGCGAGGCGCTCGCGCATCTGCTGGGCGGCCTTGACGGTGAAGGTGACGGCCACGATGGATTCGGGCAGAACGTGCCGCTCCGCGAGCATGTGGGCGATACGGTGGACGATGACGCGGGTTTTGCCGGTGCCGGGCCCGGCGAGCACGGCCAGCGGACCGGAGTCATGCAGCACGGCTTGGGCTTGTGCGGTGTTAAGACCTTTGACGATGAGTTCGGAAGTGGAGAGGGTATTGGTTTGGGACATGGATCAGGCTCCCGGCTACCGAGGTGGAATTGGGTGTGGGGGCGGGTTCCCGGCAGAAGCGACCTTGCGAATTGGGCCGCCGATGGGGAACGCAAATGACGCGGAGGAAACGGAGGTACGCAGAGGAAGGCGGGGGAGCAACGAGGAAGAATGGGGATGAAGTGGAAGGGCAGCGGGTTGGATTCTTGATTTGAAATTCTGGCAGGTCGTAAGGACGGTGGAGCATAACTGGGTGAGAGCCGAGGCGGGGTAGATTTTTTGACAATTGGAGATTTGATCAGGTTTGAGAGGACATGGGGTTGTCCTTCCAGAATCGATTTGGCAGAGATATTGATGGGCAAAATCGCCAGATTGTGCTGCCGACGGTGCAAGTGCGAGTACTTCCATCATCCCACACACCATCGGTGACTTACTGGTAGCGAAGTATCTACCCGGCCTGCATGGGCGCATTGCAGCGGCGGGATCAGGCGGAAGATTGCCTCTTGATTGAAGACGACGGGGGGGGTGTAACCGGAAACGACATACAGCCAAGCACGCTTTGCGCCCCGACTGTTGCACAACCTAAAAAGCATGTTGTTCCGGCTGGCGCTGTTACACCAGCGGCTGATTTAATTCTGTCCGCCAAGTGCTTGCATCGTCGCTGCGGTCTGGGCCGATTTGGTACGACTCCCAAAGATCCGGCCTTGACGTGTGGCCTGTGCTGTCGACCCAGCGTTTGAACTCTCCCCAAGCTTGGCCCAAGCCCTCGTACGCGCCGTGATACGTGGTGCGGGCCACGCGTGCTGCCGGCAGGGTGCCCGCCTGCATGCGACCGGCGGGCACGATTGGAGCGCGCACTGGGAAGCATACTTGAAAGTTAAAGACTCCGGGCTCCATCTTGATGTGGTACGTAAAAAAAGCACCGACTGGACTGACACCCTGTGCTGTGAGCGCGGCGAGAATTTCACTGATTGCCGGACCCATGACATGCTGAATCTCGCTGCGAGGGATGACCAGTGGAGTGTACGCGTACACCTGTGCGGCGGACTGGACGATCTGCGGTATCTCGATCATGGGTAGCATCCTTTGGCAATTGCTGGCTGCAAGCGAGGCAATGACTTGGAACATAGCGTGCTCGGAGCACTGATTGCACGTGCATCGCGGCGACCCGTGCTGCGGCGTGGCTGTACTATTAAAGGTAATGAACCATGCGATTGCCACACCAATTCGCCTCGTCGTTGCCCGCATCAGCCGCACGGGGATGGCCGTTTGCAGCATTGGTGCTGCGGCGTGCTGCTGGGCCGCGGTTGCAGCGGGGCAGACCCCCCCACTGCCTGCACCAGGCCCTCTGAGCCCGATGACGATCGCACCATTTATTATCGCACCGGTCTTGCCCTCGCCGGTATTGCCCTCACCGGTATTGCCCGCACCAGTACCGCCCCCACCGGCCATACCGCAGCCGGATGATCAACCTTGGCTGCGGCCCTACACCGGTCCGAGCCGCGCTGATATTGATGCGACGACGCTGGATGGCAAGGTGCTCTGCGGCTATCAGGGTTGGTTCAACACTCCGGGTGATGGCACGCCGCTTGGCTTTCGTCACTGGCGCGAGGGCGCTGCGGGCGTGGACAAGTCCGGCAAGCCTGCGGGCCACTTTCGTGTGGATATGTGGCCCGACACCTCCGAGTACGCCGCGGCGGATTTGCAGGAGGTTCCCGGCTGTATCATGCCTGACGGTTCACCAGCGCGGCTGTACAGCGGCTTTCACATCGGACCCACTTTGGTGCATTTTCGGTGGATGCGTGAGCATGGAATTGATGGGGTGTTTCTGAGTCGGTTCATTGGCGAGACAAGGGGCCGGACCACCGGCGACCCGGTGACACGCCACGTAAACAAGGTGCTGGCAAACGTGCGCGAAGCCGCCCACCGCGAGGGCCGCACGTGGGCGATGATGCTGGACCTTTCCATGGGACCGGATGCGACCAGCCAGATGGTGATTGACGACTGGAAATTCTTGTGCGATGAGGTGAAGCTTCGCGATGATTCGCGCTATTTGCACCACAACGGCAAGCCCGTTGTGCTGCTTTGGGGCTTGGGGTTTAAAGACCGTCCGTGGACGCCGGAGCAGGCCAAAGAGCTGATCAGCTTCTTCCAGAACGATCCGAAGTACGGCGGTGTCCACCTGATTGGCGGAGTTGATCCATCGTGGCGCACGCTCAAGGGCGACAGCCGCACCGATCCGGCGTGGGCCGAGGTGTACCGGATGTTTGATGCCATCAGCCCGTGGAACACAGGCCGCTACCGCGATGCTGCGAGCATGGATGCCCACCGCCACGCAGTTTGGGAGCCAGACTTGGCCGAGCTTGAAACGTCGAAAAAAGGTTACATGCCCACGGTGTTTCCAGGCTTTTCTTGGGACAACATGCACCGGGTCAAGCCGGGCACAAGCCTGATTCCTCGACGCGGCGGCGAGTTTTATTGGAGGCAGTTTGCCATTTTGAAGGCTCTGAATGTGCGCACAGTTTTTGTTGGAATGTTTGATGAGGTTGATGAGGGGACCGCGGTGTACAAAGTTGCGGACCAGACGCCAGCGGGCGAGTACTTTGTAACCAATGAGGGACTGCCGCCGGACTATTACCTGCGGCTGACGGGGGCAGCGACGCGGATGATGCGGGGGGAGATTCCGCTTTCCAGGACCATTCCCGCAACGCTGCCAACACCGGCGGCTGACCTGCCGAAGTGATTGAGGAGGGCCGCCTGATTTAGGCGGCTATACGTCCGCATCAATCCTCGGGGCCATCCGCTGGCTTCTTCGCCACGCTCTGGCGGACTGCGGCGGCTTCTTGTTTGCGGCCTTGGCGATCAAGAATCGTCGCGAGAGTTGATGCGGTGCTTTGTGTCCAGCGATTGGCGGGGCCAACGGCCTTGAGGGCACTGCCCAGCGCTTGGCGTAGAGCGGCGACGGCTTGCTCGGAGCGTCCGGCTGCATCGAGTGCTTGGCCCCGCAGCAGGCCCAACTTGAGTTGGCTGATGTGGCCGGGACCGAGCGCGGCAGCGTGCGCTTCAACGGCATCGAGCAAGCCGATTGCCTCGGCCGGATCGGCCGGTAATGCCAGCGAGGCGAGTTCGAGTCGCACGTGCATGGTGTAGCCGTGCCCCTCGCCGACTGTGCGCACGTATCGGCGGAGGGCCTCGCGATATGTGGCGCGGGCTTCAGCTGTCTTGTCTGCGGCTCGCAGCACGGAACCCAGAGCCTGCAGGGCATTAAGCGTGCTGATGTCGTCGTCGCCCAGCAGTCTGGTGTTCAGTTCAACGATGCGCTGCTGCATCGCCACGGCCAGCAGCGGCTCGCGGATCCGCCCGTAGAGCGTCACCAAGTAATTCATGACATGTTGATGGTCTGCTGAACCATCATGCGGGCGGCTGGCGTAGATGGGCTCGACCGCCTCAAGCACGCGGCGTGCCTCGGCGGAGTCTCCGCCGGTGAGCGTTGCGGCCCCGACCCGGGCCAGAGCATACAGCCCATCTGGGCTTCGCATCGCGGCGGGTTCTCCGAGCAGTTTCACCACCTCAGCGAACACGGCATCGGCCTCCGGACGCTTACCGCTGACGCTGAGCATCTCACCAGTTTGCCGCAGCGTTGCGATCGTGTCGGGGTGGGTTGCACCGAGCAGCAACCGGCGGGTTTCCAGCGCTGCGGCAAGCTGCGTGCGGGCCGTCTCAAAATCGCCCGCTCCCGCGGCGGCCTGACCCAAGAAGTGCTGCACCGCGGCGGCGGCCAAGGGGCGGTCGGCGTAGGTTCGCACAAGGCGGGAGGCACCGAGCCGAATCGCTTCTTTCACTGTAAAATCAGCGGATTCGCGCTGCCCTCGTGTTGAATTGAACGTGCGGGCCACAAAGCGGTTCATCAGCATGATCGTCTCATTGGCGGCCAGAGCTTCATCACGCCGCGCTTCGGCGATGCGTTCGGCCTCGACAGCGCGGTTTCGCTCGGCACGCAGCCCCTGCACGAAGGCGACTGTGGCGAACCCGACCAACAACAGCACCGCTGCAGCGGTGAGCACCCCGGTGCGGTGCCGCCGCACCCAAAGGGTTATCAGACCGATCGGACCGATGGGATCAGCCTCGACCGGACGATGGTCAAGAAATGCTTGCAGATCAGCGGCAAGACGATCAGCAGAGGTGTAGCGATGTGCGGGCTCGTGGGCCGTGGCACGGTTGGCGATTTGGGCTAGCGCGCGGGGGATGGTCGATCCATCGGCAGACAGTGCTGGCAGCGGCTCGCGGCCTGCACGCGCGAGCATCTGGGCAAAAGGTTCGATTGCGTGAGGATCAGTGTCAGGTTTGTTGGGAGGGATGTTGGCGGGGTTGTTGGCGTGCAACGCCCTCCGGGGCGCGGCACCCTGCAGGAGAACGCGCAGCGTACAGCCCAGCGAAAAGACATCTGACAGCGGTGTTGCCGGCTCGCCGCGGGCTACTTCGGGCGCCAGATACGCGAGCGTACCGGCGATGCGCGGGCGGGCTCGCGGGGCTGTCGAAGCATCCATTGCCGGCTGATCGGCTGGAGAGTCGATGCTGGCTAGGCCAAAGTCTGCCAGCAGGGGCTCCCCGGTCGGGGCCAGCAGAATGTTGGAGGGCTTGATGTCGCGATGCGTGATACCGCGTGCGTGTGCCGCGGCGACTGCACCGGCGATCTGCCCAACGAGCCGGGCAGCCCGCGACGGCGGTAGAGGCCCGGCGAGCACCAAGTCCTCAGCGGTTTGCGCGATACCGGCAAAGGTGCCGGGCTGTTGACCAGCGACTACGCGCCCCACAAACTGTGCATCGATGTACGCATCGCCGGAATCCCCAAATTGCCCAGCTTCGTGCACGCGGACGATTGCCGGATGATCCAGGCCTGCCGCGGCGGAGGCCTCTGCCAGCACGCGTCGGAGCGCGGCATCATCAGCACCACGGTCGGTGTGCCGGAGAATTTTGAGGGCAACGTGCCGGCGGAGGGCTTCATCCCAGGCGAGCCAAGTTTGCCCGAAAGAGCCCGCGCCGAGGACGGCATCAAGGCGGTATTTGCCGAGTCGATCGCCGGAGAGGTGCACGGCGGCATCTGGCAGGGTGCCCTGATCGAGGACCGATGCGATCGTGGCTACGGCATCAATATCTGGCTGGAGAGCGGGGTAACGAACGATGAGATCGCGCCGGATCAACTCAGTTTGATTGGCCTGTTCGGTTGCGTCACCGGCAATTGCGGTATCGTGGGCCCGTTGGCTTAAGAACTCACCGGCGAGTACGGCCCGGCGTGCGGGACCGCTGCGGAGGATGCGACCCCAGAATGCTGCATACACACTGATGCCGCATGGCAGGCCGCGTTTTCGTCGCTGTTCGATGTCTTCCGCAAGCACATCGGCCAAAAGTGTGCTTCCGGGCAGTTGCACTACTGGCGCGGCGCCGGTGGTGTCTGCGGGCTCGCTTGCGGCGGACTCCGAGCCCAGCACCGCCGGGCTGAGCACATCATCAAGGTTGGGCGGCTGCGAAAACAACCAGAGCACCCGGACCGAGGTCAGGGCATCTGAGTGCGCGACCTGCCCAGCAAAGCCTGAGGCCGAATCCGGAGGATTGGCCGCGGGCTTGTGATATGCTTGGGTGTCGAGTGGGTCGGTCATCGTCAGCGGGTTCCAATTGGTGTCAGGATACGGCCAAAACGGGGATTACTCGTGAGTATCTCTCAAACAAGCGTTGTTCGCCAAGGAATGTGACAGAATCTCAATCAAGCCGAACAGTCGCCATGCCCAACGATGAACTGCACAAGCTGTTGGAAACCGCCAAGGCGGTAAGAAACCAGACTGCGGAAGGCGGGGCTGTGGCGGGCGAGGCTGCGAATGGTGGGGCGGAGGATGCGGCATTTACGGAGCTGGTTCGGCTGGTTCGCCTGCTGGTGCGGTCTGGGATGGGGCGCAAGCTCCGAGACCACCGCGATTCAGCGGATGTTTGCCAGTCAATCGCTCGCTCTTTCATCGAAGATCACCAAGCGAGTGCCATCAACTTCGGTTCGGAGCAGCAGCTTGTCGCATATTTGCGGACGGTTGTTCGCTCCAAACTAGCCTCGCTGGCCCGGACTGATAACGCGCTGAAGCGCGGCGGATTGGATGGACACGCGGAGTTTGACGAGAGCCGAGCGCTTCGGGCTGATTCCAAAAACCTGCCGGACCCGCTTGCGCCGGAGATGAATGCGGAGGCAGCGGGCCAGATTGACAACGCACTGACTGATGATGATCGCGAATTGGCCCGGCTGCGACTGAGGGGCATGGACTGGGACCAGATTGGAGCGCATCTGAGGCAGGACCCTCAGACTATTCGCAAGCGGTGGAGCCGGCTGCTCGCCCGCTTGGGCAACCAGCAAGCGGGCGGAGCGGGTTAAAGGACTCGCCGCGGGGGGCCGCGTACAAAATCTGCGATCACCTTTGGGACGGCGAAACCATTTTTACTTCCCGCTGAGTCGCCGAAGCTGCTTTGGTGTGCCCATCACAATCATCGGCCTGCGGGCAGGATCAAGCCGCAGCAGCACGGTGTCAAGGTTTGCGGGGGCAAGGCCAACGCAGCCGTAGGTTCCGGCGCCATCGGGCTCGGCCTTGTGCATGAAGATTCCGCTGCCTGCGCCGGGGACCACGGGAGTGCGGTTGTAGTCGATGACCGCACCGTGCCAGAAGAGTTCATCGGGTGCAACCTGTGCGGCTTCGCCGGGCTTGGGCTGCTGCGGTGGGACTTTGATCCAGGTGTTGTAGTGCGGGGATGATGGGTCCTCGCACCACACATCATCGGCGGCGAGCAGCTTGTAGGGCAATTTCGGTTTGAACTGCGGGTCTTCACCGAAGAGCTCGGTGATTGAAAAGCAGCCCGTGGGTGAGGTACGGTCACCCTCGCGCTTTTGGCCGAGCTGCGCAAAGCCTTTGAACCCGACGGCCCCCGGAAAGGGGCCGAGCACGCGGCCAAAGGGTTGGCCGGGTCCCGCGGATTCATACACTGCGATGGCGATGAATCGGGACTGATCGGCCGGAGCATTGTCATCACCGAGCGCGACGATGACCTGCGAACTGCCCGCCGTGGCCGCACCGACGGAGGCGATGGCATCGAGAAAATCGTGTTCGGTGTGCCCCCGGGCGGGGCCAGCGAGTGTTGCGATGTTGCCAGGCGAGGTGCTTTGGGAAGGGCCGGCACATCCGACCGGACCGAGCGCCAGCGCACAGGAAATTGCGGTTCCGAAGAGTTGACGGCTGATGCGGGTGATGCTCATGAAATTCTGCTCTACGAATCGGCTACGGCTTGTCGGCATCGGGCGTTGTTGATGGTATGACGGCTGCGTCTTTCCGCCGCCGAGCGATCCTCCGGCCGCACTGGAGAACAGGATTGGCATCCACCATCAGCCAGAGGAAAAAAAAGGTAGAGGGACGGAAAGAAATCGAATAACACACAGACACCGGGGCGTGTACTCGCTAAGAATAGCTCGCGGAGCGAGGTTGGTTTCTACCCGCGAGTTCGAGTCAAGCGCTTGTTGCGGTCGCATCAATGACCGTGCCGTCTCTCGTGTTTTGTTGCCAGTTCATACCCCACCAGTGAGGCCGCCCGTGCTTTCAAACCTCTTCGGCAAAAAATCTAAGCCCGAACCTGTCTTTGCGTATGCGCATCTCAATGCCCGCATCATGCCCGACACACGCGGCGGCCTGTTTGAGGACCCGCTCACCGAAGCCCTTCAAAAAAGCGGCCTCGGCGAAGTCACGGGCGCAGGTACGCTCCAGACCGCATCGGGCGAAATCGAGTACTGCGGCATCGACATTGACATGTTTGATGTTGAAAAGGCTCCTGAGTTCATCTGCAGATTCTTGATTAGCCGGGGTGCTCCCAAGGGCTCAATGCTTGAGTACAAACTCGGCGAGAAGGATATTGTTCTGCCCTTTGGCGCCGCTGAGGGGTTGGCGATTTACCTCAACGGTACCGACCTGCCACAAGAGGCGTATGAGGAGTCTGATATCAACTTAGTGATCGATACGCTTGGCGAGTTGGTTGCGTCGGATGAGAACGGCCGCGGTATGGTTCTGGGAGATTGGCAAGGCCCGACGGAGACAGCGCTGTACATGTACGGGACGTCATCACAGAAAATGCGAGCCGCCATTGCACCGTTTGTGGGCGAGTATCCGCTGTGTCAGAAAGCACGCATCGTTGATATCACGCCGACTTGAATTACCGGTGCGGCAGCAACCCATTCGCTTGCCTCCCACTGAGCCACGACGGCGGCTCAGCGACTTCGCGCCAAGCGCAGCAACTCCGCCTCCCGTTCTAGCGAGAGCGCTGGCACGTACTCTCTGCCTTGCACCCACGCACGCACCCACGCACGCACCCAGCGCACGGTCTCTTCGGGGCTTGTCAGCACCAGCCCGGCGGCCTGGGCTCGCTCGCTGCTGACATCCATCAGCCCGCTGCGGGGGCCATGCTCGGGCCGAAACAGCGGCAGTTCAAACTCCGTGAGGCCTGATGCGTGCAGCAGGTCCGTAGCGACCCACACCACGCGCTTTGCACCAAGTGTGCGCACAAAGTCGGCCCACCGCAGCCGCGGTCCGGCAAGATTAAACGCTCCGGCCAATTTCTGCTGAAGAACAGTTACCGCAAATGTCGCCAGATCGCGGGCATCAATCACCTGCACATGGTCCGCACCATCACCGGGGGCGAGCATGTGGGCCTCCGGCACCGCTGCCTGTTGCCAGGCCCGGCGCACCCAATAGCTGTAGCGATCAAACGGATCGTGGGGCCCTGCGACGATCTGGGGCCGCAGAATAGCGGACCGATCACCGTAGATCTCCGTGACGATGTCCTCACAGGTCACCTTCAGACGGCCGTACATTGCACCGATGACCTCGGGCACTTCTTCACCGGCGGGTTCGATGCGGTCTTGGTTTTCCGTGACGGGTCGCTGCTGCGGGTCGCCGTACACACTCACTGCACTTATGAAGACGTAGCGCTTCACGGATGACCGCAACAGCTGCGCACTTGCCCGCACCTGACGCGGCGTGTAGCCACTTACATCGATGCACGCATCCCACGATCGGCCCCGGAGCGTTGCGAGGCCGGGAGCACCGGCATCACGGTCACCGCGTAGCCGCTCGACTGCGATGGGCAGTTCATCACCGGATTGGCCACGATTGAACACCGCTACCCGATGCCCCGCCAACAGCAGGGCTTCGGCGATGTGCCGGCCGACGAACTGTGTGCCGCCGAGAATGAGAACGGTAAGGGATGGCATCGCCGACTCCCGGGTTATTTCGCAGGCGGCGGGGGCGTTTGCGCCGGTCCCTCGCTCTTGACCTTCAGACCCACGACCTTGCCGGGCGTAAACTCGAGGGCGACGACCTGCCCGGGGCGCGGCTTCTCCAGGCCCTTTGGCAGCGCATCTGCCGCGACTACGAGTGATGCCTCTTTGCCCGCATCACCCTCGCCCTGACGCACGGTGAGGCGGAAGCCGGGCTTGTCATCAACATCAGCGGCTTCGACAGCGAGCACCGTGGCCGTGTCACTGCCCCGGATCGCATCAATCGTGGGACGATCCTTCAGCAGCGTGCCTTTGAGCATGATGATTGCCGCAGTGAAGTAGATCACGATGCCGGTTACATCAACCAAAGTCGCGACGAATGGCGTGCTGCTGCCGGCCGGGTCCAGCTTGCACTTTTTGAGAATAAACGGCAGCATGGCCCCCATGACCGAGCCCCAGAGGACTACCCCGGCGAGGGTGAAGCTGATCGTCCAGCCAAGGATCACGTAATGCTCGGCCACCTGAGCATCATTAAACCAGCCGAAGAGCCCGAAGACCAGGATTCGGGTAAAGCCGATCACGCCGATGATGAGCCCGAGAATCGCGCCGCTGGCCAGTTCGCGCAGCAGCACTCGGAGCCAGTCTGAAACCTCAATCTCTTTGAGGGCGAGCGCACGAATGATCAGGGTGCTGGCCTGCGACCCGGAGTTACCACCCGATGAGATAATCGCTGGGATAAACGCCGCCAGAATTGCGGCTTTTTGGATTTCACCATCGAAAAATGCGATTGCGTTGCTGGTGAGCAGCTCGCTCATAAACAGCAGCGCCAGCCACGGGGCCCGCTTCTTGACTAGTCCAAGAATCGGAGTCTCGGCGTACGGCTGCTCGAGCGCTTGCAGACCACCGAGCTTTTGCATGTCCTCGGTTGCTTCCTGCTCGGCCACATCGGCCACATCGTCGTGCGTGACGATGCCCAGGAGGTTGCCGCGGGAATCAACCACCGGTAGCGCCACGCGGTCGTACTTCTGCAGCAGTTCAACGGCGTCCTGCTGGGGCTGATCGGCCCGCAGGGTCACAAACTGATGGTTCATCTGCGACTCAATCGTCGCATCAGGCTCGGCCATGATCAGCTGCCGGAGGCGCAGGTCATCAATGAGCACACCGGCATCATCCACCACATACACCACGTTGATGGTCTCGGCATCACGGCCGTGCTTGCGAATGTGTTCCAGCGCGCGTGCTACCGTCCACTCCGGGCGGATTCGCACATAATCCGGGGTCATCAGGCGGCCGACGGACCGCTGCGGGTACCCCAAGATGGCCTGCGTGCTCTTGCGTTCTTCCGGTGAGAGCGACGCGATGATCCGCTGGGCCACATCTGTCGGCAGTTCATCGAGCAGTCGGGCCCGGTCATCGGTGTCCATCGCCTCGATAATCGCCACCGCGGAGGCATCACCAAGCTGCTTGATGATCCGCTCCTGCGTGTCCTGCTCCAGATAGCTAAACACACGGCCCGCATCATCGCGCGGCAGGAATCGAAACGCGATGGCCGCATCGGTCGGGTCAATTCCGGAGAGAATATCAGCAACATCCACCGCCGGCAGCACGTGCAGCACCTCGCGCAGCTCGGCGTACTGCTTGTTGTGAAGCAGTTCAACAACCTCAGGCTCGATGAGTGTGGCCGTTGGGTTCATGCCTGCGACAATAGGCCGCACGCAAAATAGACCCTGCGGCAATGCCGAAAAATCACCGGAAGCCCAAGAAAAAAGGCGGGCAAGCGATTGGCTTGCCCGCCTAGAAATTGACGGCTGTATGAATTCAATCCGAACCGCGAATCTCAGCATCCTGATGCGAAGGCGTTGATGAAGGCGATGAAGTCGTCGCCATCCAAGGTGCCGTCCGGGCCCGGGAGGCCGCCGCCGGAAGCAATGTCTGCGATGGCCGAACCCGCGGAGAACCCGTTGATGAAGGCGATGAAGTCGCTGCCATCAACGATGCCGTCGCCGGGGGCCTGGCCGGAGCCGCCGGCGATGTCCGCCGGGCAGTCCGAACTGCAGCCGCCGCTGCCGCAGAAGTACGTGACCCGAACCGGTGCGGAGAAGGCCGAGCCGCCCGCGGCGGCAGCATCGGTGACGATCCACTGGTAGTACTCGGTCGTGCCATCGAGTGATCCGTCGGAGGGAATCGGCAGGTGAGCGGTGCCGTAGCCGGCGCCTGCGCCGGTTCCCGGCAGGGTGATGGTGGTTACCACCACGGAGTCAGCGAGACGGTTATTGGCCGCCGGGGGAGATGATGAACGCACCAGGGTGGCGACCGCACCGCC
>JBBRKQ010000054.1:0-27108 GCA_038231815.1 Phycisphaerales bacterium
AGGAGGCCACCAAACGCAAAGATAATGAGGATGCCGGGACTCGAACCCGGGACCAGCGGATTAAAAGTCAGCTGCTCTACCAACTGAGCTACATCCTCAACTTTTCAAAGACCTGTAATACAGGCAGCTTGCTTTCCAGCTACCGATCACGTCGAACATGCCTCACGGGAAAAGTACTTTTCCGACGAAAGGCATGGCCACCTAATTGCAGCATTCTATGACCGCCGATGGGCCGAGTCGACCGGCAAGTGCGTTTGAACGACCCGGATTCAGGGAAAGCCTTACACTTGCATCACGCATATTCGGCCATGGGCGGACAGGTGCATACAAGATTGCGATCGCCGTAAGGATTGTCAACACGGGCTACGTGGGGCCAGAATTTGTTGTCTTTGACCCAAGGTGCCGGGAATGCGGCCTGCTCGCGGCTGTAGGGGTGTTTCCACTCCGTTGCCGTTACTACGTGCATGGTGTGCGGAGCGTGCTTCAGAGGGTTGTCATCGTGCGGGAGCTTACCGGTTTCAATTTCGGCAATCTCAGCTCGGATGGCGATCAGCGCATCACAAAGACGATCAAGCTCGGCCTTAGGCTCGCTCTCGGTAGGCTCGATCATGAGTGTGCCGGGGACGGGCCAGCTCATGGTGGGGCCGTGGAAGCCGTAATCCTGAAGGCGTTTGGCCACGTCGTCAACCTTGATGCTGGCGGATTTTTCGAATGGGCGAACATCAATAATGAACTCGTGGGCGCACAGACCAGTCTTACCACGGAACAGAACCTTGTAGTGATTATCGAGCCGCTTGGCCATGTAGTTGGCATTGAGGATGGCAAGCTGCGTGGCCCTGGTCAGGCCCTCTGAGCCCATCATGGCGATGTACATCCAACTGATGGCCAAAATGGTGGCCGAGCCCCAAGGCGCTGCAGAGACTGGGAGGATGGCGTGCTCGCCGCCGCCGCTAACGAACGGGGTGGTGACGGGGTGACCGGGCAAGAAGGGAGCGAGGTGGCTTCGAACGCAGATGGGGCCCATGCCGGGGCCTCCGCCGCCGTGGGGGATGCAGAAGGTTTTATGGAGATTCAAATGGCAAACATCAGCACCGATGGCGGCGGGGCTGGTGAGGCCAACCTGGGCATTCATGTTGGCACCGTCCATGTACACCTGGCCGCCGGCATCGTGAATGGTCTGGCAGATTTCACAGATGGACTCTTCAAAGACACCATAGGTGCTCGGATACGTGACCATGAACGCACCAAGGTTGGCCTTGTTGGCTTCCACCTTTGCACGCAGATCATCAAGGTCGATATCGCCGTTGTCCTTGTTCTTCACAGCGACGACGCTGAAACCCGCCATAACCGCTGAGGCGGGGTTGGTGCCGTGGGCGGAGTCCGGGATGAGGCAGACCTTGCGGTGTCCTTGGCCCTTGCTTTCAAGGTACGCCCGGATGACAAGCAGTCCGGCATACTCGCCTTGGGCACCGGCGTTGGGCTGGAGTGAGACAGCATCAAAGCCCGTGCACTCGCGGAGCCAGTGCTCGAGCGTGGCAAACATTTCGTGGTAGCCCTTGGCCTGATCGGCGGGCACGAACGGGTGAAGCTTGCCGAGGGTGGGCCACGTTACAGGGATCATCTCGCTGGTGGAGTTGAGCTTCATCGTGCACGAGCCCAAGGGGATCATGCTGTGCACCAGTGAGAGATCGCGGCCCTGGAGTTTGAAGATGTAGCGGAGCATCTCGTGCTCACTGTGGTGGCTGCTGAAGACCGGGTGCGTCAGATAGCCGGTGGTGCGGGCGAACACGCCTGCGTACTCGGAATTCACCGAGGTGGCAAGCGCATCGATCGAGAGCTGGGCAGGCTTGCCGCCGTTTAGCACCTCAATAAGCTTGACCAGGTCGGCCCGGCCAGCGGTTTCATCGAGAGCGATGCAGATTGAACCGTCGCCCATGTCACGAATGTTTATCTTGCGGTCCAGCGCGTGCTGCACGGCGGCCAAAGCTGCGGGGACGCCACCCTTGACGGCGATGCGCACGGTATCGAAGAAGGGACCCGCCGCAACGGTGTGGCCCAGTTTGCGTGCTGCCTCGGCGATGCACTCAGCCATGACGTGCACGCGCTTGGCGATTTTGCGGAGTCCATCAGGCCCGTGATACACGGCGTACATGCTGGCCATGATCGCCAGCAACGCCTGGGCCGTGCAGATGTTACTGGTAGCCTTGTCACGACGGATGTGCTGCTCACGCGTTTGAATGGCCATGCGCAGGGCGGTGTTGCCTTGAGCATCCTTTGACACGCCGATAATGCGCCCGGGCATGCGGCGGCTGTGCTCAATCTTTGTTGCGATGAACGCTGCATGCGGGCCGCCAAAGCCCATTGGCACGCCAAATCGCTGCGAGCAGCCGATGCAGATATCGGCCCCGAACTCTCCCGGCGGCGTAACAAGCGTGAGGGCGAGAAGGTCGGTCGCCACAACGGCCTGAGCACCGTGGGCGTGAGCCTTTTCGATAATCCCGCGATAGTCAACAAACCGGCCGTCGGTCATGGGGTACTGCAGCAGAATACCGCAAAGCTTGTGCTTGGCAAAGTCCAGCGTCGCCTCGTCACCAATGACGACATCAACACCCATGTTCTTGGCCCGGCCGTGTACAACCGCGATCGTTTGCGGGTGACAGTTTGCCGAAACAAAGAACTCGTGCTTTCCGCCGTCGACGCCGCCAGCGATGGAATGGCACATTGCCATGGCCTCGCCAGCTGCGGTTGATTCATCAAGAAGTGAAGCCCCGGCCAAGGGGAGGCCAGTGAGGTCACTGATCATGGTCTGAAAATTCAGGAGGGCTTCGAGACGACCTTGGGCGATCTCGGCTTGGTACGGCGTGTACTGCGTGTACCAGCCCGGATTTTCAAGAACATTGCGGAGGATCACCGGCGGCGTGACCGTGTCGTGGTAGCCCATGCCCAGGAAACTTCGATACACCTTGTTCTTACCAGCGATGGCGTGCAGCTCGGCCAGGACTTCGGTCTCGCCACGGGCGGGACCGACGTTGATCATCTTGGGGAGGCGAATCGAGGCAGGAACTGCCGCGGCGGTGAACTCCTCCAGACTTGCATAGCCGAGGGTCTCGAGCATGTCGGCGACATCAGCCTCACTGGGGCCAATATGGCGGTGCACGAAGCCATCGGTGGGATCGAGTATGACGGCTGCGTTCGCGGGGGAAGCACCCGCGGAGGGCTTAGTATTACCGTTGTGGTGGCCGTTGGAGGTTGCGACGCTGTGTGTGCTGCCAGATGGTGTGGTGGACATAACCAAAAGACCTCAAAATTGCGGAAAGAACCGAGCAACTGGCCCTGAAGGTGACTAACAAGGGGCCGTGAAGCGCGACAGAAGGAACACATTCGGGATTTCAAAAGCCACGGTAGAACATCTTCCGGGTCGTGGGGCAATGGATGCCACAACAGGGTAGACAAAAGGGCGCCACAATTGTCCAACTTTTCGAGATAAATTCTTGTTTCACAAGAAGTTTTATCGTCTGGGCGTGCTGCTGACTTCTCAATCACTAAAAACTTCGCTGCATATGCGATTGGGACCAAAAACAACGCAGCCCCACGTGTTGCGGGGCTGCGCGTTTATACAAGCTTAAAGGCGACGATTCACCGAATCGGATAGTTATCCGCCACCACCCGGAACCGCGGCGGTCACGGGGAATGGACGGAAGTTGGCGACGGTGGAGATACCGCTGTCGGTGCTCAGCGAAACGTAGCGGCGGGCTGATGCGGGGGCGGTGTTGGAGCTCGAAGGCCACCACGGGTAGCCAACCAAGGCACGGTGCATGAAGTCCGGAGCATCGACGATGATGTTGCCGTCAAAGTACTGCGGGCGGGTGACACCGTCGGCGTTCCACCACTCCTTCTCGGCATACTTGACGAGAATTGCGATGATGTCCTCGCCGCGGGTGCGACGCTCTTCTTCAATGGTCTTGGGATCTTTGGTACGGTTTCCACCGGGCTGTGTGAAGGGGCCACTACCACCGGTGCTGGACTGAAGTGCCTGCTGGAGGTTCACTTCGGGAACGTCGGGGTACACCGGCAGGGGCAGGAGCAGGTCACGGATGGAGTAAATCTCGACGCGGCGGAACTTCACCAGTTCGGTCTTGCGGCCGATCTGCATGCGGCCGACGTCATTAAACTGCCATGTGGCCTCATCTGACTCACTGTTGGTGACCTTTGAGAGTACCTTCTGGAGAATCGAGATCGCTTGGAGGTTCTTCTCGGTCAGCTTGACCGGGGCTTCTGGATCTAGGCCGTCGCGGCCATCTGCCTTGAAGAGGACTTCAAAGTCTGCGCCGGTCTGATCGGCGATGGACTTGAGCGCTTCGTCAAGACGGGTGCCGTCAAAGTCCACCGAAATAGCCTTCTGCATGCGCTGCAGATTTTCTTTCGACGGATTGGAACTGCGCACGATGGTGGCAGAGCCAGCGGTGGCGGTTTGCGCCATCGCGACACCTGCGGTCTGGCTGGTGGCCAGCAAACCTGCGGCAACGATCAGAGCGAAAGAACTGCGGACATGCATCGACGACTCCTTGTCAGTGCTCAGTCAAACGAACGGGCGAACACGAGGCTCCAAACTTGCAGAACGATCTAGCGTGAAACACGAACGACCGTTGCTGCATTGGCAGGGTACCCACCTCGATTTGAGTGGGCGTGCTACTTCTGCACAAATTATCCGCCATTTGGGACGGGAAGGTTGCTAAAACGCGAGAAAAAATTGATTCCAGATCAAAATTGGGGAAATTCTTTCGTGCTCGGGCCGACTGCGGCCTTTGGAAGGGGTTGCCCAACAGGAAGCCACCCATCCGTCGGATTGGCAAGGGTCAGCCCAGGCGGGGTTACCGTGCTGAAAACCGACTCCCGCCGCGGCATGGGGCGACGGGAACGCGTTACTGCTTTCGAGGATCGGCACCGGAAGCATCAATAAACACATCGACGATCTGGCCGGGAAAGAGCCGGCTCTTGGCCGGTTCGGCCAGGGTGAAGATCACTTCGATAACACGGGTGTCCACACGCTCGGTCGGGCTGTTGATCAGGTCGGTCTTTGGCAAAGCAAGTGGCTCAATTCGCAGCATGACAAGCTTGACGGTCTCGGCCTGGATACCACGCACCCGAAGCGACGCCGCGGCGTTGTCTTTCAGCAGCGGCGCATCCTCCTCATCAACGCGGGCCCGAATATGAAGAGACGACAGATCACCAACAACCATTGCCGCGGCAGACTGCCCCCCACCGCTGGTGTACTGGCCGGGCTCAACGTTTCGCTTCAGAATAGTGCCGTTGATGGGCGAGCGCACCGTCAATCGCTCCGTCCGCAGCGTCAGGGCCTGTAGTTCAGATTCCGCGGCAACTTGCTCTGAGCGGGCAACAAGCATGTCCTTGTCCCATGTGCCGGCCTTTACGAGATCAAACTGCGCCTGAGCCTGCTTCAAGTCAGCATCTGCCGCCTGCATGTTGAATCGGCGGCGGTCAATCTCGATACGGCTGGCGGCCTCGCGTGCGCCGGCCCGGGTTAGATCTTCGTAGTACGCGGTGGCATCGGCCAATCGAACAACCGCACGATCGATTGCGATCTGTAGAGGCGGGAGCTCTTCGGGGCGGGGTGAGGCGGTGAGTCGGGCGATTTTGGCCGTTGTTACCGCCAGCAAGGCACGCATGCGAACCTGGTCAGCCTCGAGAAGTCGTGAATCGAGCTTGAGTATTGCTTGGCCAGCTTTGACTTCATCGCCTACTTGCACGAACACATCGGTGACCAGACCTGCCTCGGGGGATGCGAGAGCGAGATTGCGGCTGGCTGCCTCGACCTGGCCTGTTGCGGCGATGCCGCGGGTGAAGGGGTTGATGGACGGTGGTGCCGCGGGCGGTGGATCGGGCGGCTGGTCTTTACCGTGGGTGGCGACGGTGTAGATCGCGGCGGCGAGGCCGAGGATGGCGAACAGGATGGAAGCCCACTTGATCATGAAATGCTGCCGATTGACTGAACTGGTTTGAGCCGGGTGAAGCTGAGCGTTACTGGTGAAGCGTATCGGGGGTGAGCGGATGACAGTACCGGCAAGATTGTCATAAACAGGCCCCTCACATTCAAAAACGGCAGGGCTGCCAATGCGAATAGGCTGCGGGAATGGCTAGGTTGGTACCTCATCCAGTGCCATGCGTGTTTGCCCCGGCGATGATGAAGTCTGCGGGTTTGTCCTTGAGCTGACCGTCATCCATTTCCTCGATGCGATCGGCGTAGTGAAAGATTCGATTATCGTGCGTGACCACAATGACGCAGCAGCCCCTCCCGGCGTCATCAACCCGCTTCGATGCGCCCACGATCAAGTCCATCACCGTCTGCCCGGTCTTGGCATCTAGGGCCGCAGTGGGTTCATCGCACACCAGCAGCCGCGGTTTGCCCACAAGTGCCCGGGCAATTGCAACGCGCTGCTGCATGCCGCCTGAAAGCTCGCCGGGCCTAGCCATTGTTCGGTCTCCAAGCCCCACCGCTGCGAGCGCTTCGCAGGCCAACGGCTTGGCATCGCGCTGCTTCATCCCTCGAATCATCAGCGGCACGGCCACGTTCTGCCAGGCCAGCAGTGGCGCCAGCAAGTTGAACTGTTGAAACACAAAGCCGACAAGCTCGGCACGCCGGCCGGTCTTCTGCTCACCGCTGAGTGACTTCCAATCAACGCCAAAGAGTTCAACGCGGCCCTGATCAGCATCGAGCACGCCAGAGATCACCGAGACCAGAGTCGTCTTGCCGCAGCCGGATGGCCCGACGAGCATGACAAGCTGGCCGGCGGCTATTTGAAGGTCTATTCCCCGCAGCGCAGCGACAGTGAGATTTCCGGAACCAAAGGACTTGGTGACGCCCGATAGCCGCACAGCAATTTCACCTGAGATGCCGCCAGCCTGTCCGGCGTTTGGCAGCGTGTGGGATGATGTGTGGGATATCAGCATTGGTTCAGCGCGGACGGATTGATTCGAAGCAGCTTCGCATTTACTTGAAGACAACGCCCGGCTCAAGCCGCAGTACACGGTTTAGACTCAAGATAGACCCAACAGAGATGCAGGCGATCATCCCTACAAACGCCCCAACCAGCAGTTGCCAGGGAAACAGTGCGGCAAGTTCGGTCCCGGGCCTGCGTGACTGCAGCGTAAACAGCGCGGTCATGCCAACGCCGATGCCATAGCCGATCAGGCCGACCCAAACGGCCTGAATGAGGACCATGCCAACGAGCTTCCAATTTTTGGTGCCCATGGCTTTGAGTACCGCATAGGAGCGAGCATTCTCCATCGTGAACTGATAAAAAATGGCTCCCGAGACGGCCAAGCCAACGACCAGCCCCAGCAGAACCGTGATGGCGAAGTTAATGCCGATTCCCGTCTCCACCAGGATGAATCGAATCGTGATCGCGTTGATCTCATCCCACGTAAACGCCTTGACACCCGGCAGCGATGCGATTGATTTTTGGACCTGCAGCAGCCCCACTTCCGGCTTGACCTTCACAAGTACGTACGGCATCGTGTTTCGTCCGAGGGGCTGAAACGTGATGGCGTTGGCGAAGGTGGTGTACACCACGGCCGGCGAATCAAACCCGGGCTTGGCTTGGCAGAACCCTACCACCACCGCCCGCTTGTCATTGAGTTTGAGCGTGTCGCCGATATTGACATTGTCCAGCTTGGATCGGCTGGACTCTTCGACCAATACCGCGCCTTCGATCCGCAGATCCTCAAGCCTGCCGGCGGTTACCTTCGGCGGCTGACCGACCATCGTCGTGCGATCAATGCCGATGAGGTTGACGATCCGCGTCGAACCTGACGGCAGATCTGCCGAGGCACGCCCGCTGAAAAAAGGCTCCGCCCAGAGCACCCCCGGAACTGAACGCACCCGCTGCAAGTCAGACTCACTGAGATTCCGCGTCTCGCTGATCCATTTGACGGTTGGATCGGTGATCCAAAGATCTGCCTGCCGCACGTTTTGGAGCGGACCGGTGGAGCGAATGAGCAGGCCCATGAAAATCGCACACTGCTGTGAGATCAGCAGCACGGCAAACGCAAGCCCGCAGACGAGTGCGAGGTACTTGGGTTTGTCACCGAGTAGCATGGCCAGAGCAATTCGCCACATGGGAAGTAAGTGAAAAGAGATAAACCATCAAGCAAACACGCAGGCGGCGGCCGCCAAAACCAAGGCCCAGTCGGACAATCCGGTGGGCGGAGGTTACACCGACTTGTGCGCTCGTTCGGGGATCGGGCAATCATCGGATGCGACCGAAATACTCCAGTTCCCAGCGGGCTTCCCTGGCCGAGCCTCCCCTTTGAGGACCTTGCCATACCCCGGCGGACGGTTTGATTCGCCCCCAGCCACGTCGCCTAGCCAATCCGGCAAATCGAGGGAGCCCTGAAGGTGGCAAGATGTGGGGGAGGGCTGGGGGAAGAGCGAAATCAACTCTCCCGGCGGTGGACAATACCCAACTTCGCGCCGATACTTGCCTCCCGCATCCAACGGTTATTCCGCTGGAGACGCTGCGTCTGAATAACACCGCCACTTTAGCTCAGCGGTAGAGCGATGCTTTCGTAAAGCATAGGTCCAGGGTTCAAATCCCTGAAGTGGCTTTAAGGCTTGTGGAGGCTTGACTGCCCCCACTGCCGCGGCAGGATGAAGGGTCTATGCAAGCTGCTCGTGGCATGCCACTGAGACGCCTGTTTGCATAGTTGCCGGAGGAGTGGGGCGCGTGTCGCACATCTTCCGAACACGGGTACAGCATCCCGTCACGCGTATCTGCTGGACCCATCCGCGACTCGACTCTTGGGACTGGCGAGGGCTAGGTGAGTTTTTCGCTGGGCCGCCTCCGGCACCTCCGAAGTCTGTGCGGCTTGGCGGCACCACCTTCCGACAGCTGCGATAAATCGAAAGCTGCTCAACAAAAAAACTCCGCCGGATGAGGGCGGAGTCGATTTAATGATGAATTTTTGACTGCCTGATGACGCCAAGTTCGGCGCATCACATCACCTCGCAGCGAGCTTACGACGACGCGTGATCAGGAATGCGGCGCCGAGGCCTGCGAGTCCGGCGTAGGCTGCAGGCGGCAGCGGTACCGAGGAAGCAGAGAAGCCGTACAAGGCAAACCCATCGTTGGCGGCGGTGGTCTGGTTAAACCTCATGCTCATCAGAGTGTTTGAGCCAGACTGGATCACTCCGAAGAAACCGTCGTGCCGGGCATCGTTAAATGCAACATTGGGGCCGGTGACGCCGAGCTGCACGGTCTGAATCGAACCGTCGCTCCAGACGATGTCAAGCGTGGAGCCGACATCACCAATGTCTTCGTAGTTAAAGCCGAAGGATCGCACACCCGGATCGAACGTGATCGTCAGCGATTTGGATGTATAGGTGCCGTTGCCGAACGCCAGAACCTGAAGGTTTGGATTTTGAGGGTTGTTCCACTGGCCCGAACCGACATAGTCATTGGCATCACCGGAATCAAAGTATGAATTCTGAGCGTTCGCGGGGAGCAGACTGCCCGCGGCACCCAGATAAAAAGATCCGGCATCGTTCGAGCTGACCGTGGCGCTTGAAAGGCCAGCGAAGTTGAACCCCGATCCGCCGAACGGAACGGTGGCATTCACGACGCTCGCGCCGCCCTGAGCGGCGATCCACGCTGCACGGCCGACGGCATTGCCGTTTCCGACAGTGTCAATAAAGACCTGGGCTGAGGCAGCGCATCCAATGCCAATCAAAGGTACCAAGCTTGCAATCAACGATCTCGTTCTCATGGAAGTTCCAATTGTAAATGACAAATCAGAGGAAGTGTACTGCTGCGCAGACTGAGTGTCTATTCTCCCGTGTAACCGCTTAGGTTCCATCTAAAAATCCAGAATTAGCGCAAAGATAACCGGCATTCTGCGAAAACTATAAGTACAAAAGCTTACTGTTTAATTTCGTTGACCTCCACAAAGCGACGCCGCGCTCTCCAAAGCAAAAAAAGGCAAGCCATGCCATTAACCGCCGGGGAGGCCCGAGTGCCCGGTTCAGCGAGATCAGCAGCAGATGTTTTTTGGTCACTGTCAGCGCTGTTGGACGCGAAGCCCGTTTCATACCGCAGCCGCGCTTCGATGCTGGGTTACTCGATTCAGACGCCATCTTCTGCCCTGGGTTGAGCCATGTTTCGCTGGCCCAGACTGTCGCAGAGTGGGGCAAACTCAAAGACTCATCAGCCAGCGAAGCCGGTCTCGCCCAAATCTTGAAAAACCTAGGATCACCCATCGGAGGTTGTAGCAAAAACGAAAACGCCCCTAGTTTCCTAGAGGCATTTTTCCAAACGAGGCGGACGGGACTCGAACCCGCAACCACCGGATCGACAGTCCGGTACTCTAACCAATTGAGCTACCGCCCCGGCAACTCGTGATCCCTGCATTTGGCAGGGGGAGAACGTTAGCTTCCATTCTGGCAGTGTCAAGCCGGGGGCCGACTTGAAGCATGTTTTTGACGAGGATTCTGATGTTCTTGGCGACGATTTTGTTTGCCGGTCGCATCGAACTGATCCAGAGGCCTTCGCAACGTCCAAGTAAGGCCAGACTTTGCACTCGTCATCGAGGCTGTTGGCCTCGTCAAACACTGCGATAATGGAGTTATTTCAGCTCTATCTTGCCAGCCTCTTGGGGAGAGAAGGCATCGCCGCCCTTACCCAGCTTGCCTGCAGCAACGAAGGCGAAGCCGCTGGCAACTGCTAGGCAGATTACGGCCATCAGCAGCAGACCTGTGTACACATTCAGCTGGGGGCCCTGATTGATTCGGCCGCCAGGCATTTGCATTCCGAGTTGGCTCATGACTTACTCCTAAACTTTCTTTTCATCCAAAATGCTCGGCCGATACAGATTCCTGCGGCCGCACAGAGGCGCTCCGGGGGTTGAACCTGTTGACAGGCCACTCGAAATTCAGTCCAGACGGTTCAGGACCATGTCGTCAACCTGCGGGTCGTTCTTGGTGCCCAGACGGTCGATGCGACCAACAGAACGCTGAGCATCGACGCGGGTCAACACGAGTGTTGCGACGAACCGATCACCACGCACGATGTTGAGTTTCTGGTTTTCTTTCAGACCGGCCGCGGAACCAAGGTTGATCTCAGCGAGATCTTCACCCGAGGGGAACTTATCAAGCTTGACGATCCGGGCGGAAACGCGTGGGCCGATGGCCTCAACCGCGGCCGCGGCGATAGCCGTCGAGGTTCCGCCAGCGCTGCTCTTGGACTGCTCAAGGGCCAAGCGAGCCTCAGCGAGCTGCTCCTGCAGGGCCCGAACGGTTTGCTCAGCAACTTGCTTCTGGCTCTCGATGTCGTTGAGACGATCAACCAAGTCGGTCTCACGCTTGCTCGAATCAACTTGGGCCTTGCGAAGGCTACCGATCTCATCAGTCAGTGATTTGATGAGCGTGGAGTTGACCTTGGCTGACTCACCAAGACCG
Source organism: Phycisphaerales bacterium (assembly GCA_038231815.1). Lineage (GTDB taxonomy): Bacteria > Planctomycetota > Phycisphaerae > Phycisphaerales > UBA1924 > CAILKP01. The sequence goes on from JBBRKQ010000054.1 coordinate 11,471, forward strand.
GCGATCTGGTTCTTGGTGGCATCAGCGGAAAGCTCGGCCTCTTTACGCTTGGCTATTTCCTGGGCGAGTTCTTGCTGAAGATTGCGAACGCGGGTTTCAAGGTCGGACTTGCCCGCCTCGGCCGCATCCTTGGCCAATGCCAAGGCGGAGCGCTTCTCGCTAGCCTCCGCCTGGGCGATCTGCACTTCTTTGACAGCGCGATCACGCGATGCGGTGATGTTCTTGTAATCGTCGGCGATCTTGCTCTGCGAGGCCGTGAACGAAATCGTCAGGGCCGAGAGGAGAATCGTCAGAATGGCGCCGAACACGATGAGGATCTTGGTGACGATGTGCACTGTGAGTCCTGGCCTTTCGCTGGGGTGGCTCTGAAAAGTTCCGTCCGCTCACGACATCCTGCCGTGAAAACGTTCGGGTTCTGGGTCGTGAGTGTATAACCGATCAAGGCTGCGGGCGGAAAGATTATTGGGGTCCATTTTCCGCCACCCAACCTTTTCTATCCGATCGGGTGAATTTCGGGGAATCGAACCTCATGGGCTATTCGACGATCAGTCCTTTCCGGTCGGGTAAAGCGTGTGGATCCGAAAAAACAGTTATTTTTCCGCGAGTTTCACAACTGCTGCCGCGGCGGCGACTCGGACAAGGGCGTCCTTGTCCTCTAGCAGCGGTTTTAGTTTCGACAGGTTTTCCAGACGGCCAGTCGAGCCATACACGAAAGCGGCCTGAGCACGCAGGGCGGCAAGGGTCGAAGCTGCGTATTCATCGGCGATGAATGAGCCACGGTCGTTGCCCAGGCGTGCGAGCGCCGATGCCGCGGCAAGCCGGACCTCGGCCGGGAGCTTCTGGGTACCGCCTTCCTTGTAAGCCGTGATGTAAATGAGTTGGTCGCCGGAAGCCTTGTCACCGAGTTGACCCAGGATCTGGGCTGCGAGGGCGGCATTTTCGTAGTCTTTTTCCTGGGAGGGGTACAGCCCGGCCCGGATTTCTTGCACTGCACCGTCGTCGCCAAGTTTGACGAGCGCCTCAGCGATCTGGAGCTGGACCTTTCTGGCGATCGCGGCATCGACACGGGGCATGCCGCGTGCGGAGGCCTCTTTCACCATGGGCAGGGCAGATTTGTTTCCAAGCTCACCTAGGAAGTATGCAGCCTCGGCCCGGACGACGGGGTCGGGGCTGAACAGCATTTGCGCGAGCGGAGTTTGATCAACCGGCTGGCCCATGCGCACCAGGGCGTAAATCGCGGCGGCACGCACGAATGTGACGGAATCACCGGTAAGGGCCGTAAGTTGGGCCGCGACCTGCGTTTGCTTGGTGCGGCCAGCGACCTTTGCAGCCACAGCACGCACGCCGGGGTTGGTATCGGCCAGCATGCGGGGCAGTACCGGAGCGAGGCGGGCGGGGACGACGGCCAACGCTTCAACGGCGTTGGCTCGCATCTCCGCAGAGTCAGAGTTGGTTGCCTCCGAGAGCATGGCGAGCGAACGCTCGCGGAGCTGGGAGATGACAACTGCATCGAGCATCACGGCCGCGGGGTTGGTGGCGGCGGTGCCGCTCGTACTAGAAGTTGGCTTTGAATCGCTCTTACAACCGGCGGCAAGGGCGGACAGTGAGAAGGCGGCCGCGGTCAGAAGCATCGCGGAAGTGCGCACGAGGTGAGTTGGCTGGTGGGATGAGAGCATTGGGCAATCCTTTGCCGGGGGGCCGGGCCGTCGCCGTCGCGGAGGCCTTTGCCTGTGCGGAGGGCGGATGGACGGGTGGGTGAAAAACGGTTAATGGCGGGGCGGGGCATCCGTGCTCCGAGTTCCGCGATGGGATGGACGAGACAGGTAACGACTAAAGACAGGGTACACCCGCGGGACTGACGTGGGGAGAGAACAAGTCAGACGGTGGTGGAAGCACGTCCGGGCAGGCGGCCGCCAAAGACAAGCGTGATCAAAGAGAAAATGCCCAAACCGATAGCGGGCCAGTCGCCAAAGTGGGTGTACAAGGTGGTACGAACCGCCAAGGGCACATCAGCGATGAGTGTACCTTCTTGCTGGGTGGGCAGCGGTTGGCTGCCGGGTGCCTGGAGAACATTGCCGGCACCGTCAATAACACAAGAGATTCCGGTGTTCACGGAGCGGACGACTGGGGTGCCGAGTTCTGCGGCGCGCCAGCGGGCGATTTGCATATGGGTGATGCGCCCGCTGTCCTGCCAGCCAAACCAACCATCGTTGCTGGGGGTGATGATCAGATCAGCTCGGCGGGACTCGCCATCGAACACGATGGAGCGAAGGGTGCCGGGATAGGTCATCTCGAAGCAGATTGGCGTGACCACGCGGGCGGCGACGCGGGCGATGGCGGGGCCACCCTCGATTGTGAAGACCGTGGGGCGGCCACCAAAGGCAAGATCAAATGACATGCCCTTGGCGCCAAGACCCACAATCGCATTCTGCAGGTCGGGTAAGCGCCACGCAATTGGGATGTACTCACCGAAGGGCACGAGGCGGGCTTTGTCGTAGCGGTCGGCCTCAACCTTACCGCCCCGGATCATGAAGACGCTGTTGAATCGGGTGTCCGCGCGAATTCTGGTGGAGTTCTTTTCAACTGTGGGGTTCTCAGTACCGACAGCGCCCACGAGCAGGGGGACGCGGATCTCGGCCTGAAGGGCTACCAACTGCTCAGCGAGTTCAGCAAGCATGAGGCGTTTCTGAACGCCGCGGCTGTCTTCATAAGGAAGGTAGAGGCCGATTCGATTTTCAAGAGAAGTCCACTGCGGGCTCAGGCTGGCGCCGGGGAACATCGTTTCTGGCCAAACGATCACGTCGGGGTTGCTGGCGGCCAGTGTGCGGGTGAGGCTTAGCCATTTGGTAAATTCAGCACTCCGGCTGGCAGCAAGCCAACTCATTTTGTTGCTTTGAGGCAGATTGGTTTGCAGCACGCCCACTCGAAGAGAACGGTCGCCCGGATTTTTCAAAGCCGGGACGAGCACCCATGGCAGACCGACGATGAGCGAAACGACAGTCAGTTTGGGCGCCAGCCGCCGTGGCGGTCGGGCGGCGGGATTTAGTATAACTTCAGCGAGCATCCAGCCGAAGCCCGCGACGACGGCGGCGCAGCCGATGCAGCCGATGACGCTGGCCAGCGGGGCAAGGATGTCAATAAGAGGCACTGCGATGTTGTAAAAGGCGTAGCCGCCCAAAACCCAGTCTCCCCGGAGAACTTCAAGAAGACACCAGAGACCGCCAGCCAGGAGGGGCAGTGGAATATGGGAAGTAAACTTGGACAGCTTGCCTAGTGATGGCGCACCACGCAACGATTCGCGAGAAACCATGCCACGCGCCATGAGCCATACAAATACTGCTGAATATGACGAAAGGTAGAATCCGAGCGGCACAAAGCCGGGTGGAGTGACGGGGAAGAGGAAGAGCTGAAGCCACATCCACGCGGGCGTGGTGCCAACACCAACCAGCGCTGCCCAGCCGAAGATGCGTGGTCGCTGCGAGAGGGCCAGAGACTGATGAGCGCGAGCAGCGATGAGAAACACAGCGACGGCAAGCGGGACGACTAGGAGCGCGGCCAGCGGCCAGAGGTTGATCGATGGCGCCGAGATTGTAAGAAGAGCACCGAAGCAAAGGCCAAGGCCAACGCAGCGTGCGGCCATGGCGAGTGAAGATGGCCGCGGTTTAATAATGGTAGACTGGGCCATGGGGTTGCAAAAACCAGCAAAGCGATTGGCGTTTAGCCTCGGGGAATCGGAATCAGCGAGCGGTGTCACTTGGCAAGGAACAGGCGAGCGGCAAGCGGTGTGAGCCGCTTGACCACGGCACTGGCCGGTACGGCTATTTCAGCAGGAACACCTTGACGAGGACATCTCCGATGCCAATGAGCGCAGCGCCTGCGACGAGACCGGCGCAAATCGGCTCTTGGGTCTGGACAAATAGCTTGTGGCCGCTTGAGTTTGAATGATTTTTATAGCGATTGGCCAGGAACCAGAAAACGAAAGCGCCGGCGAACATGGCCATGGTCGAATCCGGCGGGACAACCACACCGAGGCCAATTGCCAGCGGAGAGAGCGGGAACTTGCCGCGGGTGCGAATTCGAAGGACTTCAAAGACAACGGCCACGGCCGCGGCGATGCCCATGGAAATGATGATCGAGTCAGTCAGTAGCGACTTGCCGGAATCACCGCCAAAGATCGAGGCGATCATTTCCGAAACGCCCTTCCATTGCAGTGCGGAGGGGAAGCTGAATTGGCCGTTCTCGGGGGCCATCACGGTCTGAACATGGTTCGGGTCGATCGCGGCTTTGGCCGGGTCGTAGCCCTGCATGAACAACCAAAAGAATAGCGGCGTTGATGCGACCGCGCCGGCGAAGATGCCGATGATGTGGCCAACGGCCTGATGACGTGGCTTGCCGCCGAGCATGTAGCCGGGCTTGATGTCCATAAGCAAATTACTGGCATTGCTCGCAACTTCGACGCACATGACGCCAGTCATGAGGTTGGTTGCCGGGTGCTTGGGGTCCATCGCACCAAAGGTGAATTGCGGTATCTTGGACAACGCCCCGGTGGGCGTGGTGCCGGTGAGCGCTGTGCTGCTGGCGGCAATCAGGGTCAGGAAGATGATTAGCGGGATGGACAGGGCACCAAAGAACCAGTTGACTCCGAACCAGTCGTGGGCCATCCAGACACCAACGGCACCGACAACCGGCATTCCGACCCAAGAGATCCACAGCGGCACTTCGATGTGTTTGAGCACATCATTGCCGTGCTTGGTTTTGCCGGTGAGGGTGCGGAAGGCCTCGATAAACACCTGCGGCTTGGCCACGAGGGCGACCATGGAGGCGGTGATCATCATTGAAATGCCCCACCACAGCGCCCACGTGTTGACAACGTGGACGCGCGTAAAGACGGCTGTCCCGTCAACAAAAGAGCCGCTCTTCGGGCCAATTTCACCGATCGAGATCATCCAAGGGATGACGACTACAAAGTTCAGGAGCATGCCCACCATGAGGCTGATGGCAGCACGGATACCCATCAGCCCGCCAGCGCCGAACAATGCCAGATCAAGGCCGGGGCTGAGACCGAGTTGGCGGATATCTACACCAGCTAGACGCGGAATCGGAACCCAGCCCTTGGCAACCATGGCGTAGTACGCCGCATCAATGTTGTGGGGCAGGTGCCATGATTCGGCAAAGCCAAACCATTTTTGCTGGATCAGCTTCATGTAGCTTTCACCGGAGATGAAACTGATAAAGCCCGCGATCGCCGCGGCGACGGCCAACGCTTTGGCCTTGAACAGCCCGACCGCGGCTGCTGAGGAGTAAAGCGTGTCGAGCACCACACCGCAGGCGCGACCTTCTGGGAAGGGTTGCTGCTCATCGTTGATGAACCGTCGCTTCATGGGAAAGGCGACCAGCACACCCAAGATGGACAGTACGATGTTGAACCAGAAAATCTGCCACCACGGCATCGGCGTGTTCATCACCCACATGTATGCGGCCATACCCGAGATAAGCGGGCCAGTCATGTACCCCGCAGCGGTGGCGATGCTTTGCATCGCGTTGTTTTCAAGGATTGTCATGTCCTTGGCGCCCAGCGAGGAGAACACCTTGAACATGGCAAACGCGAGGATGACGCTGGTTAACCCAACGCCCAAGGTCCAGCCGGTCTTTGCACCGACGTAAAGATTGGTAGCCGAGAGCAAGCCGCCGAGCAGGAAACCAGTGACGGCAGAACGAAGCGTGAGCTGGGCCATCGCTCCGCGGTAGACGTTTTGCAGCCACCACGTATCTTTTTGCTCACGCGACCAGGTACGGATCTGCTCATCGGTAAGGCTCTTGATACCGCCGGAGGGAGATGGTTCGGTTTGCATGGTGAGATGAAAAAATCAGAGGAAGGTGAGAGCCACCCGGGCGGGAGATTGCAATGATGCAGAGCAAATCAACAATCAAAGAGGCTACGGACACCCCCTCCGCTGGCAGAAAGGTAGGGCGACATCTCGGCAGAGAGACTTCACCTGCGAGGCGGTCAGGTTCATCGAACCGACTTTCCCCGCCTTCTTTACGCTTTTTACTTTCTTCCTGTATCGCCCTCGCGTTCTCACCCCATCCCCAAATCCTCAAGCTCGCCCTCATCAAGACCAAAATGGTGCCCGATTTCGTGCAGCAGCGTGATGCGAATCTCCTCGTAGATCTCATCGTCCGCATCGGCCTGGTCCCAGCCACCGGCAAAGTCCACCACCGCCTCGCGAAACAGATGAATCTGCGGCGGCATCACACCCGAGTCACCGACCGACCGATCAGTAATCGCCACCCCGCTGTGCAGGCCCATCGGCCCGAGGTCCGCCTCATCAACATCCTCGCCGTCCGGCTCATCCAGCAGGCCATCGCGCTTTAATTGGGCCAGCAACTCTTCATCCGGCTTGTCATCAACAATCAGCGGTACCTCATCAAGCACCTCGCGCACCGCCGGAGGCAGCGCTTCCAAGGCATCGTGCAGCAGGGCATCAAACCGTTTGCGATCGGCATCAGTCATGGCTTGGGCGATCCTTTGAAATTGACTTTGTGCCCGGCGCTTCGCCGTTGGCAGCCACATTCCCGGTGGCAGTCTTGGTTTTTGGTGCCGGTGGCTGGCCCATCAACTGCCGCAGCGAGGGCGACGGATTCAATATTGCTCTGGCAATTCGCACGCAGTCAATCACCGAGCCCGCCACCCCAAAGGTCATCAGCACGCCCCCCATCACCCACAGCACCACTCCGGCAATATACAGCCATGCCGCCGCGGCCTGCTCGTAGGTGGCGCTCGTCGCCACTGCCAGCATGGCCAGCACATCGCCCAGCATCAGCAGCCCCACCGCGGCGGCCATGGCCACCAGCGTTTGCCTGTCAACCCTCCCCGTTCGCAGCAGCACGCTGCGGGCCACCATGGTTCTTGCGGCAGGTCTCAGGCACATGAGCATTACAAACACGCACGCCCACACCAGCAGCCTCCACAGCGTGCGCTCCGGGGCCGGCGTCCACAGGGGCAGGCCCCCATAGCCTGATGACAATCGTGATGATGCCGCCAGATCCGGCGCAAGCAGTACCGCCGCGATCGCTGGCATGTACAGCACCACCCCCACTATCGCCGCCAGCTTCACGCTTGGCTTGGTTCCCTCGTGCGGGTCAACCATTGCCACGGCCCCCACCATGGACATAGCAAGCCCAAACGCCAGCAGCACCTGCACAGCCTGCGATCCGGAGCCTGCCATACTTCGCAGCGGCAGGCCGATGAGCCCCGGTAATTCCGGACCAATTTGCCACCAGGCGGCCAAAAGGGCCAGCAGCCCGCCAACGCTCCACATCACCATGCCGCCGGCAAGTAGCGTGGGTGCACGCAGCGGCACCAGTTCCTCGGCCATCGGATCGACCGCGGCCAACACCGTTGCGCGTACATTGGTGCCGCACTCGGGGCAAACGCCCAGAATAGAGATGCCCTGAAGGTCATACCCGCAACTGATGCACGGCAGCTTGCCGCCAAGAGAAAGCTCAATCGCCCGCGAGGCCGAACGCCCCCGCGATGCCGGCACCGCCGCGGGAGGCTGCGTCGGGTTTTCAGAGTCATCCAGCGGCATCGTCCTAGTCTAGAGCAACAGCGGCCGAACCGCACGAACGCGGCCAAGCGACTCGCTACGGCCAGCGATGGGGGCCCTGTCTGGCCAAAAATTAAAAAGACGACGGCATATTTGCCGTCGTCTTCGTTGATACTCTACGACAAATTAAGGAACGACTTCGCAGTCACAACGAATCGTTTTCAGTTGGCTGTTCTCGTCGTACACATAGGTGATGATACAGGTGTTGGGTGTCGAGCAGGAACCTGTTTCACAATAATAGGTGGGGATCGTCGCAGGGGGAATCAGAATTTTCTTAAGCGTGCACAGAGGCCCGGCTTCCGCTGCAAGTGTCCACCCCGCCAGCTCACCGCGTGCATTGATTGTGATGCCTGACAGCGCAACGCCAACCGGTGCATCTGTAACTCCTGCGGCTGGCGGCAAGGCCAACCCGAACGATGTGATGTAACCCTCGGGGTTCATCGAATAGGCGGCGAGCGGGATGTCCCTCATAAAATGTTCAGCAGACACGCGCCAGCGGCGAACACCCAAGTTCTCAATGTTTCCGGCACCGTCGTCGATCTGCGTTTCGACATCGGAAAAGGCATGGCGGTCCGATGCGACACTTACCGCTGAGCCCGCATGTGTGGTGCGATTTGCGCTGCACGCGCCCAAGGCAAGCAAGGTAGCAAAAGCGGCTGCGGTGCCGAGTACCGATACTTTCCTGCCCAAGCTGTAGGTCGAGTCGTTTGAAATTCGAGTCACGCGATTGCTCCTGAGTAAAGGTTGCTGCCGATGGAGCATTCACAGTGCTCCTGACAGTGCCGGAATATCGGTCCCAGGCATCGCAGGCTTCAGTCAAGTGAAAAAAATCCCAGTTTTTTTAATGAGAGTTGTTATACTGAATAAATTGAGCTCAAATTTGCACCGGTTTGGTGTATAAAGTCAAAACTGCCGGTTTATACCTGCAAATTGTCTGGATATTTACCATATATTCAAGTTTCTCCTGCCTACTTACCGCGCCCTAAATCAGTCAAATCACTGGTGCATTTCCTCTCCCTAGCAAAGTCCTTTTCTCTCTGGCTGCTCTCAAGGTATTTTCCCACGTCCAAAGCTTCATGGCAGTACACAAAGCAGCCGGGCAACTTCACTACGCATCGGGCATCGGCGCGTCGAACTTGATCACACAAGCAGCGCCTTGCATTGCAAAAATCATCGCTGACAACGATGAAGCATCGTCGCAAAGCACACGCACGCTGTTTGCGACCACGCGATCGTCGCCTCCGCTCACAAATTCTTATGTTCAGTCGACTGTGCATTCGATGTATCGCGACGACGTGCGGGCATTCTCTCGTGTGTTGGTCCGAGTATTTCGCAACACTGTACCGGTTATGCACCACAGGACATCTGTAGGCCGATCTCTCCATTCTTTTTTAGCAGTTTCTCTGTTGACGCGGGCGGTGCATGGTTGAAACCCCGAAACCAAAGCAGCCATGTCGACGCCGGGTGCTGATACGTCGCGCTCGTCGCCACCGCCAGCATCGCCAGCACATCGCCCAGCATCAGCAGCCCCACCGCCGCGGCCATGGCCACCAGCGTTTGCCTGTCCACCCGGCCCGTCCGCAGCAGCACGCTGCGGGCAACCATGGTTCTGGCCGCGGGTCGCAGGCACATCAGCATTACAAAGATGCACGCCCACACCAGCAGCCTCCACAGTGTGCGCTCGGGCGCGGGCGTCCACAACGTCAGGCCCCCATAGCCCGATGACAACCGCGATGATGCCGCGAGATCCGGCGCGAGCAGCACCGCCGCGATCGCTGGCATGTACAGCACCACCCCCACTATCGCCGCCAGTTTCACGCTTGGCTTGGTTCCCTCGTGCGGGTCCACCATGGCCACGGCCCCCACCATTGACATCACCAGCCCAAACGCCAGCAGCACCTGCACCGCCTGTGAGCCCGAAACAGCCATGCTCCGCAGCGGCAAGCCAATCAGCCCCGGCAGCTCCGGGCCAATCTGCCACCACGCGGCCAAAAGAGCCAGCAGCCCGCCCACGCTCCACATCACCATGCCGCCGGCCAGCAGCGTCGGCGCCCGCAGCGGCACCAATTCCTCGGCCATTGGGTCCACCGCGGCCAGCACGGTTGCACGCACATTCGTGCCGCACTCGGGGCAAACGCCCAGAATGGAGATGCCCTGCAGGTCATACCCGCAACTGATGCAGGGCAGCTTGCCGCCCAGGGAAAGTTCAATGGCGCGGGAGACGGAGCGCAGGCGTGAACCGGCGGAGCCGTTCGGCGGCTGCGTCGGGGTTTCGGAGTCGTCAATTGCCATCGCGCGAGTGTATGACCCCGGCGGCAGCGCTAACCCGCTCGCGACAAATCGCTCGGGATTGTTTTCGGTAACGCGTCAGCAACTCCCGCGTTAGACCCTATCCACCTGCAGTCGCGATCCAGGCCAAACTTCACTGCCTGCGGGCCAACATCTCTCGCACAGTCGCAGCGGTCAGAGTGTTTGGCCCAACCTCAAGCACCCTGCGGTACCACAGTTCGGCATCGGATGGCCGGTTCAGCTGGCGAGCAAGCGTAGCGGCATCGGCACAAAGCGCCGCGGCCACGTTCGCATTGTGATTCGCGTCAGCGCCACCGGGGACCGCCGCAAGGCCAGAGCCGTTTGAGCCGCGGTCAGACCAATATCGCTCCACTGCCTGAAGCGCCTCCGCGTTGTTCCCCGCCGCTTTGTACGCGAGCTGCAACTGGTAGTACACGGTCGCCGTGGAGGCGGTGTGCAATTCGGTGCTGTCCGCCAGGACACCCTCGAGCAGCGTCACCGCTTCTGCGGTGCTGCTCGCTCTCGCCGCGTGGGCGACGAAGATCGCTCGATTTTCACTCATCGCGGTACCACGATAGCGTTCAGCGATTTCCAGCAGCAGCGGGCGCGCTTCTGCTGCATTGCCGTTGGCTATAAGTTCCTGTGCAAATGTCTGCTGCGAATTGGCAAACGCCTCAGCACTGATTACACCCTCGTACCTTTCCAGATATCGCCGTCGCATAGCTATGCTCTCCCCAGCGTGGCCGGATGTAGCCAACAACCGAAAGGCCGACCATACGAGCGGCAACGGCCCGGTCTCAGGTGTATCTGCGGCAAGCACCTCACGTGCTCTTGACAGCACCGCGGCCGTGAGTTCAGCTCTGTGCGACCCGTTTGGCAGCGTGAACTGATCGAGCAACCGCAACGCGTCATCGCGTTCAATCCTGGAACAAGCCTCGCACCCCATAACCGGTGCCAAGACTACCCAACCATCCTCGGCGTACCCACGCGAAAGCGCAAAGTGCCCCATCGCTCGCTGCAAGGCAGAAGCAGCCGAGGGATCGAGCCCGCCGAGCAGCTCTGCCAGTTGTTTCATCCACGCGGCCTGAACATCGGGCGGCATCAATTCAAACACCGCGGCAATCGTCGCCTTGTCAGCCTCGGGGTCAATCCTACCTGCCCGAATCGCCTCTAGCAATTCATCGGGTGAGTACAGCGTTTCGGCCTTGCCTGAGGGCAACGACGGCGTTGAGGACGGCGCTGGGGTCATCAAACGACCGCGACTTGTGAATTCAATCCACAGCAAGACTGCGGCACCGGCTACAAGCACGCCTCCGATTATTAAGTATCGTTTCATGGAATGCACGGATGTCCACCGGTGGATGTCCCGTTGATAATCTGAGTTCCGTTGCTAACTGCCCGAATGAAACGAATGTTGCAGTCGGTCGTCTGCGGATTATTCCATGCTTGGATATTGCACGTCGTGCGGTCACAGATGGGTTGGGTCACCGTGGCCTTGCAAGTTGCCCACGTTACCTTATACGTAACCCAGTCGCAGGGCTTGAGGTCGAATGTCGTCGAACCAGTCACGGCAAAAGTGTCTGTTTTAGACGTCTTGTCAGTGATCGAGATCCCGGACATTGCTTTGAGCTTAGCTTCCGTTACAACGGGCAACCAAGTTCCCACCGCAACTTTGACCTCCCCTTCTACTCCCGCGGTCGCTCCCATTGTGACAGTGTAGTCATTTGTGTAAGATTTGTTCCACGTAATGGTTTCGTGGGTCACGTGATCGGTGTTGTTTGTCCGCGTATCTTCGAAAAGCGGTACCATCGCTGGAGTGGTCGTAATTACAGTAGCCTCACCGAAGGGGACATCTTGCTGCACCAGCACCCGTAGCCGCTGTGTGCCACCAGCACAAGCGTGCAATGCTGTCGGATTTCCAGGACACGAACGATCTTGAAATGCAAACGACGCTGTCCCGAAGCATGCCAGAGTCATCGCACCAGCCATTGCCAACTTGATCCTTTGCGAACGTTTCATCGTGGACTCCCAAGCGGTGTTTGCTCATGGAAAGGATACGTGCCCTCACATGGCGGCCTGCGTTACTTTACCCCCCCCCCCAATACATTGACAATTGAAAACCTGAAAGAAAAAAATTAAAATGCTCAGTTACAGTTACTGTACGGACTCGACATCTGACCTGTGGCCGTTCATGCGGCCCGACATTTCATCCATACTGCGGCCGGTTTAGGAGGAATCGGGCAGACACAGCAAGGCCAGAGAGCCATCGCTGCCCCGCCATACACTGCCCGGTAATGCCTGATCTCACCGCCCTGATACCCAGCACCGCTCTTCCATCTATGACCGATGCCCAAACCTCCATCGCCAAACTGCGCGAAACGATCGCCAGCGTCTATCTGGGCAACACCCTGGCTATTGACCAGCTGCTGGTCTGCCTGCTGGCCCGCGGCCACTGCCTGATTGAGGATGTCCCCGGTGTCGGCAAAACCGTGCTGGCCACGGCACTGGCCAAGGGCATCAACTGCTCGTTCTCACGAATTCAGCTCACGCCCGACCTGCTCCCATCGGACATTCTGGGCGTGTCGATCTATCGGCGTGAGTTGGACCACTTTGAGTTCAAACGCGGCCCGATCTTTGCCAATGTTGTGCTGGCCGATGAAATTAACCGTGCTACCCCCCGAGCACAGAGTGCCTTGCTGGAGGCCATGAGCGATGCGGCGGTGACCGTTGACGGCATCACGCACAGGCTGGAGCCGCCGTTTATGCTGGTGGCCACGCAAAACCCCTCGGAGTTTGAGGGCACATACACGCTGCCGGAGAACCAGCTTGACCGGTTCCTGATGCGCGTCTCGCTGGGATATCCCACGGCGGAGGTGGAATCGAGCGTGATTGTGAGCCGGCCAGCCAAGAACGCCCTGCCGCAGCTTGCCCCGGCGCTAGATGTCTCTGATGTGCTTGCCCTGCAGACCCGCACCGACAATGTGCGGCTGGACCCGGCGATTGTTAAATATATCGTGGCCTTGGCCACGGCGACGCGGAACCATGAGAGCCTGGCGCTGGGCGTCTCGCCTCGAGGCTCGCTGGCGCTTTCACTGGCGGCTCGCGCAACGGCGGTGCTGGCTGGGCGGGATTATGCCGTGCCGGACGATGTGGTGAAAAACGTTGTGCCGGTGTGGGCCCACCGGATTATCTCGACAACGGGCAACGATGCCAGAAGAAATGCGCCGGTGCTGCTGGGTATTTTGAGCACGGTGCCCAGCCCTGTGTGAGCGGCGGCGTGGGCAGTGCGCGGGGTGCTGTTTCGCTGCTCGGAACAGAATTGGCTATTGAGCAGGCCGCCGCTAACGGAGCCTCCGCTCCCACTCTCTTCCGGAGGGTGAACGGTTTTTTGAAACTGTTCCCGACCCGATGAACGACAGGTTTTTAACGTACTAAAATCTGCAAAATCACAGTGAAAACGGTATGTTGTGCTGTCTCTGCACGCTTCCTGATACTGTCAGACGACCAGCACTCTCCGGCCGAAGCAGTTGGCCCTGACTTGGAATTTGCCAGCCGCCGCCATCACTTTCTGGTGCCGGCGAGCCTTGCTCGGCATACCCTAACATAATCCTATGACCGCTCACCCTCTCGCGCGAGAGACTTCGGTCGTTTTCAAGAACCACACGCTTGGCCTTACGTGCCCGAGTGATGCGAAGATGCCGATTGCCGCCTGCGACCTGAGCCTGTAGCCATGCCCGAACAGCCCGCCAACAAGTATCACCCACACCCGTACAAAAACGGTGACACATCAAACAAGCGCCGGGTTGACGGCATGCCGGCGCACGCGGCGTGCGTTGCTGGCGCTGCGGCCGAGATCCCCCCGCCGCCGCAGCTGCCGCCCGGCACTCCCGCGCCGTACACGCCATCGGCCTTTGGCTATGCGGAGTTGCTGTGCACCTCCAACTACTCATTTCTCACCGGGGCTTCGCACCCTGATGAGCTCATCCAGCAAGCCGCCGCCCTTGGCTATCAGGCCATCGCGCTGGCTGATGACAATTCGCTGGCGGGCATTGTGCGGGCCCATGCCGCGGCAGAGAAATGCGGCATCCAGTTCATCCCCGCCACACGCATCACGGTGCAGTTACCGGTGGCAAACGCGGATGCAGACACCCGTGCAAACGGGCGAACAGAGAGTGTGCTGGCGGACTGGTCGCTGGTGCTGCTGCCGACGAGTTTGCCGGGCTACTCGGCCATCTGCAACCTGCTGACGCTGGGCAAACGCCGGGCACCCAAGGGCAAGTGTCACCTGTCGCTCCATGACATCATCGAGGCCCTGACCGAGCCGCGCGGGCGTGAAATTCAGGTGGTGTTCGTGCCCCCGCACTGGAGACCGGAGCATCCACCGGATGAGAACTTCCTGCAACTGCTGACCGACCTGAACACGCGACTGCACACCAGCACAGAGGCTCTGGCCGACCCCGATCGCCAACGGCTGTTTCTAGCCGTGTCGCACCGATTTGATGGCGATGACGGGCCAAGGCATGAGCAGCTTGTCACCATCGGCCGGTACATCGGTCTGCCGCTGGTGGCTACCGGCGATGTGCTGTACCACCAGCCCAACCGCCGGGCGCTGGCGGATGTGCTCACGTGCATCCGTCTGGGCACCACGCTGCCGCAGGCGGGGCTTGCGATACAGCCAAACAGCCAGCGGCACTTGCACACGACCGAGCACCTGCACCGTTTGTTTGCCCACGTGCCGGGGGCGGTTGCTAGCACGATGCGAATCGCGGCACGTTGCAGGCATTTTTCACTCAAACAGATCAAGTATGAGTATCCGGATGAAGTGGTGCCGCCGGGCCTGACGGCGATGCAGCATTTGGAGCAACTCACCTGGCAGGGCGCAGTTGAGAGGTACTGTGAGCGGGCGGGAGGTGCGAACGCCGCTGCCGCGACTGTGCCGGCTGGCGATGCGAAGTCGCGGGCGATGGGCATCGTGCCACCCAAGGTGGTCGCGCAGATTCACTACGAGATCAAGCTCATCGACGAACTGCAGTACGCCCATTATTTTCTGACAGTTCACGACCTGGTCAACTTCGCCCGCTCGCGCAACATCCTCTGCCAGGGCCGCGGCGCCGCGGCCAACTCAGCCGTGTGCTATTGCCTTGGCATTACCGCTGTTGATCCAGACCGCGTCAACGTGCTGTTTGAACGCTTCATCAGCAAAGAGCGCAGCGAGCCGCCGGATATTGACATTGACTTTGAGCACGAGCGCCGCGAGGAAGTGATCCAATATCTGTACGCGAAGTACGGCCGCGAGCGGGCAGCGCTCACGGCGGAGGTGATCACCTACCGCGGCCGCTCCGCGGTGCGCGAGGTGGGCAAGGCGCTGGGACTCTCGCTGGATGTTGTTGATGCTGTGGCCAGAAACATTGACTGGTGGGACCCCGGCGTGCCGCAGGAGCATCGGCTCAAGGAAGTCGGCCTGTCGCCGCACGATCCGACGATTCAACTGCTGCTGCTGCTGGTTGAGCAGATTCTGGGCTTCCCGCGGCACCTCAGCCAGCACGTCGGCGGGTTCATTATCACCAAGAGCAAACTGAGCGATCTGGTTCCCATCGAGAACGCCGCGATGGCGGATCGGACGGTGGTGCAGTGGGATAAAGACGATATCGAAGTGCTGGGCATGCTCAAGATCGATGTGCTGGGCCTGGGCATTCTCACGTGTGTGAGCAGGTGCCTGGCGATGATCAACGGCACATC
>JBBRKQ010000055.1:0-26966 GCA_038231815.1 Phycisphaerales bacterium
GAAGGCAACAAGTACAAGGTTGACAACGCCAGCCGCGCGATCTCGGCCGATGCCGCTGCGCCGCTAACTTTTTACGCCACCGGCACTCCCGGCAAAAACTTTGAGGACCTCTGCCGCGGGCCTCACGTGCCCAACACCGGCCGTGTCGGCGCGATCAAGGTCATGTCGCTGGCAAGCAGCTACTGGCATGGCGATGAAAACAGCGACCGCCTCACCCGCGTGTACGGCACCGCGTTCGCTACACAGGCCGAGCTTGACGCTTTCCTAATCCAGAAGGAAGAGGCCAACAAACGCGACCATCGCGTCATCGGCGAAAAACTCCGCCTGTTTCACATTGACAAGGACGTGGGCCAGGGCCTGATTCTGTGGACGCCTGCGGGCTCAATTGTGCGCAAAGAGTTACAGAACTTCATTGGCAATGAGCTGCGCAAACAGGGATACACCGAGGTTTTCACGCCGCACATTGGGTCGCTGGAGTTGTACAAAACCTCCGGCCACTTCCCCTACTACAAAGACTCGCAGTTTGCGCCGATCCTGGAGCGTAATGCATTGGATGAACTGGTCTCCTCAGGCTGCTCGTGCGCGGAAATGATCAACCGCGTCGAGGGCGTCTCGGCCCGGCTGGCGGCGGGGATCAACGAGCGCACACAGGCTCAGACCATCACTCCCGATCGTGTGCTTCCGGATGACAAGCTGATCGAGGGCTTCATGCTGAAGCCAATGAACTGCCCGCACCACGCGAAGATTTTTGCTAGCTCCCCCCACTCTTACCGCGACATGCCAGCGCGGCTGGCGGAGTTTGGCACGGTCTACCGCTGGGAACAATCTGGCGAGCTAAACGGCATGACGCGCGTGCGTGGGTTTACTCAGGACGATGCGCACCTGTTCTGCACGGAGGATCAGATCCCGGCGGAAATTCAAGGCTGCCTATCACTGGTAAAGGTGATCTTCACCGTGCTGGGTATGAAAGACTATCGCGTTCGCGTGGGCATGCGTGATAAGGACTCCAACAAGTACACCGGCACCCCAGAAAATTGGGACCAGGCAGAAGCGGCGTGCTTGGCCGCGGCAGCATCACTTGGAGTCCCGTTCTCTCAAGAGCCGGGCGAAGCGGCGTTTTACGGCCCCAAGATTGACTTTGTCGTCAAAGACGTGATCGGCCGTGAATGGCAGCTTGGCACGGTGCAGGTTGATTACAACATGGCAATCCGGTTTGACCTGACGTACACCGGGCCGGACAACAAGCCGCACCGGCCGGTGGTGATTCACCGTGCCCCGTTTGGCTCGATGGAGCGTTTCTGCGGCGTGCTGATCGAGCACTTTGCTGGCGCGTTCCCGACATGGCTGAACCCTGAGCAGGTGCGGGTGATGCCCATCAGCGAGAAGACCAACGACTACGCGGCGAAGGTTGAGGCCGCACTGAAAGCCGTGGGTGTGCGCGTGACGACAGACTACGGCAACGACCGCATTCAGGGCAAAATCAAGGTCGCCGCAGAGCAGAAGATACCGTACCTGCTGGTTGTTGGCCCTCGCGATGCGGAGAACAACGCGGTGTCGATTCGCATTCGCGGTGAAGAAAAGGATGCGGGCAGCATGCCGCTGGATGCATTCGTGGCAAGGATCGCAGCGGAGATTGCGGAGCGAAGGGCGGAACTGACGGTGAAGCCGTAAGGGATGAAAGCAGAGTGAAGAGAAAAGACGAACGAGAAAGTAAAGGCAGAATGTGACGTTTCGGCGGCGACCATCATCGCCATGCCCGTACGGGGGCTAAACGATCCGCCGCTGGCGATGTTGCGGAGTTGTTTCCGCGGGCACTACTCCCGTGACTCTTGAATCTGCACGAGGCGCAAGAGAGCTGTTGGCATCACTGGCGATTGTGGGCTGGTTACCGCTTCGGCTGGCCTTTGGTTTGCCGAGACGGATGGGCCGGATGCGCCAGATGGGCCTGATCGGCCCAAGGCATCGCAACGAACCTGCGCGAGGATGATTCCACCCAACGACGCCGTCCGCGACCGTGTAGAGCCATTGACATTGCCAAGTTCTGCGGCCTGAAATGCCCGCTACACGTTGCAAACGGGAAGCCTGAACGCACCAAAACCAGCCGCCGAGTGAAAGCCCGCAGTCACCCCAAATGCCACGGCATCCATTCGGTTGCACCATTGGTCGTTTTAAGGGAGGTGCGTACCTCAGCTCACGGGCGCGGGAATATACATCACGGTTGACTTGGCGACAGATAACTCCGTGGATTGTTGTCGCATTGTTAATGTAACGTAAAGGAAGCCACCGAAGTCGATCTGCGACAATGCCCTCACATCGTGGCTTGTGTAGCCTCTTAACCAGTTTTTGGTAAGTTTCGCGGGTTGGTCATGGACTGACCTTGCGTCAGCAATACTTTTAGACCCGGCCGATTGAGCCTTCTTGCCGGTTTCTAGGCCCTTCGGTTTCTAGGCCCTTCGGTTTTTCGCCCCCTTTGGTATTTAGATCCTCTAGTCCACGGAGAATGAGATGAAAATGCAGCAGACGCTTGGTTGTACTGTGCTTGGCCGCGTAGGCCTCCGCCGCACCTTGTGTGCGGCGATCTTGCTTGCCACGGGTGCATCCGCATCGGCCCAGTCGTTTACACCGGGCAACCTTGTGGTCGTGCGAATTGGTGATGGTTCCGCTACATTGGGCAGCACCGCCACGGCAACCTTCCTCGATGAGCTCTCACCCAGCGGTACGGTGGTTCGCACGCTCTCACTGCCCACGGTGGTTTCCGGGACTGCTCGGCGACTGACCAATTCCGGCACGGCAACTTCCGAAGGAGCGCTGAGTCTATCGCCCGATGGTTTGTATCTTGGTCTGGCGGGTTACGATGCGGCTCTCGGCACCGCAAGTGTGACCGGATCTACCTCGGCGACGATCAACCGCATCGCCGCACGTGTTGATTTGGCCACGGGTGTGATCGACACCACCACCGCACTGACCGATGCCCAGACCGGAAACAACATCCGCACCGCGGTCTGGACATCTGGAGGCGGGTCGGTGTACACGGGCGGCGGGGCCGGTGGTGCCCGGTTCGCCACGTTCGGCGGCACAACCAGCACGCAGCTTTCCTCCACCGTCACCAACCTGCGTGTGCTCAACATCTTCAATGGTCAGCTCTATACCTCCTCCGGCTCTGGAACGTTCCTTGGCGTGAGCTCCGTTGGCAGCGGCTTGCCGACGACGACCGGTCAGACCATCACGCTCCTGTCCGGCTTCTCGGGCACGCAGAGCAGTTACGACTATTTCCTAGCCAGCCCCACCGTGCTGTACGTGGCCGATGATCGCGCGACCAGTGGCATTCAGAAGTGGACCTTCAACGGAACTACCTGGAACTTAGCATACACCGCTGTTGGCGGTTTCCGCGGGCTGACCGGCGTCGTGACGGGCAACAACGTCCAGTTGTACGCAACTTCGATTACCACCCCGGCAAATCAGCTCGTGTCGTTCACTGACACTCTCGCAGGCGGGACGGCCTTCTCGGCCGCAACAACGCTTCGCACCGCCGCAACAAACACGGTGCTGCGTGGCGTCCGTGTTGTGCCCGGGCCAACTTGCACGGCCGCGGCGATCACCGGTCAACCCGCCAGCGTTAGCGAGTGTGCAAGCGGCACCGCCACGTTTACCACCACCGCTACAGGCACTGGCCCGCTGGGCTATCAGTGGCGCCGGGACGGCAGCATTGTCACCGATGGTGCCGGGATTTCCGGAACAACAACCGCTAGCGTAACCCTCACCGGCGCCGGCCTGCTTGCGGGCAACTATGACGTTGTCGTCACCAACTCCTGCGGGACCGCGACCAGCGGTGCTGCGGCGCTAAACGTGCTGACCGCGACAGCGATTGGCACCCAGCCAGCATCGGCCTCGGTGTGCGAGGGATCACCCGCAACGTTTGTGGTTGCTGCGACCGGCAGCGGAACGCTGTTGTACCAGTGGTATAAGGGTGCGGTCTTGATCGAGGGTGCAACCGCCGCAAGCTACACGGTTCCGGCAACATCGCCAGCAACCGCCGGGTCGTACCAGGTAGTCGTGACCGGTTCCTGCGGTTCCATCACTTCTGAAGTTGCCAACCTTGAAGCTCTCGCTGGCACGAATATCGTCACTGCACCAAGCTCACAGAGCACGTGCGCGGGCGGAACGGTAAACTTTACCGCCGCGGCAGTTGGCAGCGGGACACTGTCTTACCAGTGGTTCAAGAACGGGACGACGGCGATCGACGGTGCGACGACCGCGACGCTGACAATCAACAACGCCTCGCCAACTGATGTTGCGGACTACTCAATCACGGTCACCGGATCATGCGGGACAGCAACCAGCACCGCAGCGGGCCTGAGCTTGCTGGCACCAACAGTAATTGCCACCTCACCAGCGGCGGCAACGGTGTGCAGCGGCAGCCCCGCAGCATTCATCGTTTCAGCGGCGGGTACCGGAGCTTTAAGCTATCAGTGGCGGAAGGATGGCCAGCCGATTGCAGGAGCCACCATGGCAACCTTTACGGTTCCTGCGGCCTTTGCCGGTGACAGCGGTTTGTATGATGTGATCGTTTCAGGCGGTTGCGGAACCGAGGTCTCTGCCTCGGCCCAGCTCAATGTAGATGCCATCACAGTTATCACCAGCCAGCCAGCCGCACAGGTCGTTTGCTCCGACACCGCAGCAAGCTTCGCCGTCACTGCGACCGGCACCGGAACCCTCAGTTATCAGTGGCGCAAGGATGCCGTTGCCATCGTGGGCGCAACTGCCGCGACATACTCCATCGCCTCGGCCACTGCTGCCAATGATGGTTCATACGATGTCATCGTTGCCGGCTCCTGCGGTTCGGTAACTTCTTCGGCTGCCACGCTCAGTGTCACCCCGGTCACCACCATTTCCAGCCAGCCAGCTGCACAGGTCGTTTGCTCCGACACCGCAGCAAGCTTCGCCGTCACTGCGACCGGCACCGGAACCCTCAGCTATCAGTGGCGCAAGGATGCCGTTGCCATCGTGGGCGCAACTGCCGCGACATACTCCATAGCCTCAGCCACTGCTGCCAATAATGGTTCGTACGATGTCATCGTTGCCGGCTCCTGCGGTTCGGTAACTTCTTCGGCTGCCACGCTCAGTGTCACCCCGGTCACCGCCATTTCCGGCCAGCCGGCTGCACAGGCAGCGTGTAACGGCGGTACCGCAATCTTCAGTGTGGTTGCAAACGGAACCGGAACGTTGACGTATCAATGGAGCAAAGATGGTGCCCCAATCATCGGTGCAACCGGCCCATCGCTCACGGTAACCAACGCCTCTGCGACCGATGCGGGCAGTTACCAGGTCTCCGTCACCGGGGCCTGTGGCGCCTCAGTTCTTTCTAACACCGCGCTGCTAACCATCGATGCAACGACCGCGATCACATCCCAGCCCGTGGCCAGCACGGTCTGCGAGAACGCTGCGGTCACGCTCTCCGTTGGGGCAACAGGCACCGGCACACTCAGCTACCAGTGGCGCCGTGACGGCCAAGCCATCGCTGGTGCAACCAGCGCCACGCTCAACATTGCAACGCTCACCGCCGCCGAAACAGGTAGTTATGACGTCGTGGTCACCGGTTCCTGCGGCCAAGCCACCTCAAACGCTGCGACAGTGGGTATTGGTTCGGCAATCGGCATCTCCTCTCAGCCCGCCAGCATCACCACAAGCCCAACCAGCACGGTAATGCTCTCGGTCACCGCGACTGGCTTCGGACCGCTGAGCTTCCAGTGGTTCCGCGATGGCACCATCATCACCAACGGCGCTGCCGGTGCCAGCATTGGCGGCGGCACAGTCAGTGGTGCTTCCGGAACGCTCCCAGCAAGCGGTTCGGACACGGCCACGCTGATCATCAGCGACCTGACTACCTCTGACGCTGGCTCATACACGGTGGTGCTCACCAACCCCTGCGGCACGGTCACCAGCAGCACCGCGACGATCATCGTCTCGGTATCCTGCTCACTGGCGGATATCGCCGGTGGCGGAAGCAGCGGTCTGCTGCCCGACGGCATCGTTGATGGATCCGACTTTGTCACCTTCATCAACAGCTTTGGCGTCGGTGACGTGGCGGTTGATTCTGCAGCAGATGTTGCTGGCGGCGGTGACGACGCCCTGCTGCCCGACGGCATCATCGACGGGACCGACTTCATCGCGTTCATCAACGCGTTCGCAGCTGGCTGCTGAGTTGATCAGCCAAGCGGCGTCCCGCTGATTCGCCAAAACCTGCGTAAAGACAACAAATACTCCCCCACCGCCCGGCCAACCGGGCGGTTTTCATTTCAGTGGTTCGCGATACCGATTGCTGAACTCGGCTGATGCCGAGGTACCCGCATCGTGAAAACCGCCCCAGAACACGATTTTGATCATGAACTCACACGGATGTTGTCAACCCCAACACGTTTGCACCGCCGAAACGTCCGGCTTGATTATTCGGCTGCAATCGCCGTGCAGTCCGCTGGCATCTCCAGTTCGCACAGCCCCGGCGGCGGAGGTGAGCCAACGCAAGTTCCCCCAATTTCACAATTCGTGTCAGGGTTCGGCAGGGGATTACGGATGATCCGTCAGAGAGAACAACGACCGCATTTGGCGTTGTTTTCTAACCACCGGAAGCCCACACCTTCCTGTTCCAAAGGAGCATGCTATGACACTGATGAAACCGATTTGCACTTCCACTCAGTCCAACCCTGCCAAGCTCGCCAGCAGCCCCGGGCGGCCGGGGGTTTCTCGGATCGCCGCACTGTTAGCCCTGATGGGGCTTGCCACGAGCGCTGCAATGGCGCAGCCGTGCGCCTTTACGACCTACCCACCATCCCAGACGGTGTGCAATGGGCAAACCGTCACACTCACGGCGGTGGGCAACGGCAGCAACAACACGTACTACTGGCTTCGCAACGGCAGCTTCCTGAACAATGGCAACGCGTTATCACAGACGTTGACCTTCACGGCATCGCCGGAAACTGCGGGCGTTTACCAAGCGGAGTTTTTTCACTTTTTCCCAATATTCTGCCAACTCCGCGGTCCGGCAATCACGGTAAATGTGCTGGGATCCTCCATCACACAATCTCCGGTGAGCACCCAAGGTGTTGAGGGCGGCGTAGTCACGCTGAGGGCGACGGTTTCCGGGACTCCGACAAGCTACCAATGGCGAAAAAATGGGCTGGCGGTGCCCAACAGCAACAGCCCGACCCTGCGTGTCGGGCCTCTAACGGCGGCGGATTCCGGTTCGTACGACGTGGTCGTGTTCTCAGGAGGGTGCGCCCCGAGAATCTCCACCGTCGCGATCATCGGGCTTGAGACCGACCTGACCAACCAGCAGTACGCCCGCTTCCTTCGCGGCCTGTCGGCAACCGAAATTGTGCGCTCAAAAATGGCCAGCACGCCAAACCCCCGTCTGATCGCGGTACTCGCGGCCATCAGCGAAGTGTCCGCCCGTAACAAAAACATGACCGCAGCGCAACTCTCGGCATTTGTAGCGGCGTACAGCGCCCAACTCAGCGCCGTGTATCCGGGTGATCCGAACCTGCTAAAGCCATTTAACCTGCAACCAGCCGTGCGGTACCTCACGCGCGTGACGACGGTTGTCGGCTTGGACACAGATGTTGGCGAGGCGGTTGCCAACCGCCTTGATCTGCGGGTTGATGCCGCCAGCCGCCAGCTCCGGCTCATTGAGTTTCAGAACGCCTCAATCCCGCGCCTGGCATCGGGTGACAGCGTCGCGCTAATGCTACAGGACATCTTTGGCGGTCGCGATTTCAGCGGTGAGCCCAACCCGCTGGTTGAGGCACAGGCCGCGACGCTCCTTCGGGCCGAGGGCATCGAGCCCTACCCCACACCGGCGGTCATGGCCAGCCAGTTCCCGGAAGTTGTGCGTGCACTCGGGCTGATGCCGCCGAACGCGTCGGCGTTCGAGGCCGAGCGTGCGACCGGCTTTGCCGGGCTTCGCGCCAAAACTCTGGCCGAGTTCTCCAGCGTCAGCGGCTTTATCAACGGTAAGATCGCAACCCTCGGCACACTGACGACGCAGTACCCGACGCTGGCCTCCACCGAGATCGCCGCGGGCAACCCAACGGTTGTCAACACGGCGCTGGCCAATCGCGCTTCCGACATCGTTGCACTGAACCAATCTCGTGCGGCCATGGGCTTCACTACGGCAGGCCTGTTTCAGGGCTCATTTATTGACCAGAAAGATGCCGATGTGCTGCGGAGCTATGGCAACACTCAGATTCAGTTTGGTGACACCACCAGCGCCACAATTTCAACCGGTTTGGTCGGTGGAGGATCCATCCTGGCCGGGTTCGGGTCGTTGTTTACCGGGCCGGGCGGCGCCGTCGTTGGCCTAGGCATGATTGCAACGGGCGTGGGGCAGCTGCTTCCGCTGGTGCTGCCCGGGGACAACACACCCAGCCCATACCAGCAGCTTTCCGACCAGATCACCGGCTTGCAGAACCAGATGGAAAGCCTGCGAGTAGGCATGAACGACCGCTTTGATCGGGTTGATGCGGGGCTGAACTCCATCTACGCATCGGTCAACAGCGGCTTCGCGGCGATGGTGAGCTACTTCATGGACACATCCATCAGCCTGCAGAACATCCAGACACAACTGGCCGTGTCGCAGAGCAATATCAACCGTTTTGAGCAGAACCTGTACGGCATCTTGGATGCGGGCTTCAATGCTGATCTGCTGGCCCAGATGGAAACGGCCATTGGTTACCGCGATCGAATCGGTATCGACCTAAGCCTGCCCGCATACGCCGACTATGAGGGCAGCTTTTACTCTGCCGCGGTCAATGACTCTAAAGATGCACTGCGGGCTGGCCCGGATTCACTCGCGTACGACAACACCGGCGAAACGCAGCTTGCAAACTTCCCGCTGGGGTACAACATCAACGCGCTGCGGGCCTTCCCACAGAGCACGCTTGGGCAGGCTCCGCTGGGAGTCGCCCGTGTGGCCAACCCTACTCGGTGGTCCCTAAACGCCGATGCGTACGCCCAGTTCGCGCGTGAAAACCCGTGGTACAACGCGCGGACGACGAGCAACATTCCGGCCCGCCTCGGTGATGTCCTCAGCACCGGCCAGGCAACCCAAACGGTACTGAACGCCTCGCGCCGGCAGAACCTGTTTGATCGATTAGTCAGCGACCACAGCGCCCGCGCCGACACATTGCAGGCCGCGATTGACAACGCCAAAGCGAACTATCTCTCGACGCAGGCTACTGCCGCGCTCAACATGTGGGGCGGTCCGGCCCAGAGCACGCCGTTTGTTCCGCCGGTATACAGCAACATCAGCGATCGCATGTCACAGTTCTGGCCCTCCAACTCGAGTACGTTCGCCGGCAACTACGTTGTGCTGCCGATGTCGGGCACCAATCAGGCGTTCAGCATTCTCCCGGCGGAGTATCTCACCGCCATGTACCTGAGCCTTCCCAACCGCGGTGCGAACAACTACACCTGGACGTTCCGCACGCTGGATATGTCATCGGCCAACGGCAGTGCTTGGAACATTGACTCACAGGGCACGACCTACACATCCACCATCGATGTCGAACTCTGGTGGAACCCGCAGCTGCTCGGGCAGGTCAACATCTCGGGCGTGGGCCCGGTCTTGGCGGTAAACGGTACCAACGTGAGTTCGATGCAAAAGGTTGCCACCCGCCGCTTCCAAATCACCTCTGGTAGTTTCAATTCCGGTTGGAACAACTTCCCACTCAGCAGCTTTTACAACTGGTGGAAGCAGGCCAACGGGTCGGAGCCAGCGATCAGCGGCCGTTTCTTCCAGCCCAGCAGTGTCACGTTTCCCTCCGGTGGCGGTGGTGCAAACCCGCCGAGGCTGTGGACCGCAACGACCATCATTGATCCAACCTCGCTGTCGGCAATCCGTGCTGAGGTCAACGACAGGCTCCGTGCTCGTCAGATTGGCTTCTATCAAATCCTCACTACCGCGCTCGGCGCCGGGGCAGACAACGCCAACGTCAAGATCGCTGCCGACAGCATGAACATCACCAACAGCCTGATCGACTCGTACGCATCGCTTGGCGTTCCTGAGACGCTGAGCACGAGCGACCTGCTTCGCGGCCCGCTCCGCGGGGTTGAAGGAATCGGCCGCACCTCGGCCCTGCGCTACTACGCAAACGCCTTGGCTGCTGTCCCAACCACTTCCGGAGCGGTCGCACCCACCACAGAGCCGCGGGTGAACGCCGAGTTCGCCCTCCGTCGTGGCATCTTCCAACGTGAACTGAATCGGGCCCTGCTCTCCAGCCGCCCCGCAGAGTTCTACCCCTTCATGAAGTGGAGCCTGGCCGGGCTGACGAGCCTTCAGGCCCACGCGCTGCGGCTGGCGATTGATGACACCTATGTCACGCCGCCCAACACTGCCTTGATCGTTCCAACCGCCAGCGGCCTGCTGGCCAACGATGCCGATCAGCCCGCGGCCAGCGTCACTGTTGTGCTTGTCTCGCCACCATCGATCGGCACGCTCGTACTGGACAGCAATCTCCGCGGCGGCTTCCGCTACACCCCGCCCGCTGGCTTTACCGGCAGTGTCAGTTTCTCGTACAGGGCTCGGGCCGACCTCCAGCCCCCCTCCTCTAACCTGGTCGACAGTCTCCCGGCAACTGTGGTCATTCGCGTCGAGAACTGTGCTGCAACCATAACCCAGAACCCCTTAAACGCCAACTACAACATGGGTGGCGCCGCCACCTTCACAGTCGCGGCAACATCCTCCACCCGGGCAAGCTATCAGTGGCGTAAAAACAGCGTGAACCTGACGGACTCTCCAAACCTCCGCGGCAGCCACACGCCCGTGCTGTCGCTCAGCGGCCTGACCTCCACCGACCAAGCCGTCTACTCGGTAGCAATCACTACCGACTGCGGTACGGTCTTCAGCAGCGGCGCCTCGCTGGGCAGCGTAGCCTGCTCGATCGCGGATTTGGCCATCGGTGGCCAGCCGGCCGATGGCATCGTTGATGGCTCTGACTTCATCGCCTTCATCAACAGCTTCGGCATCGGTGATGCAACAATCGACCCGGTTGCAGATGTAACCGGAGACAGCATCATTGATGGATCGGATTTCATCGCCTTCATCAACGCCTTTGCAGCTGGCTGCTAAAAAACGCTCGCATCGGCCGTTACGAACTGACCTTGCAGAAGCACAACATCCAAAGAAAAGCCCCGGGCTGCACGCCCGGGGCTTTTCGTTTCTGACTTGATGGCTCGATCTTCGTCACCTGCATGCTGGCTTGCAAAACCAGAGATCAAGTGTCACCGAAAGCTAAAGCTGGTATCACAGCTTGGGGTTCATGCCAAGTTCCTTGACAAGGAACGACCACATATCAGCCGCCTGCTGAATCCGCTTCTCGGTGGGCATGCCAGCGCCGTGCCCAGCGCGAACCTCGATGCGAATAAGCACCGGATTGTCACCGGAATGAGCCTGCTGCAACGCCGCTGCGAACTTAAAGCTGTGCCCGGGAACGACGCGGTCATCATGGTCTCCGGTGAGAACCATTGTGCTGGGAAAGCGGGTGCCCGGCTTGATTCGAAGAAGCTGGTGGTACGGCGAATACGCATTGAGCACCTTGAACTGCTCAGCCTCCTCGCTAGAGCCATAGTCGCTCTTCCAGGCCCAGCCGATGGTAAAGAGGTGGAACCGAAGCATGTCCATCACACCCACAGCAGGCAGTGCTGCGCCGAAAAGTTCCGGCCGCTGCGTCATGCACGCACCCACGAGCAGGCCGCCGTTGGAGCCGCCCTGGATGGCCAGCTTTGAGCTTTGGGTGTACTTTTCCTTGATGAGCCACTCAGCCGCCCCGATAAAGTCATCAAACACGTTCTGCTTGGTGAGCTTGGTGCCAGCCTTGTGCCAGGTTTCACCATACTCACCACCACCACGGATGTTGGCAACCACGTAAAGCCCGCCCATGTCCATCCACACCACGTTGGCGGGGCTGAAGCCGGGCGTGAGCGGGATGTTGAACCCGCCGTAGCCGTACAGCAGCGTTGGGTTTGAGCCGTCGAGCTTGAAGCCCTTGCGGCCGGTGATGAACATGGGCACCTTGGTGCCATCCTTCGAAGAATAGAAAACCTGCTTGGTCTCGTAGTTGGCGGGGTCAAAGTCAACCTTTGCCACCTTCCACGGGGTGCTCTCGCCGGTCTTGACATCATACCGGTAAATGGCCGGCGCCGTGGTGTAGCTGGTGAAGCTGTAAAACGTCTCGGCATCATCAGCGCGGCCACCAAAGCCCGAAGCGGTGCCGATGCCGGGGAAGGTCACATCACGGACGAACTTGCCCGAAAGATCAAAGACCTTCACCTCGCTGCGGGCATCACGCAGGTAACTGGCGATGAAGTGACCGCCAACAAACTGGACGCTGGTGAGGGTGCCCTCAGCCTGTGGGATGAGCTCCTTCCAGTTTTCGCGGGCCGGGCTATTGGTGTCAATTGCGATCAACCGCTGACGCGGGGCGGCGAGATCTGAGAGGAAAAAGAAGGTCGGTCCATCGTTGCCGACAAAGTTGTAGCTTGCCTCAAAGTTTGGCAGCAGCTCAACAAACCCGTGGGCCGTGCGCTGAGCGCCGGTTAGCAGCTCGGCGCGATCCGCCTCTTTGGACTTGATGGCATCCTGCAGTGCCTGGCGGGCCTGAGCCGGCGCCTTCTCCTCAATCTTGGCCAACTGCTGGCGAACGGCCCGAAGATCCTGCTCGACTTGGCGAATCTTGGCATCGCCGGGTGTTGCCGCCGGGGCGATTCCCGCAGAGATATCGCGGAAGAAAACCCGGTTTTTCGGGTCGGTACCTTCAGAGACGCTCAGAATCAGGAACTTGCCATCCTCAGTCACGCCAGCACCAAAGCCCCAGCGGGGCTGGTCGGGGCGTACATAGACCTGCACATCCGCGGCCTGATCGGTGCCGACGGCGTGGTAATACACCATCGGGTCTTCATTCACCTGCGTGAGCACCTTGTCCTTCGGCGGCTCGGTGTAGCGGGTATAGAAGAATCCTTTGCCGTCCTTGCTCCACGATGCACCGGAGAACTTCACCCACTTTAGTTCATCAGGCAAGTCTTTGCCCGTCGCAATATCGCGGATGCGCCACGTGTTCCAATCACTGCCCGCATCGGCCAAGCCATAAGCCAACATGGTGCCCTGCTCATTTGGCACGGTTCCCGCCAGCGAAGCGGTACCGTCAGCCCGAAGGGTGTTGGGATCAAGCAGCTCGCGCGGCGCAGCGCTGATGGAGTCTGCCACATACAGCACGCTTTGGGCCTGAAGGCCATCGTTACGGCTGTAGAAATACTTACCGCCCTCTTTTTGCGGTGAACCAAACTTCTCGTAGTTCCACAGCTTGGTGAGTTTGGCCTTGATCGCCTCTCGCTGAGGAATGCTTCCAAGAAACTTAAAAGTCACCGCGTTTTGAGCCTCAACCCACGATTTTGTTTCGGGGGCGTTGTCATCCTCAAGCCAGCGAAACGGATCAGGCACTTTTACGCCATGATAGGTATCGGTGACTTCGCCCCTCTTTGACTCAGGATACTGAATCGGGCCGAAGGCCCAAGCGGGTGCGGCGGCCGCGAGTGTGAGGGTGAGTGCAGACACAGCAAATCCAGAAAGGCTTGATCGCATTGAAGGGTCTCCAGTGGGTTACACGACGGGTGAGGGTACGGAGGGAAACGGGCAGAAAATACAGATCCGACCAAAGAGAAATGAGAAAAGAAAGACGAGAAAAGACCCGCCCCAAAGTCAATGGAAAAGGCGCCGCCCATCGCGGCGATGTCGCAGAATTATGCAGCGTTTCTTACGCGAAAAGCGCGTTAAACCCGGTCGCCCACTTTAATGGCGCGATGTATCGACAGTGCCCGGTTCTGCTTGAACTTGCCCACGAAGCAGAGGAATTTCTTCTCGCCCTCCACCGCAAGCACCAGCGGATCGCTCACCGCCTTGTCGGTCAGGATGATGTCGCCCACGGTCAGGTTTTTGAGATCATCCAGCGAAATAGTCGTCTCGGCCAGAATGCCGGTAACCGTCAGTCCAGCACGCCCAAGCGAGCCAGTGACCTTCTGCTGCACTTCCGAAGTGCGCGAGGCCTTGGCCGTGTTAAACCAGCTCTGTGCGGAGAGTTCTTCCATCACCGGCTCAATGACGTTGTACGGAATGCACAGGTTCATCGTGCCCGCACGATTTCCCATCTTCACTTCAAAGCCAACAACAACCACCACCTCATTGGGTGGAACAATTTGCACAAGCTGCGGGTTGCTTTCGGTCGTGGAGATATCAAAGTTGATCTCCTTGACGCCGGCCCACGCTTCACCCAAGGCCGAGAGGCCCTTGCCCGTGACCCGGCTGATCAGCCGCATTTCAATCAGCGTCATGGCCCGCTGCGGAATAAACAAGTCCTGATTGTTCCCACCCAGCAACCGATCAATGATCGGATAAATAATCAGCGGGCTGATTTCCAGGCATATCTGGCCTTCAAGCGGCTTGGCGTTGATCAGATTGAAGCACGTGGGGTTCGGCAAGCCAGAGATAAACTCGCCATAGGTCATTTGCTCGCAGCTTGCGACCTTGACCTCCACGATCGTGCGCAAAAAGCCGGACAGGGCCGCACCAAAGTTTCTCGCAAACCCCTCGTGCAGGGTTTGTAGCGCCCGCATCTGATCCTTACTCACACGCTCCGGACGCTTAAAGTCGTACGGCCGAATCTCAACACCCTCGGTCGAAGCACGGCCCCTGCTAAAGATCTGTAGCTTTTCCGCCACCTTCTCCGGCTCGGGCGCATCCGCCGCGGCGAGCAGAGCATCGATATCACTTTGGTCAAGGACGTCGGCCATGGTGGCTAAAGCTGGAACCGAAGCGGAGAGGACGAAGAACGACGGGCAAACTTAAAGATGTGGTGCAAGAAACTAACCAGAACGGACACAGACCCAGACGTTGGCTCGGCTGGCACAGAACCACAACCGGCCAACCTCGCAGCAAGGGACACTCACGGCCAGCGCGGGAACAGAGCGAAGTCGGGTGGACCCGAACATGAGCAGTATCGGACCGGACCGATGCATAGCTTCAGTGCCAGGGATCAGGTTATTGCGAACTCCCGACTGGTAAACGCCTTATAGACTGGCCCTCACCGAACATCCCCGATCCTTGCTCCTCCCCGGGCCACAACCTTCAACCAGCCTGAAACGAGCCGCACAAACCAAAGCCACTCCGGACCGCACAGACACAGACATGGTGGCCGCGGCCTAAAGCTCCCGAGAATTCCCCCATGATGGTCCTTCCCCTCACCCGTCCCCAGTTCACCGCCACCAGTCCAAACACGCATTTTAATCGCTGTCTAGCCGTGGCGACCTCCCTAGCCGGTTCGCTGGCAGGCTCACTGGCGATCGTTCTGGCGGTTGTTCTGAGTTTCGGCGGCAGCCCCGTCTCGGCCGCACAACCCGGCGGGGATGCCATCACCCCCGTCGCCCAAATGCAGCGGCTGACCATCAACCCCGGCAGCCAGACCGCAATTGCCATCACGCTGAACGCAAAGCCGGGCTTTCACGTGTGGCCCAACCAGCCAAAGCTGCCGGATGAACTCAAAGACCTAGACCCGATTGCGACCACCATAAAGCTTGTCAAGGCAAGCCCCGGTGTTCAGGCGTTCCCAGCCTCAGCGCAGTGGCCAGCGGGCAAGGCAGTCCCGGTCAAGTACACCGCTTCGGAGATTTCGCTTGAGTCTCTCTCCGATGGTGCAACCTTGTTTGTGCCAGTCACCATCGCCGCCGATGCACCACTGGGCAAGGCCACAGTGTCATTAGCATTAAGCTACCAGGCGTGCAACGAGCGCATGTGCTTCGCCCCGCGGGAGGACACCGTCACAGCCGAGTTTGAGATTGTCGCGGCGACGGTGCCTGCGGGCCCAGTCACCGATGCAACCTTGTTCGGGGTGTTTGATCCATCCGTCTTTGGCAAGTTGGCGGCGAACGCCGCGCAAGACACCGCAGCGCAGCCCAGCACCAGCAAGTCAGAATCAGCTAGGCCAGATACGGCGAATGCAGACAAGGGTGCCAACTTTGACTTTTTCGGCTATCAGTTCACGCTGCGGTCATCGTTTGTGATTCTGCTAGTTTCATTTATTGCCGGAATACTGATGAACTTCACGCCGTGCGTGCTGCCGGTGATTCCGCTCAAGCTCAACTCATTGCAGAAGCAGGCAGCGGGCGCGGACGGCTCCTCGGCCAAGGTTGTGTTCTTTGGTCTGATGTTCTGTGTCGGGATTTTGGCTGTCTTTGGCGTAATCGCAATCCTGGCCCTGACGCTGAAACTGGCCTTTGGACAGTGGTTTAGCTACTGGTTTGTGACCATTCCGCTGGCACTAATTGTCGCGATGCTTGGCCTAGGCATGATGGGCCTGTTTGATATCGCACTGCCCGACAGCGTGTACAACATCACACCCAAGGGTGAGACTGGCACCGGCAATTTCTTGATGGGCGTGCTGACGGCGGTACTTTCAACCCCGTGTACCGGGCCAATGTTCGGAGCCGCATTTGCGTACGCCGTGAAGCAGGACCAGGCCACCGCCGGACTGTTTGTGCTGACGATGGGCGCGGGCATGGCGTTTCCTTATGCCATTCTCATCGCGTTCCCTTCTCTGGTGAAAAAACTGCCCAAAGGCGGCCCCGGGGGTGAACTGCTCAAGCAGGTCCTCGGCCTGTTTATGCTCGCCGTTGCAGCGTACATCGGCAGCAACGTGATCGAAGGCAAATGGCCGTTTTATATTGTCGGCGGGTTGGCAGGGCTTGCCGCGCTGTACTGGGCCATTGGCGCTGTGCGGGTGCTGCGAAGCAAAACGGCCAAGCTCATCAACGTCGCCGCGGCGGTGCTGGTGCTCGCGGCCTGCGTTCCAACGACAATTTCACTGACCAGCGAGGGCCCGTTTGCATGGAAAGTTGTGGCGAGCCCCGCCGATGAGGCCCTCCGCACCATAATCA
Organism: Phycisphaerales bacterium; assembly: GCA_038231815.1. Classification (GTDB taxonomy): domain Bacteria; phylum Planctomycetota; class Phycisphaerae; order Phycisphaerales; family UBA1924; genus CAILKP01. Next base: position 16,975 of record JBBRKQ010000055.1, read on the forward strand.
AGGATGCAGTTGCGCAAGGGCGGCCAGTGGTGGTTGACTTTACAGCAAAGTGGTGTACCACCTGTTTGGTGATCGAGAAGACTATTTTGAACAGCACCGAGGGTGTGCGTGTGCTGACCGATCGTCGACCCCTTGCAATTAAAGTGGATCTGACAAACGCCGGCCCGAATGAAGGGTGGGGCCTAGTACAGGAAATCTCCGGCGGCGGCGGCATCCCGCTGATCGCCGTATTCGGCCCCAAGCAAACCGAACCAGTGTACTTCCAGTCCTTCTTTGGAACCGGGGATCTGGATGCGGCAATTGCGAAAGTAACCGGGATCAAGTAAAACCGCACAGGAACACTCAGAGTCCCATGAGCGCGACGCCGTGGCGGAGCGGTGCGAAAGAGCCCGTGCACCAGAGCATTTGTGCGCACTTGGCCCGGGACACTTAGCCCGGCGCACTCCGCCCACCGCACGATGCAACAGCACAAACACGCCGCAGCCACTTCCTCCGCGCCCTCCGCGTTCATCTCTGGGCTCTGCTCATCTCTGGGCTCTACACAGCTCTGGGCTCTGCTCAGCTCTGGGCTCTACTCAGCCCAAACCTACCCCGCGCATAAAAAAACCCGGCGAGCAGCGCCGGGTTCCTTTTGTTCATCTGTGCTACGCCCGCATTACTGCTGCTGCAACTCACGAGCCTTATGGTGCATCTGGGCCTTGAGGCGAGCCAGAATACCCGAGTGCATCTGCGAAACGCGGCTTTCCGACAAGTCAAGCGTCGAGCCAATCTCCTTCATCGTCATCTCCTCATAGTAATAGAGGGTGACAATCAGCCGCTCCGCGCGGGACAGCCCACGCGTGATCAAATCCTTGATGTCGCGCCGCTGAGTATCCTCCAGAGGATCAGTCTGCGAATCATCGCGAAGCACATCAATCTCGGTCACTTCCTTGCTGCCGTCAGAGCTAAAGCACTTGCGGTTCAGCGAAACAATGCCGATGGCCGAGCCATCCTTCTCAAGCTTGCCCCGCTCATCACCTTCAATACCCAGAAGCGACATCAGCTCATCATTGCTCGGGCGGCGGCCAGTCTCCACAAAGTTCCGCTCCGAAGCATTCTGCAGCTTCGCAGTGCGGCTACGCACCAGACGGGGCACCCAGTCCATCGCACGCAGCTCATCAAGAATCGCCCCACGAATGCGGTTGACGCAGTACGTCTCAAACTTCACACCCTTCGAAAGATCAAAGGCGTTGATCGCATCGGCCAGTCCAAATTGGCCAGAACTGACCAGGTCGCCCACATCCACTTCCGCAGGCAGGCGAGCATACACCTTTTCGGCGACATATCGGACCAGCGGAAAGTACTTCTGCCAGAAGTAGTTGCGAATCTCATCGCTGTGTGTTTGCTGATACTCAACCCACAACTCCATCACCGGCCGGTCTGCAAGCGAAGGAGCTTTCACCTTCGCCGGTGCTTTCACCGATGGCTTGATCGATGAACCGTGCGTGCGCACAGCCAGCTTCGGAGCAGGCTTGGCAACCTTGCCGGAGCGCGACGATGACTTCGTAGCCGGCTGATCGGCAGAAACTGCGGGCGAGCGATCTGACGTGGTGGACGGTGCCTGTGGGGCGAGGTGGGCTTTCACGGTCGGCTCCTTGACCTTCCTTCTTCGGGACGCCAGCACGCTCGATCCTTGAGCTGGCTGGTACCTACTTGTCAATCCATGACTTGCAGGTACCGATAATTTACACCCGCTTGGCTCCGCAAGCAACATTTCGTGGTAGGGCATTCTCCATGTTCACACATCAGAGTTGCGCAAACCTCCTCTACGCCGCCTCTCTTTCGACCTCTTTGTTTGGGTTATGTTGTGTTTCTGTTGATGACCGGTGGACATGAGTCGCCGATTGTGCAAGCTTCTCACCCAGCCGCCAGGTGTGATCGGCGATGATTCGCTCAAGCGAGTAGCCAATCCCAAGCCCCAGCGGAAAGCATGCCGCAAGCGCAAACAACCCACGCAGCATCACCGTGTCAAACGGATTGTTCGAAACCAGCCCAGCAAACAGCGATACCGCAAAGCCTGCCAGCCCCATGCAGCCAGCACCCACAATCGTGAGATTGGGGCGAGATGGGGCTGGAATTTCTGAGCCTTCGTTCATCGGTTCCGCCATGAAGTGACTGACCGGGTGCGCAGCGACCGCGCCGGGGACTGAAGTGCAAGAGGTCGGTCAGGAAGTCGGCCAACTTTCGGCAGTTTGACGAAATTTCACACATTCACCTGTAAACCCGGTTCTTTGGGGTAATGAGGGATGAACGCAGCGTCTGAGAACCAGCCGAATGGCAACCCGCCAGAGAAACTGGCAAAGCGGAATCCAGAAATTAAAAAGACAATCTCTCGATTCAATGCCGCTCTCGGTGAAACCCCCCGCTGGTGCGGCTGGTTGGGAGACTTTCGCCTTCCTTCAGCAGACGGTCGAAACCCACTTGTTTGGCACCGACCTAGCAAAATCGGGATTCGGGTTGGCGACCAGCGTTTTTTGCTGGTATGTTGCTAAGACAGAAAGGTTCTCGGTCGCACCCCCTCTCAAACGCAGCCCAAGAGCGCCGTCTCTGAATGGGAAAAATGGCAAACAAGAGAGGCCAAACCAGTGGCGGACAAAGCTGTAAGACGCGAAAAATGACCGGATGACCGCCAGAGGTATTCAGCGAAGAAAAAACCAAGTATTTTCCGTAACGCTGACTCGGCTGCCACACTTCGATCACGAGGTGAAAGTGTGCAGCGCACCGCAAACCGGAACGACCACACATGATACGCTTTCCGTGGCACAATACGTTCTCTCTCGCGGCAGCGGCGCGTTGGCAAACAATGACCCCTTTCGGGAAATTCATCCCGTTTTACACCCCTTTTTGGAGCCCACCATGAATTGCAGAGTGAGATCACGTGTCGGTCGTACTCGGTTTGTCACAAAAATGTCCGGCGTCGCAGCGATGCTGCTGACCGCCGGAGCGATGGCCCAAACGCCCATCGCCCTGAACTATAACTTTAATGGCTTGGTCCATGCCGGCGAAGCCGGACAGCCTGACAGCGCTAGCGGTTTCCGCGGGATTTCCGATCGCGCCCTTGTCGTTGATGGTGCGGCCGGATCACTCGGTACTGCATCAATCGTGGGCGGTACCGGACTTCCGTACACCATCATCACCACCCCCGGCATTCTCGACCTCGTTCACTTGGGCGACCGCGCTCGCCACTGGGCGTATGAGACGACTATCCCGGGAGCCAATGCAAATGTTGGCATCCGGCCAACGTGGGATGCCAGCAGTGACCACACCGGTATTCAGACGACAGTGATCGCCCTAGGGCTCCCAATGTTCGCCAACAGCGAACTCGGGTTCCTCTACCAGATCAGCAACAGCGGCGGCGCGTTTGATGTAATTCTTGGCTTCTCCGATGGCTCCAGCGTGACCGTCCGGCTGGCCGGCCCGGACTGGTTCGGTACCCCCACCGTCGCCGCGGGCGGCCCCGGCGTGACCCGTCAGGCCCGCTTGGGTGGCAACACGGCCGTCTGGACAAGCGCCAACAACAACGACTCGGGCACCATCGCCCCAACCAACCAGCGGCTGAGCGTGATCGAAGGGGTCATGACTGCCGCACAGATCCAGACCGCTGGCTTCGGCAACATCGCGGGCAAAACGCTCACGAGCATCGGCTTTGGTAACGCGGTGTACCCCGCTCCCGCGAGCGCCGCAAACCGCGGCTACGCCATCTTTGCCGCGACCCACCGCGGCTCGGCAGTCTTCCCGCCAACCGCGTCCGGCGCCGCAACCCCAGCAAACGTCATCGCCGGTCAAAACACCCTCCTGACTGTCACACCCGTGCTGGGCAGCGGTTCACCCAACAACATCACCACCGTCACCGTCGATGCCTCCTCACTGGTCCTTGGCACCGTCCCGCTCAATGACAACGGCATAAACGGAGACCTGACAGCCGGTGACGGCATCTGGAGTCGCAGCATTACCCTGCCGGGTGCGACGGCCGCAACCAACTACACCCTCCCGTTTTCCGTGACCGATGCCCAAGCCCGGACCGCAACCGGATCGATCGGCCTTTCAGTGGTCGTGCCACCCGTGGCTACAGATTTAGGAACCCTGCCCACGGGTCGTACCTCAGTGACCACAGACCTTGCCTCTGGTGGCATCAACTGGGTAAAGTTCACGCTTGCTGCGCCTGTCGATGCGGCGGCACTTAAGTACCTCGACATCGACAGCGAGGGCAGCGCACTAAGCAACAACGATACCGAGATCGGCCTGTACAATGATGCTGGCGGTCTGATTTCAACCGACGATGATGACGGCTCCGGCAACAACAGCCAGCTCAGCTTTGGCGTGGCCAGCCCCGCACGCCCAGCCGTTGGCAACGGCCTCGGCTACAACGGCCGCGATGGCGCGCTCCTCCCGGCAGGAACATACTACCTCGCCTCCGGCGCGTTCAACTCCAATTTCAATCCCACACTGTGGAACGTAACCACAACCGCAACGGGCACCGGCCCCATTACACTCAACATCAGCATCGGTGCCGTGCCCGCAGGCGGCATCCCCGCTGTCTCAACCAACTTGGGCACCATCGGCGCCACCCCGGTAACTGCCACAAGCAGCATCAACACTGCTGGTGAGGTCAGGTGGTTCAGATTCACGCTTGATGCCGCGGTAAACACCGCCAACCGTGAATATCTTGACTTGGACACTGAAGGTTCGGGGATCTTTGACACCGTCATGGGCCTGTTCCGGGATGATGGTACCGGCACCCTAGTCGCCACCGACAATGACAGCGGCTCACAACTCCAAAGCCAACTCTCCTTCGGTCGCGGCACCCGAGATCCCTTCGAGGACAGCAACGCCTACGACGGCCGCAACGGCGGCACCTTGGCCGCTGGCACCTACTATGTCGCCATCAGCGAGAATCCAGCTTTATTCGGCAACAACTTCGTAGTCTGGCTCAGCGGCGGCACCAACACCGGCACAGTAAACCTCAACGTCCGCCGCGGCGTCATGCCCCCGCCCACCCCCACCATCGTGGCTGGCCCCATCCTAAACCCCGCCAACGGCAACAACTATTACCTCTTCGACATTGGCCTGAACTGGCTCGATGCCGAAGCCGCGGCCGTGGTCTTGGGCGGGCATCTCGCCAGCATTGATGATGCAGGCGAGAACGAGTTCGTCCGCACAAGCGTGCTCAGCTTTGACGGTGCCGATCGCCGCGGCTGGATCGGCTTTACCGATCAAGCCAGCGAAGGCAACTTTACTTGGAGCGACGGCACACCGACGGCGTTTACCAACTGGAGCGGCGGCGAGCCGAACAACTCCGGCGGTCTGGAGAACTATGCCGAGATGTTCGGCAACGGTTTCTGGAACGACACCGTGCTACTCCCGCCCGCGCTCAACACCTTCGCGCTGGTTGAAGTTTCGGGGACAACAACCTCGTGCTTGGCAGATGTCAACGGCGATCTGGTCGTCGATGGCAACGACTTCGTCGCATTCATCAATTCCTTCGGCATCGGCGATCCAGCCATCGACGCCATCGCCGACGTCAATTTCGACGGGGTGATCGACGGCAACGACTTCGTAGCGTTCATCAATGCCTTCGCCGCCGGTTGCTAAAGCTGCTTTTGGCACACTGAGCGGACACCCTGACCGCTGCAACGGAATCTCAAAAAACCCAACCGCCCCGGGCCCGCGCCCGAGGCATTTTTTGTGCTATGCCCACGAGACAACCGCACCACGGACACAAAGACCAAACATAAACCGATCATCGGACAGAGATCCCCTGACGGCAAGTCCCTGTCAACGCCGCGGCGAGGTTCAAAAAATCTTAAAAAAACATCGAGAATCTGTCCCGCCGCTGGCCAAACTGCACTGCCATGTTGGTGCAGTGTGCAGTGTGCAGTGTGCAGTGTGCAGTGTGCAAATGTGCAAATGTGCAACATCGCACGCAACACGCTGCACCGAGCTGCACTGCGCAGCCCGCTTTCGATTGCATGACCCCTCGCCGATCCCCCAGCAAAACGGATTCCACCATGCCCACCATGCCCAATATGCCCAATATGCCCGATATGCCCAATATGCCCACCATTCCCCCCTCAACCGCTCGCTCCCGCACCGCCCTTGCAAGCTCCGCCCTGTGCTTGCTGCTCGCTTCGGGGCTGCTGCACGCCGGTCCACTCGTCCCACCCGCGGGCCCGATCGGGTCAAGCTACAAAACACTCTCGGAGGTGGAGCCTCGTACTGCCATCAACCTGGCGAACACTCCCGGTGACAATGACGCCTCACCCTCACTCTACAAAATCACTCAGCCCGGCTCGTACTACCTCACCGGAAACATTCTGGGCGTCTCGGGCAAAACCGGCATCGAGATCGCATCATCCGGGGTGACGATTGACCTGATGGGGTTTGAGCTTCGCGGCGTGCAAGGCTCGCTGAAGGGGATTGCAGTATTCTTACCCGGTACCATTGCTATAGAAATTAGAAACGGGTCCGTTCGTGATTGGGGTGATGACGGTATCGATACCGGGAGTTTGAATGTCAAGGGCTCGGTGCTGACTGGCATCCGCTCCTCGGCCAACGGTGGCAGTGGTGTGAAGGCCGGGTTCGCTTCAAGCGTGTCCGGATGCACCGTGACCGGCAACGCTGGGAACGGCATCGCGGCAGGCTCCGGAAGTACCATCAGCAGCTGCGCTGCAGATGGCAGCGGGGTCACCGGGATCGTCGGCAGCAACGGTTCGACCATCACGGCGTGCTCGGCCTACGGCAACACTGCCAGCGGCATTCAAGCCGGCTTCGGTGCCACTGTCACCGGCTGCACTGCTTTTTTTAATGGCACAGACGGCATCGTCTCTGCCGGCGGCTGCCTCATCAGCAATTGCACAACGCGGATCAACGCCCGCGACGGCATCCGCATCAGTTCTAAGACTACGGTGCTGGGCAATCACTGCGTGGACAACGGTTACCTGACCGGCGACGGGGCGGGCATTCACGCCACAAACAGTGACAACCGCATCGAGGGAAACAACTGCTCGGGCGCTGACCGCGGGATTGATGTTGACCTTTCGGGCAACATCATCATTAAAAATACCGCCAGCGGCAACACAACAAACTGGACCATTGCGGCGAACAACATCTATGGTCCGATCATCGACCGCACCGCTCCGGCGACACCGGTCGTCAACGGCAACGCGGAGGCGAGCACGCTGGGGGCAACTGATCCGAATGCCAATTTTTCCTACTAAAAACACGCTTACAACACCGTATTACGGAGATCCACCATGAGCACACAGACCACTCGCATCATCCGTTTCGCCCCAATCTTTGCCGCCGCACTTGTCGCGGCGGCGGGCGTCCTGCTCGCAGGCCCGCTGACCCCGCCCCCCGGACCAGTGAGCTCCACACCCGGTCCCGAGGCGCGGATCGCGGTCAATCCGGCCAACACCCCGGGCGACGCCGACAGCCTGCTGAAGATCACCCAGCCAGGCTCGTATTACCTCACCGCCAATATCACCGGAGTCATCGGCAAGCACGGCATCGAGATCGCCGCAAGCGGGGTAACGCTCGACCTGAACGGCTTTGACCTCGTCGGTATCCCGGCAATGGGGAACTTTGATGGCGTCTCGGTTACGGGCATCGGCTCGATCAACATCGCTGTATGCAATGGGTCTATTCGCGGCTGGGGTGATTCAGGCTTGGACATGGCGAGCTTCGGCGCACGCAACAGCTCTGTGATCAATGTCCGCTCCAGCGGCAACGGCCGCTACGGCATCGGGCTTGGCACTGGCTGCCTAGCCACCGGCTGCCTGGTATCCGAGAACGCAGGCGATGGCATTTGGAGCAGCGTGGGGTGCACCATCACAACATGCTCATCGCTCCAGAACACCGGGAGTGGCATCGCGATCGGCACTGGCTCGACCATCAACGGCTGCACTGTCTACGACAACACCGGCAACGGAATTCTTGCTGCCGCCGGCAGTCTGATCAATACCTGCACCGTCTACGGCAACACGCTCGATGGCATCCGGGTCACCTCCCAGTGCACGATCTTGACGAATAACTGCTCGGGCAACGGCGCAGGCACCGGTGACGGTGCTGGCATCCACACAACCGGGACCGACAACCGCATCGAAGGGAACACCTGCATCGGCGCGAATCGCGGCATTGACATCGATGCGGCTGGCAACATCATCATAAAGAACCTATGCAGTGGCAACACCATCAACTGGGCGATTGCCATCGGCAACTCCTTCGGGCCGATCGTGGTGGCAGGGACCAACGCAGCTGCGGTGAGCACCAACGGCGCGGTGGCAGGCAACCTCAGCTCCACCGACCCCAACGCCAACTTCTCGTATTGATTCAGCACCCGCACGACCCAAGGAGTCTCTGACATGAATCGCACACGCATCATCACCGCCGCACTCACCCTCGCCACCGCTGGCCTCCTCTTCGCTGGCCCGCTCACGCCGCCGGTCGGTCCGGTCACATCTACCAACAAAACTCTGCAAGAGGTCGAACCGCGTACCGCCATCAACCTGACCAACACCCCCGGCGATGCCGATAGCCTCTTCAAGATCACCCAGCCCGGCTCGTACTACGTCACCGGGAACATCACCGGGGTGGTGGGAAAGCACGGCATCGAGATCACCGCCAGCGGCGTGACGCTGGACCTGATGGGCTTTGATCTCAGCGGCATCCCGGCGATGGGCTCCTTCGACGGCGTCTCGGTCGCGGCTAACCTGCTGACGAACATCACCATCCGCAACGGCTCGGTCCGCAACTGGGGGGACGAGGGCGTTGATCTTGCGTCTTTCGGGGCGTTAAACTCCGCCGTCATCGATATCCGCGCCAGCAACAACGCCGGCAGCGGCATCGCGGTCGGCAACGGCAGCGCGGTCACCGGGTGCTCGGCGTACGGCAACACCGCCGCCGGCATCACGACCAGCAGCGGCTGCGCGATCATCGGGTGCTCGGCGAATAACAACACCGGCAGCGGCATCTCGGCCGGCATCGCCAGCGCGATCAGCGGATGCTCGGCGTACCAGAACGCAGCCAACGGCATCTCGTTTGGCTCCGGCAGTACGATTACTGGATCCACGGCATACCAGAACGCAGCCAGCGGCATCTTTACCAACGCCAACGGCAGCACGATCACCGGGTGTACGGCGGCCTTTAACACCGGCAGCGGCATCTCGGCCGGCATCGGCTGCATAATCAGCAACTGTACCGTTCGGAGCAACGTCCTCGACGGCATCGTCGTTTCCAACGGTTGCCTGATCCTTGCTAACACGTGCTCATTGAACGGCAACGGCGGTGACGGGGCCGGCATCCACGTCACCGGCAACGACAACCGCATCGAGGGGAACACCTGCACCGGCGCCGACCGCGGCATCGATGTGGACTTTGCCTTCAACATCATCATCAAGAACACCTGCTCGCGCAACACCACCAACTGGGTCATCTTCCAGAACAACATCTGCGGGCCCATCCTCGATCGCACCAGCCCCATCAGCCCCGCGATCAGCGGCAACTCCGCACCGAGCAGCCTCGGCACCACCGACCCCAACGCCAACTTCTCGTATTGATTCAGCACCCGCACCACCCAAGGAGTCTCTGAAATGAATCGCACACGCATCATCACCGCCTCCGCACTCACCATCGCCACCGCTGGCCTCCTCTTCGCTGGCCCGCTCACGCCGCCGGTCGGCCCGGTCACATCAACCAACAAAACTCTGCAAGAGGTTGAGCCGCGTACCGCCATCAACCTGACCAACACCCCCGGCGATGCCGACAGCCTCTTCAAGATCACCCAGCCCGGCTCGTACTACGTCACCGGGAACATCACCGGCGTGGTGGGAAAGCACGGCATCGAGATCGCCGCCAGCGGCGTGACGCTGGACCTGATGGGCTTTGATCTCAGCGGCATCCCGGCGATGGGCTCCTTCGACGGCGTCTCGGTCGCGGCTAACCTGCTGACGAAC
>JBBRKQ010000056.1:0-26397 GCA_038231815.1 Phycisphaerales bacterium
AGACAGCCCTGTGGCGCGTGACCGCTTTACCCGTGAGGCGGAGACGCTTGCGACGCTGGACCATCCGAACATTGTGGCTGTGCGGGATGTGGTGATTCAGGATGGAAGCACGTTTTTGGTGACGGAGTTTGTTGATGGCGTGACTCTTCACCAGCACTTGAAGTCGCAGCCGAACAAGGCACTTGCGATGTCGGCTGCGTGCCAACTGATGTGCCAGGTGGCCGATGCGCTAACGGCATCTCACCGCTATGGGATTGTTCACCGGGACATCAAGCCGACCAACATCATGGTGAAGTTGGGCGGGGTGGTAAAGCTGCTGGACTTTGGCATCGCCAAACTGGTTACTGATTTTACGAGCAGGGATTTTGGAGCCGATGGGCCAACCCGACCGCACGGGGGCTTGGCTGATGATGGAGAGACCGAGACGATGGGGTTCGTGGGCACACCGGGGTACGCTGCGCCGGAACAGTGCACTCGGGGAGCAATGGTTGATGAGCAGGCGGATATTTTTAGCTTGGGCGTGGTGCTGTTTGAGTGCTTGGCGGGCCAGCGGGCGGTGAAGGGAGCCGACAAAGCGGAGTTGTTCGCGGCGACGTTGTCCGGCGATTTTAACTTGGAGGCGTTGCCACCCGATCTGGATTTAAAGCTGAGCGCACTGATCGCGGCGATGATGGCTGTTGCGCCGAAGGATCGGACGCTCAACGGCCAGAGGTTGACGGCCGCGGTGGTTCTGTCGGAACTGCGGCATTTGCAGGAATCGGTCACTGCCACGGTGCAGGTGTCGCGGCTGCCGCGGTGGCTGACGTCGCTGGAAGGTCGCAAGTACGAACTTGACCAACTGGCCAGGATGCTGACACCACGGCGTGACCGAGGGGAGAACGACCCGACGCCGGCAGCCGGTGGAAGTACGCGTTTGACGGTTGAAAATGAGTCGGAACTGGACAATGACGATGATTCGAGTCAATCCGGACTGGTGACGTTGGTTGGACCGGGCGGGGTGGGGAAGACTCGGTTGGCGGTGAAGGCGGCGGACAACGCGTGCAAGATGACAGGCTGCTTGTGCGTGTATGTGGACCTGCGGCAAACCGCTGATGATCGCCAGGGTGTTGAGCAGGCAATTTTGGCGGCGCTGGGCGAGACGAAGGCGAGCATTACGGCGGTGGTGGGTTTGACGATTCGGGCTCGCGACCGAGGGCTGCTGGTGGTGCTGGACAATTGCGAGACGGTGCCGGTTTCGCTCGCGCCGATTGTGACCGAGACGCTGCAATCAGCACCGGAGGGGATGCTGCGGATTATTGCGACAAGCCGGCAACCGGTGGGCGTTGCGGGGGAGCAACTCTTTGAGGTGTTGCCGCTGCACCTGCCTGAGGAACTGCGGCAGACCGGACCGATCAGCGATGCGCTGGTCAAGCGGGTGATCCACTCGGAGGCCGGGCGCTTGTTTCGTAATCGGGCCAGGCTTGTCAAGAGGGAGTTTGAGATCAACTCCGAGAACGTGGCGGCGGTGGCGGCGATTTGCCGAAACCTGCAGGGCATGCCGGTGATGATTGAACTGGCCGCGGCGATGAGCCAAGCGGTTGTTCCGGGCACGATTCTCAAGACGCTGGACCGGATGGGCACGGCAACGCTGGACAAGCTGCTGAGCTGCTCTATTGCGACGCTGGAACCAGGGCTGGCCGCGGTGCTTCGCACCCTTGCGGTATTTGAGGGGTCATTTGATCTTGAAGCGGCCCGGGCTTTGGTTCCGGACAGGGAGGACTTGGTGGACGATGTGCGGCGGCTGGTGAGCCGCTCGCTTGTGAGTGCGGATACGACGCCGCACGCAGCACCGTACAGGGTGCCGGTGACGGTGCGGACATTTTGCCGGCAGAGCACTGCGGCGGCGGTGTTGTACCAAGGGCGGTGCAGACTGGTGCTCTGGGCACTTTCGATTGCGGAGCGGTACCAACCTGATGTGGAGGCGGGCCAGTACACCCACTCTCTGCCGGCGCTGCGGATGGCGCTGGACAACATTCGTGAAGCGTGGCGGGTGGCCGACGGGATTGCCGAGTCGCGACGCGGGGCCCCTTTACCGCTAGGAGATGCGCGGAGGCGGATTGCACTTGCGATGAGCCGCTATTTTTACATGGCGGGCCCGCGCAATGTGGGGATTGAGATGATCGCGCAGTCGCAGCTTATTGGCGTCGCGGGTGCGGATGCGCCAGCGGACAAGCTGGCTGGCCTGCTGTACAAGGCGGCGGGCGCGATTGAACACGGCGCAACAAATTGGCCCGCAGCGGAGCGTTGGGCGCGGCTGGCGCTGGTGGTGTTTGGCAAGATTGATGAGCCGCTGCTGGTTGCGCAACTGCAGAACAACCTGGGCTGTGCGCTGGCGGGGCAACGAAAGTTTGAAGAAGCCAGAGACCTGCACCATCAGGCGGAGCGGTATTTTCGAACCACCGAGAACCTCAAGGGAATCGCTTCGGTCACTTCGAACCGGGCGTTTACCGAGATTGAGGCGAAGAACTGGACCGACAGTCTGGTGCTGAGTCAGGCGGCGGTGTCGATGTTCAAGCAACTGAACGATCCGCACAGACTCGCGGTGGCGCTGCACAATCAAGGGGTCGGCACGCTGAAGCTTGGACAAGTCAGCAGTTCGATTGACATGTTTATGGAGTCGATCCGGATGCGGCAGGAATTTGATGAAGATGGCGCGGTGCAGACGCACATCTTTCGAAGCTCTGCGTGTATTCAGAAAGGCGAACCGAAGAGTATTGAGCAGGGTGCCAAGGCTTTAGGCTACGCCATTTCGCGCAGCGCGAGGATTGGCACACCCATCGATGCGCTGATGCAGGAAGAAGTAGCCGAGGCGATGGGCAGGCTTGGTGCGATTTTGCCGCGGGAGATTTATGTGCCGTGGCTGAGCGCGATTCCGGACAGCACACCGGTTGGCGAGCTTGAGATTGACTGAGAGTGCTGAGCGCGCCAGGAGGGAAACGGCGGGCACAATTGAGATGAACGCTGAGTTCGCAAAGCACAGGGGGAAAGCGACATCGAAAAGTGCAGAACATTGGAGAAGCTGCGGTGATGGTCTGCTGGGTAGCTTGATTGGGGGTTGAGGGTATTGGTGCCGCCCCAAAGGTGCTGCAATGCGTTTGGGGGGGGCGGAGCGCCCGGGTTGTTCAGCGGTTCTTGGCCTCCTGAAGGTCATGATGAGGCCGCTTGCCGCCCCGGGAGTGATTTTGCGCTTGGGGAGTAGCCGGTTGTGCAATCCGCTGCGCGGCGGTTTGTTAAGTAATTGTTACGATACGCTGGGAGACGCACAGACTCTCGGCCCGCCGATAAAAGTGGCCATAGCATCGTTCTGTGCGTACGTGCTGGCGATAGAATTTTGCCTCAACAAAGCTGCCCACCACTATGAATTACACCAACAGGCTTGCCAAATTTACCCACCAAACCTTGTTCACAGGCGCGCTCCTGTGCGCCTCGGCTGGAATGCTTTTAGGCGGGTGTCAGACGGTTCAGTCGCCATCGGCAACGCCCGGTCCGTGCGCCCCACCTGGCAAGGAAAAACCACCGGGCCAGAGCGTGCCGGATCGGTTCACCCCACGGCTTCAGGGCGATACGGTGATTGATGCAAGCAAGTACCGGCCTTGCGAAGTTGTGGCTAATACAACCTTTAAAATGGCCGCCGAGTATGACTGGGTGCCCAACACCAGGCGTGGCAAAGTAAGACTTTGGCTTGAGGCAACTGCGGTAACCCCGGACGGCACTGAGCTTATTGGTGAAAAGATCTTCGCTTCAGCCAACTCACCGATTGATTTTGACTTGACCTGGGGCACGGGGGACCCGGTTGGCCGGCCGATCGTGCGATTGATTGATCTGAAGTTGCAGGAGGCTGCAATTCCAGGCACGCAGATTCGCGTGCGGTTGCGTGATCCGGGTGAGTCCGGCGAATGGCCGGGGCCGAGTTCGCTGCTTGGACCGATTGCGATTTTGACTGTGGTCGAGGGACGTCTCTCGGACATGCAGGGTGATGCGGGTGCGGCAGCGGCGGCCGCACCGGTTGCACTGCGATCAGCAGGTGCTGGGCAGGCGGTGGCCGCTACGTCCCAGCCGGAGGGGGAACGGTCGACCCTTGGCGGGCAATCGGTGCCGGATGAGTTTGTTGGGCCAACGAACAAAGAAGTGGTTCAAGGTGGTGTGATAGTGTTTCCCTACCACGTCATCAATACAAGCGGTGCGAACACACCCGTACCGGCTGTGAGCTTTGAACTTTTCACTCGCGAAAAGACGACTCTTTTTGGTGGTAAAGTTTCAGATGTTCAAACAAATGTAAAGCCCGGGCCGCACGCCTTTGCCGCACAGATTGATGCGAACGCCACCCCGGGAGAGTACATTGTTTGGGCGATTCTCTCACCGTACAACAATTTGAACGGGGGTGGCAAGTCTGTGATGTTCAAGATGAAAGTGAAGAAAAAAGAGACGAACCCGTGATTGGCTCAGCGGCAGCGCATCGTGTTCGGAAAGACCGCGTTGGTCCAAGGATTCTGCCAGCAACACCTCTCACAGTAACATTTCTGCCAGCAAAAAGGACCACCAGCCATGCCATCCGACTCTGAGATCCGCTCCGGAACTGATCAGAAGAATCCGGCCCACAGCGGCGTGCACCCCGGGCCGCTTGCCGCGAGCGAGATCGCGGCTAAGCCGTTTGGGAACCCGGCGACGGAGTCTGACCCACACCCGTTGGGTCAGTCTGTGCCGGATCGCTTTGACATACAACCTAAGGCCACGTATGCGCCGCTGGAAGCTGTGACATTTACGTACTATGTCAATTCAAGCGGCGGCGGCGCCACAATCAAGGAGGTAGCCTTGATGGTGGGGACCAAATCAGGGCCATCTCCGCTGGAAAAATCCATCGTCAGGCAGCCGAACGTTCTGCCGGGATCGCAGCAACGCACGATTGATGCGACGGTGGCGCGGGGTGCTGCGCCAGGTCAGTACGAAGTGCTCGCGGCGTTGTACCCCGCCGAAAAAGGTGCGCTGCTGAGCTTTAAGTTGAACGTTGTGGGGCCGATTCCACCACTTGCGTGAAGAATCTGCCTGGCTGGAACCGGCCGTGACCGTTGGTCTCGAGCTTTGAGATGCTGACTTGTTCCTCTGGACTCCTGACGCTCGCTGAACTGGCTGCTGAAATACTGCCTTGATCTGAGATACACCATGACACACACTCTTCGGACACGCATCTTGCCTTGTCTTCTTTTGGCTGCCGGTGCGGCACTGCTGAGCGGGTGCCGGCAAGGCGTGCCGGCGCAACTGGCACCAAAGCCATCGAGTCTGCTTGGACAATCCGTACCGGACGAGTTTGTGGTTCCGAAGCCCACAACACCGGGCGAGCCGGTGAAGGCGAAGCGAGGCGAGACCTTGACGTTCAAGTTCCATGTCAACGGAAAGAAGGGTGACGCGCCCGTCCCTGAAGTAACGCTGCTGCTGGCGACAGACTCTGCGAACTCACCGTTTGGAATGGTTAACACACTCGTTCAAAAACCTGCTGAAGCAGCCACGGCGTACGAGCTCAAATTCACTATCGACCTGGCAGCTCCACTGGGCAGTTACAAGGTCAAAGCGTGCCTGTCACCGTTCATCTTTCCGCCGACTGACCCGGCATCACCGGCGGTTTCGGAGTTCACGCTGGTTATTGAATCGAGCTCAACACCTCCTTCCACTTCGGGCAAGTAATGCTTCACTCGCTTCAGCAGCCATTTGAGGGCCGACCCTTTGGCGTGGTTTGCAAAGTGGAGCGCTGTTGCCGCTGCGATTTGCCGTGATACGGCTGAATCCATTGTTGATGAGCAACACCACGCACCGGCGCGAGGCTCGCGTGACAGCGAGTTACCCGCCTGACTTGTTTGGCTTGACCGGTTTCAGAGGCCGCTCAAGATACGGCATCAACTCCGGCGGTACCTCGCGGATTCCTCTGCGGTTGGCCTTGCCCACGGCATAGTGCAGTGAGCGGGCTACGCGATAGCGAACGCTGTCGGTGATCGGCAGGTTGTTGCCGGCCATTGCCTCTAGAGACCAGCGCCAGGCGTGGTACTCTTCAAGGCAGCGCGGCCTGTACACGTTAAAGCCAATGGCGTGGTGCCCAATTTCATGCAGGAACACGGCCATGGACATGGGGCCCTTTGGCTTGGGTGATTCCAAGAAGCGGGCCTGCGAGCCATCCTTGTATGTGACTAAATATGCCACACCGGACATGTTCTTTCGCCACTTGCGGACTTTGATGCCGTACTGGGCCAGCATGGCGCGCACGACGGTGTCGTATCGCTCCTGCATCGGCGCAGCCTTCCCGGACATGCCGGACTTGCCCGGCTTTGCCGCGACAGTTTTGCGCACAATTCCGGTTGCAGGGTCTGGCTGCGAAACGATGTGCTTTGGCGGCAGGCGGCGGAGCGCTGGGGACTGCTGATTGAGCGGGGTGGGAGCGGTATTTTCCTGCCGCGGCTTACGGGGGCCGGGCTGAATCGACGCTGGTCTGACCGACGCTACCGCTGGCGCGAGTGTGGGGCGGGACAGATCAAAGAGCGTGGGCAGGACCTCTGGGGAAGCAGGCGGCTTCGACGGACGCTTGGCCCGGGTTCTGGCTTTGGGCGTGGAGGTGGGCAGAGGCTTTTTCGGTGCGGCACCGCCGCCGAACATCGGCCTCACGCGATCCCACAACAGGCTGAAGAGTCCGCCGGACATACGTATCTGCAAAGTTCTGGGCACTGCCGGGTGAACGCGAAATCACACTTCCCGTGCGCCGCAACGTTACGTCGCTGCGGGCCGGGGCAACTGCTGCACGCTGGAAAGTTGCGCACTCGTTGGCGGCTTGCGGCCATTGGCAAACTGCTGCCAGGTCATCACCTTTGAGCCGCTGGGCTGGAGTTCTAAAAGTTGCAACTGTGAACCGTCGCCACACGAGAAGATGCCTTGCTGAGGATCGATCAGCGCACCGGCGGTAACGCCAGAAACCGTCGAGCCATCGGCCACGATCGCTCGCGACAGTTTGACAGGCAGGCTTACGGCATCCCATGCCAGCACCGCATCAACCCCTGGCCAGGGCGAGAGGCCGTTGATTTTCCTGCGGCAGTTCTCTGCTGAGCCGGTTAGGTCAATCCATGCGTCGGCTCGGCTGAGTTTCTTTGCCCGGCTCACCACGCGCTCATCCTGCACTTCACCGAAGTTCACACCGGGCTGGCTTCCGAGTGCGTACTGGCTTAGCACATCCAGCATCACTATTGGTCCATCGGCGGCGAGCACATCGTGCAGCTCTCCGGCGGTGCGATGCGGCTCCATCGGTCGCAGGCTACCGCCAAGCACCAGTCCGGCATCCATTTTCTGGGCGATGGTGATGACGCTGTTGCCCACGAACGGATCTCCGCCGAGGATTGACCAGTTGATTGGTGCTGCGCCGCGCCACCGCGGCAGGATACTGGCGTGCAAGTTGCACGCGAACACACCGGCAAGCAGCGGTTCTGAAAGTTTTTGGCCGAAGGCGATGATCACCCAAGCATCAACCTTTTCAGGACCGGCTGCTTCCCGCACGGCGGCAAGAGCTTCCGGGGCATTGATGTCTTCGGGCTTGTGCAGCGGCACACCGGGAAGGCTCGCCGCGGCGAACTCGCTGATTGGCGTTGGAGTCAGTTTCATGCCGCGGCCGGCTGGTCGATCGGGCTGGCTGACGACCAGCACCACATCATGGTGCTGCACGAGGGCTTTGAGTGTGGGCAGACCAAAGGCCCCCGAACCCAGGAAGGCTAGTTTCAACCGTCGCGACGGCGGCTGGGGAACAGCATTTAGAACCGGATCCGTATTGGGAGCATCACCCACGTGCGGGTTCCTGGCGGGCTTCGAGATCTTTTAGGGCCTTCTTGGTTTTGAGTCGATCGGCCTGAAGCATGCGGTCGATGATGAGCACGCCTTCGAGATGGTCGAACTCATGCTGCCAGCAGCGGGCGAGAAGTTCACCGCCCCGGCTGGTGAACTCTTTGCCATCAAGCCCGATTGCGGTGACGGCGATTTCCATAGGGCGGATCACGCGGCCACGGATTTTGGGCAGGCTGAGGCATCCTTCCTCTTGCGTGTCTGACTCGCGGCTGGGCTTGTGCAAGACTGGGTTGATGTAGACCTGGAGACCATCACTGGCTCCGGGCGGATCATCGGTCTTTAAGCGGGGCTCCCAGCCTTCCTCCTCATCACCTTGGTCTTCGGGTACATCCACGATAAAAATCCGCTGCGCGATACCGATCTGGGGTGCCGCGAGACCTATGCCGTTGTGCTTGCGCATCACCTCCACCATTCGGGCGACGATGGTCTTGGTTTCCTCTGCAACCTGACCCGAAGCCGTGAGCGCAACTGGTGCGGCCTTTTGACGAAGCGCCGGGGCGGGGTGCAGAACGATTTTCAGGGAAGAGACGTCGAGCATTGCCAAAGGATACGAAGGGAGGTGGCGGGCGGCAAAGGAGGGCCGGGGAAAACGCGAGTGATCTACCGGCCTGTGCCAATCTTGAGATATTGGTGATTTGGATAATTTCACGGCCAAGGCGGGCCTTGTCTCGGCCGGGCTAGTACACTCCGCCCGGTTAAACTCCCGGGGAGCCGGATCTGCTGGGCGTTTGACCTCGGACCTTGTGGTTGCGGCACTTTGCTGATGACTTTGAACTCCAGATTGGGGCTGCCTGCGGCAGATGAGATTCGGTCCACTCCAATTTGATTCACCCTTCTGGCTGCTCATCGCGATTCCGGCGGTGATTCTGACGGTTTGGATTGGTCGCAAGACGCTTTCGGGCATGGGCACGACTGCGCGGCGGGTGGCACTGGCGGTGCGGATTCTTGTGCTGGTGCTGCTGTGCATGGCCGCGGCAGACCCGAAGTGGCGGCTGGAATCTGACTCAGTGGCGGTGACGGTGATTGCCGATGCGTCACGATCTATGACCACAAACACGCTGGCCCAGACCGAGGCGTTTGTGCAGGAGGCGGGCAAGCAGGCGCGGAAGACGGATTTAGTGGGACTGGTGACGACGGCGCGGGACGGGCTGGTGCAATCCATGCCCGGCCTGGTTGGCACGCCGCTGGATGTGCGGGATGTAGGGACGACCGACAGCACGAATCTGGAATCTGGCATCCGACTGGGCATGGCGGTGATGCCACAGACTTCGGCCAACCGTATTTTGCTGATCTCCGACGGCAATGAAACTTCTGGCTCGTTGCTGGCGGCGGCTAAGAGCGCTCAGGCGGCCAAGGTGCCAATTGATGTGCTGCCGCAGCGGTTTGTGCGTGACCGCGAGGTGATTGTGGAGCGCGTGATTGTGCCCGCCACCGCCCGAGAGGGAGACACGGTGAAGGTTCGAGCGCTGATAACGGCCACCAAGGCGACCAGCGGCCGGCTGAACATTCTCATGAATGGCGTGCCACAGCGTTTGAGCGATGAGAAGGGGCAGACCGGGGCGATGATTGATGTTCCGGCGGGTACGAGCCGGCAGGAAGTGTCGATCGCTCTGCCGCGGGGGCGGGACAATGTGCGGTTTGAGGCTGTGTTTGAGCCGGTTGCCGGGGGCGACACGATTATTGAGAACAATCGGGCGACTGGCGTTACGTTTGTGTCGGGCGAGGGCCGAGTGCTGGTACTTTCTTCAAGCTCGATTGAGTCGGAACCACTGGTAAAGGCGTTGCGATCAGGCGGGCTGATTGTGGTGCCCCGAGCGCCGCAGGACGGGTTTGATTCGCTGGCGTCGCTCGGATCATTTGAGGGTGTGTTGCTGGTGAATGTTGCGGCGAGTGAGTTTTCATTGAAGCAGCAGGAAGAGCTGCTGGCCTATGTGCGGGATTTGGGCGGCGGGCTGGTGGTGATTGGCGGCGACAAGGCGTTTGGCGCTGGTGGATGGATTGGCTCTCCACTGGCCGATGCGTTTCCGGTACGGCTGGACCCACCGCAGAAACGGCAGATGCCGCGTGGGGCACTGGCGCTGGTGATGCACTCGTGCGAGGTACCGCAGGGAAACTACTGGGGCAAGCGCACGGCAGAAGCTGCGATTGAGGCGCTCTCGGCCCGTGATTTGGTGGGCATTTATGAACACTCACCCACTGGCGGCGATGGCGTGGTGCACCCGATGAGCGAGGTGGGCGACAAGGGGGCCGCGCTGCGGGCGGCCAACGCGATGAATTACGGCGATGCGCCGAGCTTTGTGCCCATGCTCACGGCGGCGTTGGCACAGCTTCGCGGTGTGGCGGCGGGGCAGAAGCATGTGATCTTGATCTCTGATGGTGACCCGGCACCACCATCGGACGCGATGGTGCAGGACTTTGTGGCCAACAGGATCTCTATTTCGACGGTGGCGGTGTTCCCGCATACCACGATGGGTGGTGACCTTCGCAAAATGGAGGACATTGCCAAGGCTACGGGGGGCACGTATCACGAGATTACCAAGAACGGGCAGCTTGAATCGCTGCCGCAGATTTTTATTAAAGAGGCGCAGGTTGTAAAGCGGACGTTGCTGTGGGAGGGCGAGGGCTTTAGCCCGAAGGTTGAGCAGCCCGGAACCGAAGGCATGCGGGGCATTGGCCCGCTGCCGAAGATTGTGGGATATGTGGTCACGGCGGACAAAGAGGGTTTGGCACAGGTGGTGCTGCGTGGCCAGGAGAATGACCCGGTGCTGGCCCAGTGGCAGTTTGGCCTTGGGCGTGTGGTGACGTATGCGGGTGATGCGACGAGCAGATGGTCTAGCGCGTGGCTGCCTTGGAGCCAGTTTGAGGCGTTTTGGAGCCAGCACACCCGCTGGGCGATGCGACCGGCGAGCAACCCAAACCTGCGTGTGGTGACAACTGAAGAGGGTGACCGAACCAGGATTATTGTGGAAGCGGTTGATGACAAGGGCGACCGGCAGAACTTTTTGGCGTGGCAAGCCGCGGCGGTGACACCGGATAACAAGTCTCTGCCGTTTAGCCTGCAGCAGGTAGGGCCGGGGCGGTATGAGGCGACGATACCGACGGCGAGTTCGGGCTCGTACACGGTGAACCTTGGTTACAACGAACGGACGGCGGATGGACGCACCACGCGGGGCAGCGTGCAGGCCGTGGTGACGAGGCCGTTTGCCGATGAGTTCCGGGCATTGTCTGACAATGCGCCGCTGCTGGAGCAGATTGCCAAGCTCACTGGCGGCCGGGTGCTGAAGGATTTCTCGGCCAAGGACAACCTGTGGCTGCGTGATGGGCTGGTGATGCCGGTGGCGCTGCGAGCGATTGGGCTGACGGTTGCGATCATCGCGATTGGGCTGTTTTTAACGGATGTGGCCGTGCGCCGGGTGCGGATTGATTTTGCGGCCATTGCCGCGGCGATGGGGCGTGCGTTTGGCAAGACTCCGGCGACCTCGGGCGGAGGGCTGGATGCGCTGCGAACAGCGCGTGGGCGGGCGCAGGCATCAATCGACAAGCGTAAGGATGGAGGGCGTGGAGTGGCGGGGACATCTGTGCCGCTGGCCCAGAGCGAGGCCCCTGTGGCGACACGCAAGTTTGAAGCCAGCGACAACGAACTGGCGCAGGCGGCCCGCGAGGCGAGCAACTTTGCTGAGCAGGCGGCCGCACGGATTGATGACAAGACCCGCAAGTCGCAGCCGGGGACGCAGGGCAAGGCCGATGAGCCGGAGGAGGAAGGGATGTCTCGGCTGATGAAGGCCAAGAAGCGGGCGAAGGAGGACATGCAGGAATGAACCGGCAATCACGAAAACAAAGAGCAAAGAGAAACGAAGCAACTGGCAAGGCCGAAAAGTGCTGCGGTGCTGGTGGTGTGTGGGCTGCTGGTGCTGGGTGGGCTGTGGACACGGCACTGTGCAGCGACAGTGTTTCTGTAGCCGGCCATGAAGGGGTCGCACGATCGAGCCACTGGCTTGGGGGAGTGGCCGCTGGTGGCATTATCGTAAAACCGCATCGCCGCCACCGAGTTGGAGTTGTGCATGCTCGTAGCGTCACGACGAACTGTTCATCACTGAAACACGCAGCATCACGCCCACTTCATTCGCAAACGGTTACAACCAGAATTCAGATTCCTAGCTTGGCCACTTGGCACTTTGGCCATTTGGCAATTTAACTCCCAGCCCCTCCAGCCCCCAGCGAGCCCCCTTATGGCCACCGCCACCGAATCCAACATGCAAGTTACACCAGCCGAGGTCAAAGCCCAGTGCGAGGCCTTTCGGATGACCTTTGACAAGCTCCGAGCCGAGATCGGCAAGGTGGTGGTGGGTCATAAAGAGCCGGTGGAACTGGTTCTAATTAGTCTGTTTGCCGGTGGCAACGTGCTGCTCGAGGGCGTGCCGGGGCTGGGCAAGACGCTGCTGGTGCGCTCGCTGGCGCAGGCCCTGACCCTGCCGTTCTCGCGCATTCAGTTCACGCCAGACCTCATGCCGGCGGATGTGATTGGTACCAGCATTGTCACCGAAAACCCCGAGAACGGGCGGCGGCAATTTGTGTTCCAGCGTGGCCCCATATTCGCCCAGATTGTACTTGCCGACGAAATTAATCGGGCCACGCCCAAGACGCAGTCGGCCATGCTGGAGGCCATGCAGGAACGTTCGGTCACCAGCGGCGGCACGACGTACAAACTCAATCAGCCGTTTTTGGTGCTGGCCACACAGAACCCGATTGAACAGGAAGGCACCTATCCGCTGCCCGAAGCCCAGCTTGACCGGTTCCTGTTTAAGATTGTTGTTGGCTACAGCCAGCTTGATGAGCTGATGACGATTTTGGACCGCACCACCGGAGCCGAGACGCCCGAGATCGAACCGGTGTTGGATGGACCGCGGATCTTGGAGATGCAGGCATTGGTGCGCAAGGTGATAGTGGCAGACCACGTGAAACAGTTTGCGGCACGTTTGGCACTGGCGACGCACCCTGGCGGCCGCTTTGCACCTGAGATTGCCAACAAGTACATCCGCTGCGGATCATCACCGCGCGGGGCGCAGGCCCTGCTGCTGGCGGCCAAGGTAAAAGCGCTGTGCGAGGGCCGCTTCCACGCCAGCACGACGGATATTAAAGCAATGGCCGCCCCGTGTTTGCGGCACAGGTTGCTGCTGAACTTTGAAGCGGAGGCGGACCGGATGGATACGGATAGCTTGGTGGCGAAGATTTTGGCGAGTACGCCGACGGAGGCGATTTCTGTGTAACTCTGGCTGTCTCCGCTCTGGCCTCTTCCGCTGAACTGGTGGGAACGCAGAGGACGCAGAGGAAACGGAGTTACGCAGAGGAAGACAATGGATTTGTGTACCAGCCGAGGAAGTTTCGATTATCAGTTGTCAGGACCGGTAGATAGACGATGGCGAGAATCGGACCCAAGCAGGATGATGCGGACGGACTTTCAGTGCCGGCTTGGCTCAATGCGCTCAGTCGTCGCGTACTCGGGGCCTGTATTGAGGTACACCGAACACTCGGGCCCGGATTGCTGGAACGAATGTATGAAGAGGCCGTCTGCCATGAACTCTCTCTGGCGGGCTTGCCGTTCGAACGGCAGGTGCCGCTCACCCTGCCTTACAAAGGAATTCTCATTGAGGGACTGCGACTTGATCTCGTGATCGATTCAACCATTATCGTCGAACTCAAGGCGACCGATGCGGTGCCCGAGATTTTTCTGGCTCAGGTGATGAGCTATTGCAAGGCGTTTCATGCTCCGCTTGGTTTGCTGGTGAACTTTAATGTGCCGGTGCTCAAGGATGGGATGTACCGCCGAATCAATCGCCCGGCCCTCGAAGGCAGAATGCAATCAATACAAGAACGGGAACGACTCAACTCGCACCCAAGACTGCATGACATCACAATCCCGTCAAATATTGTGGGTCCACCCGTTTAACTCCGCCCGATTTCAGCTTCACCCTGTTTCGCCAGATTTTTCCTGCCTTTCTCTGCGTTTCTCCGTTCCCTCCGCGTCCTCCGCGTTCCCACCAGACTCGCGCAACAAAGCAGAATGCAAAAACTCCAGAATCAATCCCGCCCCACGCGCCTTGAAGATCTTGTTGATCCGAGCCTTGTTGCGCGGCTGGCGCATCTTGATATTACTAGCCGCAAGCTGCTTTCTGGGAAGCTCAAGGGCGAGCGGCGGTCGAAGCGGCGGGGGCAATCTGTTGAGTTTGCTGACCACCGCCAGTACGTCACCGGTGATGATCTTCGCCACATTGACTGGAACATCTTCGGGCGGCTTGACCGGTTGTTTATCAAACTCTTTCTTGAGGAAGAGGATCTCTCGCTGCACATCGTGCTTGATGCCTCGGCCTCGGCGGACTGCGGCTCGCCCAGCAAATTTTTACTCATGCAGAAGCTGTCGCTGGCGATGGGGTATATCGGCCTGGCCAACCTCCATCGGCTTTCGGTCACGTGCATTGGCGGGCTTGGGGCACCGCCGGTTGACAACCCAGACGGGCCGCGGGAACCGCAGCTTGTTCAATCGCTTCGTGACTTGCGCGGCCGCCGCCGCTTGCAGGATCTCTCCCGCTTCCTGCTTACGCTGGAACCGGGCGGACCATCACCGTTTACCGAGGCTTGCAAACGAATCGCTGTCACCCGCCGCGGCAAGGGGGTCATGATCATTATTTCCGACTATCTTCTGAAAGAGGGCTATGAGGACGGCCTGCGGGTGCTGCTGGGCCAAGGGTACGACGTGTACGCCATCCAGGTGCTCTCGCCACAGGAGATTGAACCCACCCTCGGCGGAGATTTGCGTTTGAAAGACTGTGAGGATGGCGACCTGGCCGAGATGACCATCACCGCCCCGCTGCTGAAAAAGTATAAGGCCACCCTGCAGGCTTACTGCAACCGTTTCCGCGAGTTCTGCAACAGCCGGGGCATCACTCCAATGACGGTGCCGTCGGACACACCGGTTGATGTCCTCGTTCTTGAGTACCTGCGCCGGCGCGGGCTGGTCACGTAAGCCAGCTGCACCGTTTCGCCTTACCCACCGTTTCTCTTTCATCTTTTCTCGTTCATCCTTGTTTCTCTCCTCCCGCTTTTTCCTCGCCTTCATGAACTTTCTCACTCCACAACTCGCAGCAATCGTCGCGGCGGCGGCCATTCCTTCGCTGCTGATACTCTACTTCCTGCGGCTTCGGCGCAGCACTGTTGAAGTTTCCAGCACACTGCTGTGGAAGAAGGCGATTGAAGACCTGCAGGCCAATGCGCCGTTCCAGCGGCTGCGCAACAACATTCTGCTCATTTTGCAGATGCTGGCTTTACTGGCGATTCTGTTCGCCGTCGCCCAGCCACAGATTTCAGCGAACATCGCCAAAGGCAACCGCCACATCATCATGATCGACCGCTCCGCCTCTATGCAGGCCGTTGATGGTGACCCCGAGGAGTTCGGCAAGACGACACGCGTTGAGGCCGCCAAGACCGCAGCGCTGGAGCTGGTTGATTCACTCCGCGAGCCCGGCCCCCTGGGTGGCAAGGCCGATGAGGCCATGGTCATCACCTTTGACATCGCCGGTGAGCGGCTCGTGAACTTTACCAGCAACAAGGCGGAGCTTCGCAGCGCAATCAAGTCCATCAGCGCGGTAGACACTCCTTCGAAGCTGGCCGATGCATTTGTGCTGGCCAAGGCGTACTCCAAGCCCACGGTGCTTGAGAACGTGGGAATTGTGACCGGTCCGCCCGCGGTGATTCACATCTACTCGGACGGCCGCCTGCCTGATGCCATCTCGGCCCAGCCTGATCCTGACGATCGGGTGATCTATAACGCGATGGGCTCAAAGAACGCTTGGAACATCGGCATCACCGCCTTGCGGGCGGAGAGGTCGTTTGAGGACCCCACCAAGCTTTCCATCTTTGTAGGCATTCAAAGCACCTGTCCCGAGGCTAAGACTGTTGATGTTGAGTTGCAGCTTGACGGCAAGACCGTTCGCATCGAACCGATCAAACTCCCAGGGGCTACTGCGGACGATTCGCCGGCCAGTGCGAAGGCGAAAGTAGCCGGGGCAACCGCCGCCGCTGATCGCACAAGTGGGACTGCACCAGAGGCCGACATTGTCCCGCAAATGGGCGGCGTGGTGTTCCCGATTGAGCGGCCGGATGGCGCGGTCGCCACTGTTCGCCTTCGCATTCCAGCACCGGCGGTCGGCAAGCCCGGTGATGCACTGGCGATGGATGACATCGGGTACCTTGTGCTGCCCCCGGCCCGGCGGCTGGCACTGGCGATGGTCAGCGATGGCAATTACATTCTCCAAAAGGCACTGACCGATGAGCCCGCGGAAACGATGGCAGCGTTTAACTTGGCCAAGCCGGTCAAACTTGTGCGCACGAGCGATGCACAGGCTTTTTTAAACAGCAAAGAGGCCTCCGAGTACGACCTGATCATTCTTGATCGTTGGCTACCGGAAGTTGAAATTGACGGCAAGAAGGGCAAGGGGCTGCCCGTTGGCCGCACGCTGGCGCTGGGTGTTACCCCCCCGCTGCCGCTGGGTGTTGAGGTACTGGGCGAAGAGAAGAACCTGGCCATTTTTACAACTTGGAAGCGAGACCACCCGACCCTGCGGGGCGTGAACCTTGAGAACGTTAAGATGGTGGGCATTCCGAAGACCAGCGTGCCGCGGGATGTGCCGGTGGTGGTGCTGGCAGAGACAACTGCTGGGCCTGCGATTCTTGAGGCGACGGACATCGACCGCAAGGCGATCATCGTGACGTTTGACTTTTTGAAGTCCGACTGGGTGTTCGATTCGTTCGCGTACTTCTTTGCCCGCACGCTTGATTACTTTGCGCGCGGGGCCACGGCTGACAAGGCCAATCCGCTGCAGCCGGGTGAGACCCTGTCGGAGCGTCTGCCCCGCGGGGCAAACGCCATAACCGTTACCACGCCGGACAAGCGAGTTGTTGAGCTGGTCCAGACCAACTCAGGCGATGTGAACTTCGCGCCGGTGCACAATACTGGTTTCTACACGCTGGCGTGGTCAGGCCCGCTGGGGCCATCAGATCTTGAAGTCGGAGGAAAGGCCCGCCGGGCACTTTCGGCGAACCTGCTGGATCAGTCCGAGTCACAGGTGGCCACCCGTCAGTCGCTGTCACTGGCCAGTACCGTGGTGCTTGCGGCCAAGGCCGGTGAGGGTCCGGGAACACTTAACCTGTGGCCGTGGCTCCTGGTGCTGTGCTGCATGGTGCTGCTGCTGGAATGGTGGATCTACAACCGCAAGGTCTCGCTGTAAACCCGGCCGAGGCACGGCCGGCGGCAGATGGTCAAGCGACTCCTTCACCCGTACCCTCTCACCGTGCTTGTTCACTTAAACGGAAAACTCGTACCGCATGACCAAGCCATGGTCTCGCCCTTTGACCACGGGTTCCTGTTTGGGGACGGGGTGTACGAGGGCCTTCGCGCCTTTTCGCACGAGGGCACCACACGCATCATCGGCCAGCAGCGCCACGCTGCGCGATTCGCACGCGGTCTGCACGCCTGCGGCATTGCCTGGGATGCCGCACGCATGGCCACCCTCACACGCGAATTGCTCGAGGCCAACGGCCTGGCCGAGGCGTTCGTGTACTGGCAAGTTACCCGTGGCACGCCGGATCTTTCCGCGGGGCCTGTTCGCTCACGCGTGCCCAAGCACATCGGCAGCGTTGATGCGTGCCTGTCCCCCACTGTGTTTGGCTACTGCTCACCCATGCCCGCCCTGCAACTGGCCAGCGGTGCCCCGGCGCTCAAACGTGCTTCGCTGGAGCCTGACTTGCGATGGCATCAGGGGTTCATCAAAAGCATCTCGCTGCTGGGAAATGTGATGGCAGCCATCGCCGGCGCCACAGCCCACGGGGCCGATGAAGCCTTGTTTGTGCGCACCATCCGGGATACCAGCGGTGCTGAGCGGCAACTGCTCACCGAGGGTTCGTACACCAACGCCGTGGTGGTGATGGGCACCGGACCTGCCGCCCGCTGGCTCACGCCCGATGATGCGACCGTTTCGATTCTGGCCGGGGTCACCCGTGACCTGCTGCTTGACATTGAGCCGAGGCTTCAGCGGGCGGACATCACCCGGGCCGATGTGCTGACCGCCAGCGAGGTCATGCTGGTTGGTACGACCACCATGGTCACCACGGTTACCCATCTTGACGGCCGCGGCATTGCCACCGCCCCGGGGCCAGTGGCCAAGCACCTGCACCGGGTGCTGTGCGAGGCAATTGAAACAGGCCGCGATTGACGACTTTCCCGCACTTTGGGCGGCACGACCCGTGAAAACTCGGTGGCATTGGCCGCTTCAGGGACTCGGCCGCATCCTGGCCGGTTCGGCCTTCGTATCCTTGTTTCCGGTTGAGTGCTCAGGCAGCCGGGTTGACAAGGGCTTTGTGCTTTCGAAGTGTGCCCAGAGCGTTGTAAGAGTGTCCTAGGAGTTTCCCGCGTGCCTGACCTGCTCCCCAGCCGATTCTGCCGTTTGCCCGCCGCGGGCGCTTTGATGCTGCTGGCCGGCGCCTGCCTGCTGCAGGCGTGCGGTTCGGCCCCCAGCAAGCCGCGGGCGGTTGATGCCGTCGTGCGCGATGTGCCCAGCATCTTGCGCGGCACCATCGGCTCGGAGACTTCTTTACGCGGTATCGAGCCGGTCCTGGTCTCGGGCTATGGCGTGGTTGTGGGTCTCAACGGCACCGGTGGCGGGCCGTACCCGGAGGCCATCAGCGCAACTATGGAGCGTGAGCTGTCCCGCGGCGGCATCGGAAAGGGCGGGGCGCTGAGTGATGGTCCTCTTGCCAGCAAGACGCCCCGGCAGGTGCTGGCTGATACCAACGTGGCGGTGGTCATCGTTGAGGGCGTCATCGTGGCCGGGGCACCCAAAGAAGCGAAGTTTGATGTTCGCGTGCGCCCGCTGCCCGGTTCGGCCATCAGCAGTTTGGAGGGCGGCTCGCTGTGGACGACCGAGCTGCGGCTGGGCCCGGTCACACCGTTTGGCTCGATGCGAACTCGCAAAGTCGCCGAAGCTCGCGGCCCGCTGTTCATCAACCCGTACTCTGACCCCGGCGCCTCGGGCAGCGGCCGCAAAGACATTGGCCGTGTGCTTGCCGGCGGCGCGGTGACTGACCCGCTCTCGCTGGACATCGCACTTGATAATCCCTCCCACCCGCGGGCGGCATCCATTCAGGCCGCGATCAACTCGCGCTTTCCCATCAGCCCGGGCGATGATGGATCGGTAGCCAAGGCCAAGAACGATGCGGCCGTGGGCGTGCGGGTGCCCCGCTTCTGGGTGACCAAGCCCGACGAGTTCTTAAAGCTGCTGGAAAACATCCGCATCGACTCCACCTTCCCCGAGGAGTTCGCCAAGCGATACGCCGAGGAACTGGTCAAGCAGCCGGTGCTGGCCGAAGAGCTGCACTGGTGCCTGCGCGCCATCGGCAAACCCGCGGCCCCATTTGTTCGCCCGCTGTATGACTCGGCCGAGCTTGTGCCCCGCTGGGCGGCCGTTCGCGTGGGCGCTGCGGTGGGTGATGTCGCCGTCACGCCCCAGCTTATCTCTATGGCCAGGGGCAACGATGGCGAGCCCATTACCATCCGGGCTGAGGCCGCCCGCATGATGGGCCGCATGCCCAGCGATCCCAAGATCAACATCGCACTGCGCGAGCTTGCCAGCCACGGCCCGCTGGACATCCGCATCTCGGCCTATGAGGCCATGCTGGAGCGCGGCGATCCCTCGATCACACGAATCATCGTGGGCGTGGGGCAGAACCGCTTCGCCATTGACATGCTGCCCGCGGAAGACCCGCTGCTGTATGCCGTGCAGAGCGACAGGCCCCGCATCGTGCTGTTTGGAGAGGACCTCCGGCTGCAAAGCCGCACACAGGCCGAGATCTGGAGCGGCCGCCTGCTGATCGCTAACGATGCGGACTCCAGCACGCCGGACAGCTCGAGCGCCACGAAGGTAGTTCGGCTGTTGTACCGCGACTGGCGCACCGAAAAGCAGTCGCAGGGCCGCACCGAGAACAACCTCCGCGAGCTGATCCGCTTCATGGCGCAGGCTCCAACACCAGAGAACCCGGAGCCCGGCCTCAGCCTGTCGTACTCCGAGATCGTCGGAGCGTTGTACCAGATGCAGCGGCAGCAAACCGTGCTGGCCGGATTCTCAACCGAAGAGGACCGCCTCGCCGCCGGGATCACGCTGGCCAGCACCAAAACCTACATCGAGCCGCGCCCCGAGAGCGAGACCGACCGCGAGCGCATCGACAAAGAGCGTGAGGCGATGCAGGCCGCACAAAACCAGCCTGATGGCCCGACACCCACCCTGCCTGCTGGTGGCGAGCAGCAGCCGAGATTTACCCCCGTTCCCAAAGCGATCAAGAAGGAGTGACCCGTGCCAGTCGCTCCGGATGCAGCGGTGGGCGTAGTCGCTGCGCACAATCAGTTGATGGAGTACGCCAAGCCGGGGGCCGCTGCGGCTTTGGTGGCCCATGACATCGCCGTGTCCTTTGGCACTCGGCGGGTGCTCGCCGGCATCAGCACCACAATTGGCTGTGGCACCATCACGGCCATCATCGGCCCCAACGGCGCGGGCAAGAGCACGCTGCTGCGGGTGCTGGCCGGTGTGCTGCAGCCGCAGCGCGGCAGCGTGCTGCTGGGCGGGCTGCCGATCGGCAGCATGGCGCCGTCGCGGCGGTCAGCGGCCATGGCGTTTGCCTCCAGCGGCACCGGCAGCGGCGCGGGCGGTTTGGCAGGGGCCGCAGCGCTCAGCATCGGCCAGTTTGCCGCCATCGGCAGCGCTGGGCTTGTTCCGCCGCTCAGCCCAGAAGCGGCCTGCGCTGCGGTGGGCAATGCCCTTTCCCGCACCGGTCTGACCGACCGCGCAACCGACCCGCTTGGCGTGCTCTCCAGCGGTTTGCAGCAGCTTGCCACGCTGGCCCGGGTGCTGGTGCAGCTTGATGGCGGCACCAGCGCAGCAGCTGGGCCCGACCTGACCGGCAAAGTACTGCTGCTGGATGAGCCCACCAGCGCCATGGACCCAAAGCATATTGAGCTGGTGCTGGGCCTGCTGCGCGGGCTGGCCGGCCGGGGCGCTGCGGTGGTGCTGGCCACGCACGATCTTTCACTGGCCTGCCACGGCGATGCCGTGCTCATGCTTAGTGGCGATGGCCAGCTTGCTGCCGATGGCCCCACCGAAGCGGTGATGATGGGCGACCGGCTCAGCCACACCTACGGCATCGGCTTTGAGGTCATTGCCCGTCCCGGCAAGCGGCCGATTGTGGTGGCGGAGTTCTGATGGCATCCGGGCCGCGGGCCGATGAGCCGGGGCCGGGGCGAGTATCCTTGTGAGATGGCTTTGCCGCCGGGGGCACCCCTGCGGATGGCCTTGCAAAGAACCCAAGCATGAACAACATTCAGGTCTATGTCTTTCTCGCGCTGCTGGCCTTTTCAGGCCTCTCGGCGTTGTACCGCAAGATCCAGGAGAAGCGAGTCATCAGCGAGGCCGAGGCGAGCCGCCGGCAGCGGGCCGATGAAGCCCTGCGCACCGGCCGGGACCCAGCGCTGCAGGGCAACCCCGCCCGCAACCTGAACGATGAAACAGTCAAGGTTCGCCGGGAGCGCGAACTGGCCGAGGCCAGAGCCCAGCAGGAAGACCGGCTCCGGCAGCTTCGCGAAAAGATCTCTGGCCAAAGCACGCAGGCGGGCGGAGCCACCGGAAGCGCTGGCCGGCCGCAGCCCCAGTCTGGTCAGGGTGTTGAACTGTGGCCCGGCGGGCCTGTCGTGGTTATTAACCCGGTGGGGCAACCCGGCCCAACTGGCCAAACTGGCCCAACTGGCCAAACTCGGCAAGCGGGTCAGGGCGGTCAGGGCGGGCAGGGCGGGCAGGGGTCATCCTCGGCCCGACCGGTAATGGCCGACTCTGCCCGAAGCCCACAGCAGCGCCAGCAGGCCCAGCCCCAGCGGCAAATGCAGGGCGGCCAAAGTGGCCCGCAGCAGTTTCCCAAGCCAAAGCCTAACTTGCAGCAGCAACAACAGCAGGCCCCGCAGCAGGGCCGGAAACAGCAGGCCCCGCAGCAGGGCCGGCAGCAGCAGGGCCGGGGCAGCAACACACCAAATCGCCAGCAGGACCAAAGGCAGCGGCCGCAGGTGAAAGTCCAGCAGCGCTCCCGCGATGATGCCACACCCAAGGTTGGCCGCGAATCCATGACCGACCGGGCCGGCACCCTGGCCATGACCCGCCGGGCTGAAGTAGAACAGGCCGCCGAGAGCAAAGCCGTTGAACTTCGCCGGACCACCGAGATCGAACGCTCGGGCCGGATTGTGCCGCAGACGCTGGACCAATGGCGCGCAGCGCTGGTGGCCAATGAAGTGCTGGGTGTGCCGATGGGACTGCGCTGAGCATGGTGGGGGCCCGCAGGGCGGCCGGGTGAACAACTCTTGCAGCGGTGCAGCGGCCGCATGACCGAACTCGGTCCGGGAGCCGTGCCCATCCGGCGGATGATGGCGGCACGCACGCTATTGATGGGATCCGCAGCGCGAGCACTCGCATCACAGCACGGCCTGCATCTCCACTTCGATCATAGCCGCACTCTCTCACGGCACTGACAGCCCTCGCCACCACTGCATGTTGTGTCCAAGCCATTCCCCGTTGCCCTCATTAATAATGTCCGTTGCCCGCGCAGCGCTCATGTGGAGAGCATTCGCTTTATCCTCGATCCATTGTTCAACAAACCGGTCCGAGGGATTGGTCTTCATCATTTCACAAAACGCCTGATACAACTCGTCCCGCTGGAGCGGTGACCATTTGTTCCTTGGCTTATCAATGCGGACGATGCTGTTTGCCTTGGTGCGAACGAGTCCCTTGGCTTTCAGTGCCGCGAAGTCAGACTCGCCGTCATCACGGTGGTTTTCACGGTGTTTCGGATCGATTGGCAATAATTTCACAGATCACGCTCCATTTGCTGCCTGAAAGGACTAGCCGACGGCACACGCCGCTCAGAGCGGCAAGCCCTCGAAGAAATCCGTATCAACCTTCTTCACAACGTATAATTCCGCTGCGGAAACTCCCACGTTGTAGTCGATCATCAACTCCGCGAGTTCATCCCCGCCGATCAGTCGTAGCTTCACCGCAGCCTCCTTGCCGGCCCGCTCTGCCCCATCGGTGAAGGTGCCGCTGGTTATGAAGACGCCCTTGTTGGCCTTCTTGCGCATCAGCGAACCAACAAACTTGTCGATGTCACCGGGCCCGACGGCGTTCTCGTGCCGTTTGGCCTGCACAGAGACCATGTCAAGTTCAAGCCGGTCCTGCGGGATCACGCAGTCGATGCCCTCATCACCGCTCCTGCCGGTCACTTTGGCCCGCTCGATCTGGCCCTTACCGTAACCGATGGCCAGCAGCAGGCGGAAGACCAAATGCTCGAAAAACTTGGGCGAGCCAGCGCGAACTCTGCGCAGCAGATCGTCGGCCAGTGTTTCCCGCAACTCCTGATAAGCCTCTTCCAACTGCTCCTCGGGCGTCAACTCAATATCCGGGTCGACCAGCGGTTGGCCGCTGGGTTTACCAGAGGTTCCCGTGTCCTTGAGTTTCTTGGTCTTGAACTGCTGATACTCGGCAAACTGCTCCAGATATTTATTGTCGATTCGGGTGGGGTTCTTCTTTAACGTCTCGATGCCACGCGCGGCGATCTTGAACTTGCCCCGGCCCGATCGCTCAAGCAACAGACTCTTAGATAGGTATGTCAGTGCCCAGGTCACCCGGTTGTAGAGCATTGTTTGCGTACCGCTGGGCAAAAGCATGTCCTGTTCCGCATCGGACAAACCAAACTTGCGGGACAATGCATCGAGCGTGTCGGCGGTGGTATGCTCTTTGCCATCAGAGGCGAGCACGAGCAGAGGCAGCATGAAATCCTGGTATCCGGGTATCGCCATTGAGGTCTCCGTGGAGTCGATTGTACCGGTGCTGCCCGTCCGCAGCGGACGGAGCCAACCCGTGGACTCGATGCACCCGTTGCCCAACTGCCCCGGTGGGGCAGAGGATTTGAAGACCCAGATGACCGCGAGACCAATCGGAAAAAACGCGTCCACCTTCCAACAGCGCGAGCAGATGCGCTGCGCACGCCGTCGAGTTTCTCCGATGACTCCACTCCTCCGCCCCGCCGGGGCGGGTTGATCGGGCCCGCACGCTTCCACGGGTTCCGCCCGCGAAGCGCGGGCTTTACCCGTGGCTACAGCCCTGCGCCCCGCTGGGGCGAAATGCAATGAACCCGCCGATGCGCCAAGCGTGCGCGGGGCTTACCGAATCGTGGCACCTCAATCAAACACATAACGCTCATCGAACTCGATGCCGTGAGCGCGAAGCAGCCGCAGAAGCTCTGACTTAAAATCTTCCTGTTTGTGGTGCTCGCGCTGATTGGCGATGTACACCTTGACCGCGGGCTCCTGCGATTTACTGACCGTAAAGACGCTAAAGCCCTCCTGCCACGCAAAGTCCCCGCAAGCGGGGAACTCATCGTGCACCCAGCTCGTAGCCCGCGGCTTCACGGTGCGCATCAAGTCCGAAATGCTCTTGTCTGGCCGCCATCGCAGGTACAGGTGCACGTGGTCCTCGATGCCGCCGATGTCGTACAGCACGCCCCGCTCCGCCCCGATGATGCCGCCCATGTACGCGTACAGCCGGGGCGCAAGTTCATCGGTGATCCACGGCTGCCGGTGCTTGGTGCTGAAGACAATGTGCAGCAGAATCTGGGAATAGGTGCCGGGCATGGCGGTCCTTTCGGTGTGGCGGGCGGTGCCTCTGCCCCGCCCGAGCAGAGTAATAGTAGGAGACCGAGACGCAGCGCACGAGTTCCGCGAAGCTCTGCCTGAGCCCGCTCACTCCGCATCGCGGTCCGGGCACTCCGCCTTCCGCACTCGTTACTCCGCCTTTCGCCCCGGCGGGGCGCAGGGCTGTAACCACGGGTGAAGCGCAGTCCGCTGCGCAGATGGGCGCAGCCCATCAGCAGCGGACGGAGCGCAACCCGTGGACTCGATGCACCCGTTGCCCAACTGCCCCGGCGGGGCAGAGGATTTGAAGGCCCAGATGACCGCGAGACCAATCGGAAAAAACGCGTCCACCTTCCAACAGCGCGAGCAGATGCGCTGCGCACGCCGTCGAGTTTCTCCGATGACTCCACTCCTCCGCCCCGCCGGGGCGGGCGCATGGGGGCCGCGCTCTTCCACGGGTTCCGCCCGCGAAGCGCGGGCTTTACCCGTGGCTACAGCCCTGCGCCCCGCTGGGGCGAAATGCAATGAACCCGCCGATGCGCCAGACGTGCGCGGGGCTTACCGCATCGTGGCACCTCAATCAAACACATAACGCTCATCGAACTCGATGCCGTGAGCGTGAAGCAGTCGCAGAAGCTCTGACTTAAAATCTTCCTGCTTGTGGTGTCCGCGCTGACTGGCGATGTACGCCTTGACCGCGGGCTCCTGTGATTTGCTGACCGTAAACACGCTAAAGCCCTCCTGACAAGCAAAGTCGCGGCAAGCGGGGAACTCATCGTGCACCCAGCTCGTGGAGCGAGCAGGCCCAGGCAACGATTGCGGCATAGCGATACTGGCCTTTGCAAGTGACCAAAACAACCCCCGCGATGAGCGGGGGTTTTTTATAGCATGGAGCGGTGCCGAAGCGCTTACTGCCCGGGGCCAGCGCCTTCAAAGCTGCCCAGCACGCTGCCGCGTACGACGGTGAAGAGCACGGTGCCATCGGCCAGCTCAGCACCCGGGAGCATGTCATCATCCAGCGATTGCAGCAGCCGGGGAATGTCGCTGTCGGCTAGGCCGGAGTCGGTTAAGACAATGACCGTGCCCGCAACCGTGCCGCCGGGCAAGTAGTGCAGGTCGCAGGAGGCCAAGTCGCGTGGGCCATCAACGGCTAGGAACCGCTCGCTGGAAGCTGTGCGCAGCGTGCGCTTCCAGACCCAGCCGCCGCGTGCGCCGGAGTGCGAAGGGTTTGCATCGTGCGTGCTCATGTGGTGCCCCGTGAAGCGATGGAAAGTGCAAGCCCACCCGCCGCCGCCCCGATGGCCCCCACTACCGCCAGCACCCCCAAGCACCCCAGCGGAAACCCGCCACGCTTGGTCATGGAAAGCCCCGTGCCCGGCACGCGAAACGTGGTGTACGACCGGCCACTGGCCGATGTGCCCGTGCGCAGCCCCTTGGCCCCAACCGACCAGCCCACGCCCCGCCGCGAAACGTTGAGCCGAAACGGACCGGCAGGAACGGAGACCGAGCTGTAACGACGACCGAGCATGGGGCAATAGTTGGCACACCAAGCCCCGCACGCCAAGCCCACGCCAGTTCGGCTAACCGCCGGCGGCCCGTGTGAATCTGTGGAGCCGGTGGCGGAAGCCGGATATAGTCACGCTGCCGCGGGCGTAGTTCAGCGGTAGAACGTCAGCTTCCCAAGCTGAATGTCGCCAGTTCGATCCTGGTCGCCCGCTTTG
>JBBRKQ010000057.1:0-25920 GCA_038231815.1 Phycisphaerales bacterium
CTGAACTCGCGATCGCTGGGCTGGAAAAGTCAGCCGGGGCGAACGAGCTGGCGCGGAGTGAAGCGAGCAGAGCGATGGTGGAAGGGAGCGGGGCGCAGATGGACATTGGAACCTCCTTGGGTAAACCTGTTGTGTTGGTGTACGGTGGAAGTGTGCGCCGGGTTTTGGATGTTGTTAAGGTGTTAGGATAATTTTTTCCGAATATGTACAGTACGTTGATTTGTGCGATAAAAACCCATAATTATTGAGACTACAAATCAAAATGTAAGTAAAATTATTGAGTATGTGGGTTGCAAAGTACCAAAAAATTGATGATTTGTTCCCGTGCGTTGTGGTCATGGACGGCGCCGGCGAGTTGCGATGAGGGCGGTGGTGATCAGGAGTGCCGCGGCGGTGGAGGGTGCGGGAATGATGTTGCTTGCGATGAAGTCGATGGCGGCATCATGTTGGGCTTCATCGGCGTTGAAATTGAAGACGGTGTAATAGGGGAGGCTGTTGGAGTTTGCCTGACCATCGATGAACAAGTCGAGCGCGATGGCGTAGATTCCGTCGGCGGGGGCCGGCTGATTGGCGGCGGGGTCGAGGTAGAAGTCAAAGTGTTCATCGAACCCGCCGGTGGGTCCGGTGTTGAAGCCAAAGCCTGCGACGGTTGAACCATCGAGCGGGCTGGTGCGGGTGAGGGCGCCGGCGGCGAACTCGATGCGGAGGCGCTCGCTGGGGGTAGTGGATGAGAAGTTCTGGGCGGCAGCATCCCAACGCAGCAATGAGCCCAGGATGTTGAAGCGGAGGGTGCTGTTGGCAGGGAGTGCGGAGGCGGTCTGGCCCAAAAGCGGACCGGAGAAAAATCCGGGATCGGGGGAGTAGATGGTTCCGGCGATGTCTGTGAATTCGCCAGCGAAGATGCGCTGGCCGGGTATGACAAATTCGGTTGGGCCCGGGCCGGGGACACTGACGATGCCGGTGATGACTCGACCATTGACCCATGAGAGGCCGATGTCTCCATCATGGGCTATGGCGGCGGTGGATGCCATGGTAAGGATGAGGGCGATGGATGCGGTGGAACGGATGGTCATGAATTCTCTCTTATGATCTCAGGTGATGGGTTTGGGGTAGGGCTGCGGCGTTAGCAGCCAGCGGCGAAGGCGTTGATGAAATCGATGAAGTCTGTGCCATCGATGATGCCGTCGCCACTGAGGTCAGCGGCGGGATCAAGGGTGGCATCGCCGGTGGAGAAGGAGTTGATAAACGCGGTGAAGTCCGAGCCGTCTACCACGTTGTCGGTGTTGACATCTGCCGGGCACGGTGGGGCGTTGCTGCAGGTGAGTTCAAGGCCGGTGGCGGCGGCGAAGGCTGTGGCTGCCGCGGCGAGGTCTGCATCGCTGGCGTTCTGGCTGAAGATGATCCAGAACGGTTCGCTGTTTGCGATGGCGGGGTTGTTGGCCCAGAGTCGCATGGCCAGGAGATAGACGCCGCTCTCGGCCGGTGCGGCAGGGGGCGTGGCTTGGGAGAGGAGTGAGTAGTTGAAGTGAAAGTGGTAGAGCCCGGTAGATGATGAGGTAAACCCGAAGCCTGGAACGAGCGTATCGGCAAGTGGGGTGAGACGGCTGTTGCTGGGCGGGCCGAGGCGGACCCGGATGCGGGGCTGGGCGATTTGCGAGAAATCTGTGCCGTTCCAGACACGGAGCGCCGAGACGATGTCGAAGCCGATTTGGGTGTTGGGTGGCAGCGAGCCTGCTTGCGCATCGAAGCCGGGATCGTTGATGGTGTCAAAGCTTCCGAAGCGGGTGATGAAGACCCGGTGGGGAAATGCTGGCGCGAGGAGGCAGGGCGAGTACCAGCCGGTCTCAAGCTTGTTGTCAGTTACGCGGAGGATGATATCTGATTGATGAAGCTGCGCGAGCGAGGGTGAAGCGATGATGCCCGAAAAAACAAGGAGCAAAGGTTTGAGTGGTAGTGTGGGGCGCATGGTGGGAGCAATTGAGCAATCAGGTGTGGATCAAGTTTTTGAACGGAGTCACGAGGGCGTGCGGGAGGGGGTTGATGCTGGATTTACCGGGGTGGGAATGGACACTGGGCTGAGCGGCGGGTTATCTGGCAACTTCCGGGTAAAACTTGTTGTTGTCGTAGTCGGTGTATACATCTTTGAATTGCAGCGTCGCGGCGTGACCGTCCAAGAAGCCGTAGTTCGCGGTCGCGTTCCAGCCGAGCTTGCCGCCGTGGGCTGCGATTTCCATTTCGCTTGAGGCGAGTACTGGCTGGGCGTTTGGGGTGCCGTTGTCCCAGCCTTCGGCGTGCACGTGATCAGCACGGGCGAAGGCGGAGCCATCTTTGCCGAAGGTCATCATTAGAAAATGAACTGTGGCGCTTGGGCGGGGCACGCGTGGGAAGCTGTCGTAATTTGGGCGAACCATGAGTTCACGCGGCGGCTGCTTGCTGCTGGTGACGTAGTTGTTCAGCCCGTAGCTGGTCCAGCGGGCGAGTTGGCCTGAGGGTGGGGGGGATGCGGGGTTTGCTGCGGCGAGATCGAGGTAGCGACGAAGTGACATGCCGGCAAAGGTGCCGCCGTCGTCGGCGGACCAGAAAGTGCTGGTGTCAACGGGAGATTTGAGGATGAGGGGACCGTCTGCGTAACGGGCGAGGGCGACGGGCCAGCTTGTGGCGGGCGTACCGATTCCGCCGTGGGCGAGGCCGGCATCAACGAAAGATTCTTTGTTGGCCAGGGCGTAGAGGGTGTGTGCCAGTTCCAACTGACGGATATTGGAAAGGCACACGCTGGCGCGTGCGGCACGCCGGGCACCGGAGAGGGACGGGAGCAAAATGGCGACGAGTAGCGAAATGATCGCGATGACGACAAGCAGCTCGATGAGCGTGAAGGCGGGAGAGGGATGGGTGCTGGCCGTGCGATGGGGCATTGCGGGAAGTATACATGCAACTGAGTTGCAATCTATCACGTCGCAACAATTTGGATGTAATTTGCACTAATTCAAGGCGAGACGATTCGATGCATGTGGAAAAGTTGGCCTATCCTTTGTGATAGGGTTCTGGTTGGAATGTTACGATAACTGCTTTGGTGGTGAACGATTTCGATTGTGCGGCGTACAGACATGCGAATTCCCTCTCTCAGTTTCGTACAAACTGCCAAGGGGGAGTTGGCCGGGCACGGGGTAGAGGCGGGTGGCGACGGGCAAGAGCAGCGGCTAATAGCCGCGGCGAAGTCCTGGCAGCACCAATTGAAACCGAGCGATCGCGTGAAACCCGGAAATCGGGCGTAGCGGCCTGAAGCGGGCGTTGGGGCAAGCTTTAGGGCAAGCGTGGTCGATTGATATCGACGTGACTTGCATGGCTGGTGTCGCGGCCACGGTAATGTGCCTGGATTGGGATTCGGGGCTGTGGCGGGGAATGTTGGAAGGGGTTGTGTTTGGAGGGGCTGTGTTTAGAGGGGTGAGTTTGGAAGGCTGAGTTCGGAGGGTTGTGGCGGAACGATTCTGCCACGGTGAGTTTGAAAGTGAGGGGCCGGGCAATGCTGCACGGCTCCGAAAGATGGCCGAAGAAAACGGCCAGGAAATGCCGGCACAGAAGCCGGCAACAAGGATCGAAGAAGAAGAATTATGTCAGATAGATATACAAGGCGTTTGATGGAGCATTTGTCGCACTCGGATTTCAAGCCGGCGACGGTGCCCACGCTGATGATGGACCTCGGGATTGAGGCATCGGAACGCAACGAGTTTGGAATGACGGTGGCCAACCTGGCCAAAGCGGGCAAGCTGCTGACCAATGAAGACGGCCTGATTGCGCTGCCGCCGATTGGGGATGAGGTGATCGGCACCTTCCGCAAGAACCCGCGGGGCTTTGGCTTTGTGGTGCTTGAGGACAAGGTTCGCGAGGGTGACGTGTTCATCCCGCCGGATGGAGTCTCGAACGCGCTGACGGGCGACCGGGTAAAGGTGCGGGTGACGCACCAGCGGCGCAACGGCGCGGATGAGATTGTTGGTGACGTCATTGAAGTGCTGGGCCGCAAGCGCAAGAGCTTTACGGGTGAACTGCTGAAGCAGGGCGTGACGTGGCTGGTGCACCCCGACGGCAAGGAGCTGACGCGACCGATTGTGGTGCGTGATGCGGAGGCCAAGAACGCCAAGAGTGGCGACAAGGTGGTTGTTGAGATCACGCACTATCCGGAAGGCGATGTGCTGCCGGAGGGCGTGATTACGCGTGTGCTGGGCGAGGCTGGGCTGCCGAGCGTTGAGACGCAGGCGGTGATTGCGGCGTACAACCTGCCGGGTGATTTCCCGGAATCCTGCTACGAGCAGGCCCGCCAGGCGGCGGACCGGTACGAGATTGATATTGCCAGGCTGAATCGCGAAGGGTTTACCGATCGCGATGATTTGCGGGAAGATTTCATTCTCACCATCGACCCGCCGGATGCGAAGGACTATGACGATGCGATCAGCATTCGCCGGACCGATGAGGGCTGGGAGCTGGGTGTTCACATCGCTGATGTTGCGCACTTTATTGAGCCCAACAGCCCGCTGGATGAGGAGGCCAAGAGCCGGGGCAACTCGTGCTATCTGCCTCGTCTGGTGATTCCGATGTTGCCTGAGAACCTGAGTAACGGCATCTGCTCGCTGCAGGAAGGCGTGCCGCGGTTTTGTAAATCCAGCTTTATGGTGTACGACCGGTACGGCAAGCTGCTGCGTTCGGGCGTGAGCCAGGTGCTGATTCAGAGTAAAAAGCGGCTGAGCTATCTTGAGGCGCAAGCGCTGATTGATGGCAATGTGGAGGAGGCCAAGAAGCACGCCAAGACCGAGCCAAACTACACGCCGCAACTTATTACGGCGCTGAAGGAAATGGATGCGTGCGCCAAGGCAATTCGGATTCGCCGCCGCGAGGCGGGGATGATTCACCTTGAGCTGCCGTCTATCGACCTGATTTATGATGATGAAGGCCGCGTGATTGATGCGCAGAAGGAAGATGATGCCTTCACGCACACGCTGATTGAGATGTTCATGGTGGAGGCCAACGAGGTGCTGGCGCGGTTGTTTGACCGGATCAAGGTGCCGCTGATTCGGCGGATTCACCCGGAGCCCACCCCGGGCGATGTTGATGA
Source organism: Phycisphaerales bacterium (assembly GCA_038231815.1). Taxonomy (GTDB): domain Bacteria; phylum Planctomycetota; class Phycisphaerae; order Phycisphaerales; family UBA1924; genus CAILKP01. The sequence continues at coordinate 5,105 of JBBRKQ010000057.1, forward strand.
TTTGCGTGTGACGGCGAAGGTGGCGGGGTATGCGATTCCGAAGCGGCCAACCCGCAAGGAGCTGCAGACGCTGCTGGATGCGACCAAGGGAACATCCGCAGCGCCGGCCGTTCACTTTGCGGTGCTGCGCACGCTGACAAAGGCGGAGTATTCACCGGCGCGGGTGGGGCACTATGCCCTGGCCAGCGAGGCGTATGCGCACTTTACCAGCCCGATTCGGCGGTATGCAGATTTGACGGTGCACCGGGCGCTGGCTGCGTATTTGTCATTGACCAACAACGGCCGCAACCCGCCGCGTGATGATGAGCAGCGTGAGGAGCTGGGTAAGAAACTGCGTGAGCACCCGCTGTGCCCGGAGTATGAGACGCTGGTGAAAATCGGTGGGCGAGCGACGCAGACGGAAGTGAATGCGAGCTCGGCTGAGGACTCACTGCGGAGCTTTTTGGTGCTGCAGCTTTTGGCTGGAAAGGTTGGAGAAACGTTCAAGGGCATGGTCACAGGGTGCAACCAAAAGGGCATCTTTGTGCGGCTTGAAAAGTACCTGGCCGACGGGTTTATTGCTACTGAGAGCCTGCCAGCGGGCAAGGATGGACGGGTTGGTGCGTGGCGGATCGATCAGCGATCTGGGGCGCTGGTGAATCAGGCATCGGGGCGGTCGTTCTCGGTGGGCGACTCGGTAGAGTGCACGATTGCCAAGGTTGATTTGGCCTTGCGCAAGCTGGATCTGGCGATTACCGATGCGGCCAGCCGTGACAAGGGCAAGAGTAAGAAGCCGAAAGATGTTGACCCAAACTCACTGGCGGCAACGGCCAAGGGCGGCCTGGGCCTGGACTGGGACGCCATCAAGTTTGGCGGCGGCAAGACGGGCGCTCAGAACCGCAGTCAGCGGAGCAAGTCTCGCGATCAGGGTAAGACGAACCATCGGCGGGATAAGTAGGGGGAAGGGCAAAGGCCAAATGGTCAAATTTCAAAATGGTCAAATGGTCAAATTGCAAAATGGTCAAATGGTCAAATGGCCAAATGAAGGCGCGGGGGAAAGGGGGGAAGGGGTATTGGGGTGGAGTTACTGGGGGTGGTGACTTTGGCCTCTGTTGTTTGTTTTTTTTGTTCTCGTATTCGCTGAAACCTTTGCTTGTGGCTTGCGATTGGTCTCCAACGATTGCGTTGCCTGTTTCCTGCCTTGATATGCGTCCTTCCGTTTCCTTTGCGTTCTCTGCATTTTGCGACACTTGACTGCGCGAGGTGCAAAGGCAGTCTCAATATCCACAGATCAATTCCCCATGGTTATCCGCCGCGTTCCTGAAGATTTTTTGGTCATCGAGCGTCTTGCGTTCAATTACGAGCTGGCTGTTGAGCCGGGGCAAGGTGCGGGCAAGTATGCGCTGTACAAGATGCGCAAGCGCGCGATGACCACGCCGGATGCCATCCGGGCGATTGCCCGTGAGCTGCGCACCACGCCGGGGCGGTTTGGCTACGGCGGGCTGAAGGACCGTCACGCCATGACGGTGCAGCACATTACCATTGAGATTGACCCGAGCAAGCGGCGGAGTCTGCCGGCGTATGTACACGCGGCGTACGGGGACCTGGCCTGGGCGGAGATGAAGTTTCTGGGCACGACTGATCGGCCGATGACGGCTGATGCGATCGCGGCGAACGTGTTTCGTATTGTTATTCGTCGGTGCTTGGATGCGGACTTTGGCATGATGGCCGAGCGCTGCGACCGGATTCGCAGCGGGCGTGATTTGCTGCTGACGAATTACTATGGGAGCCAGCGATTTGGCTCGGCACGGCACGGGCAAGGGTGGGTGGCCCGCGCATTGCTGGAGGGCGACTATGAGCAGGCCCTGAAGCTGACAATTGCAAGCCCGGCCCGCAAGGACAGTGGCGACACGCGGAGCATGACCAGAATGTGCGCCGAAAAATGGGGCAACTGGCAGGAGCTTGTTGATGCCATTAACCCGACGGTGCCGGAGCGGCTTTCACTGCTGGCCCTGGCGGCGGGAAAATCATTTGCTGAGGCGTACGGCAGGCTGCCCGGATTTGTGCGCGAGTTGCATGTTGATGCGTTTGCCTCGCTGCTGTGGAACGGCATGGCGCGGCGGCTGACGCTGGCGATGGATGACCAGGCAACGATGGTTGAGGATGACTTTGGCCAGATTGCCTTTGCCGCCGAGGCGAAGGTGGTTGAGCCGTACCGGAGTTTGCAGCTGCCGCACCTGGCGGCGGGGTTGGAGTTGGCAGAACCATGGGCAGCGGCGGCCCGAGAAACGTTGGTGGAGCATGAAGTGGATTTGGCGAAGCTGAAGATTGCGCCAGTTGTGAAGGCTGGGAAGGGTGGCGGGGCGGCGCCGGGGGTGGTTGGCGTGCCAGCGGTGCCAGCAGGGCAGGCGGCGATGGCTGCGATTGCGTCGGTTGCGGTGGCGGCGGGGACAAGCCTGCCATCGGGCGAGGTGCTGGGCGTGAGCGGGGCGGGGGCGAACGGGGCGGCGGCGGATGTTGGCGCTGGGGAGGAGCAGGCGGAAGATGGACCGGCCCGGCAGCCGAACTTTGATGCGTTTACGAGGCCGCTGATGCTGAAGGCTGAGCAGTTTACCGCTGGCGGGGCGCAGCGTGATGACCTGACGGATGGGAACTGGGGCAAGGTTGAGCTGAGCTTTTTGCTGCCCCGGGGCAGCTACGCGACAATTTTGCTGCGGGCTTTGGGCCAGTGAGTGAAGCACGCGGGGGCGAGCTGGGGTAAGGTGGCGATGTGGTGGAGGAGAGGCTGCACGTATCGATTGGAGTACTTGACAGAAAAGCGATTGCCACCATTGCTACTGAAAGCGGATTTTCGGTGTTGAATCTGTCGTTCTACAGTGAATACACATCAAGGATTCAGCGATTTGGCGGTGATTGAATTATTTTTGGTCAATTTGAATCTGTTGCCTTGACAAGGCGAACTGTCTGCGCAATACTATTTGCTCGAAGAAGGTTTGATCTATGTCTCTGCACACCACCACCCACATCCTGAACGACTCCATCGCGGGCTATGACCTTGCGATAGATGTTGCCAACCAAGGCCTAGGCTTAGGCTTGGGCTTGGGCTTAGGCTTGGGCTCAGGCGGGAACACAGGTGGGGGCTTTGGCCCGACGCAAGAGATGGTGCTGGGGATGCGTTTACCAAACGCAGCTGGTTGTGTCAAGATCTGGGGTATTACCCAGAGTGAGCCAACGGGCAGCCCAGCAGGATCTGAAAAAACTCGATTCGAACCGGTTTTCCGCGGATAATGCAGCGTGTGCTGCCAGCGTCCGCGGCGAGAAGCCGGGTGACGCAAAGGCAGGACATGTTCGATCTCGCAGGAACAACCACCCGGACTGCTACGGCCTCCGGAATCCCTTTCCTTCCTCCTCTGCGAATTTCACTTGCTTCTGCTCAGTGTCACGATCTGTCGTGTATCTGTTGCCAAGCGTGCTAAATCCGGCTTCACGGCTTGTTTCGGCTTCACGGCTCGGTCTTGAGCTGTCGTGAAGGCCGATAAAAAAGCGTTTGCTGACTGGTTGCGATCGTCACGTGAGGCGATTGCAAAGCTCGAGAACTGCGTAGTTTTTCGATCATTGGTGTAAGTATGATTGTCAGATATTCAAATACACATTGATTGTAATCGGTGAACTCAATAAATATGAATCATTTATCAACTGTGATGGATGGATATCAATATAGCGAGATTCATTTAGCAGTCGGACTTGTGCTCTTTGGTCCGGTGGGAGTTGGTTGTGTTGCTTGATCGGCTTTGCCGGGCCGCGCCCGTGGCGGAGGGGGTTGATCAGGTGGTGGCAGAACATGAGCTTTCGCTCCAGCAGGGCCTTTGGGCGGTTGGAGCTGGTTTTGCCGGTGGATTTGAGAAACTTCACGCGTCCCAACACGCGTCCGTGGTCGGTGTGTTACCGGCTCGGGCGTTTTCCAGCCAGCTTTGCAGCGATCGAGCCAGCCTCATCCGGGGTCCTTCTAGGAACGGGTGGGACTGGGGGTTGGCTGTGGGTTTTGCGGTTGCAGACCGCGGCGGACGGCGCGAGTCGGCCGCTGTGGCCCCAAACGGGGACAGCGGTGGCGCGGCCAGCAGTGATGAGGGCCAGAAAGAACAGAGAGGGAGAGGGGAGGGAGGGGGGAGGGAGGGGGGAGGGGTGCGGGCGGCCGGGGTGAGGAGGATGGCAGAAACGACAGAGACGTGGCGCACGCCGCGGCAGGCCCGATGGGGGCTGCGGTGTGCGAGACGGGGCTTGAGAATCCGCGAAAGCGGACTGTCGCTTCTGCCTCCTCCTCACCTCGATGGGCAGGGAACATGATGCGGTGCGAAATGAGCGCACAATTTTGACTCCTCGCTCCGCCGCTCATCAGTGCGATACATTGCTCTCCCAGATTCATTTCGTTTACTTAGGTTTCTCATGGCAACATCTCCCTCCAACTCACGAATACACACCACTGGTGAGGCTACTGGCTTCATCCCGGTGACAACCGGCGACGACCGGGATTTGAAGCCGATCACTGTGATCGGTACCGAGCCGATCCGCGGCACGTTTGATGAGGCGACGATTCGGCAGGCAACCACTTGCCGCACCGCGCCGGGGGTGACGGAGGTGGTTCTAAACCCTGATGCCCACGTTGGCTATGGAGCACCGATTGGCTGCGTGATGGTTTCGCCCAGCCATATTTATCCTGGCCCGGTGGGTGTTGATATCAAGTGCTCGATGTCGCTGCTGCAGCTTGATATTCCCGAGGTGGAGCTGCGCGACAAGCGTGTTCGCCGGGCGCTGATTGAGGCGATTACAGAGCGCACGCCAACGGGGCCTGGTCGGGGTAGCAGATCGGTCAAGAAGGGCCAGCGTGTTGCCGCGGCTTTGGGGCAGGAAATTCTCACGCGGGGCGCTGCGCCGGATATTCTGGCTGAACTGGGAATCCCGGAACATTGGGCGACCCGCTGTGAAGATGCAACGCACACGGGCCACAACGGCCAGACGGCGGCGCTGCAGAAGCGGCTGGACATTCACCTCACCCAGCACGGCTGGGCGAACACTTTTGGTGAGAAGGTGAACCAACTGGGCAGCTACGGTGGTGGCAACCACTTTGGTGAGGCTGAGATTGTGCAGGTTCAGGATTCTGATCGGGCGCGGTCGGTCGCGAAGGCCTTTGGCCTGCGTGATGGGCACGTTGCGTTCCTGAGCCACTGCGGCAGCCGCGGGTTTGGTGCGAAGTTGGCGGAATTGCAGTTTCGCACGCTGAAGCAGAAGTTTGCCGAGTGGGACATTCCGCTGCCGGGCAACGATGGGCACATGGTGTATGCGCCGCTGGGTACGCCCGAGGCCAATGACTACATCGATGACATGCACCTGGGTGCGAACTTCGCAACGGTGAACCACATGCTCATCAACAAGCTCGTGCTCGATGCGTTTAGGGAGGTGATCCCGGGGTGTACGGGTGAGCTGGTGTACTTTATTAGCCACAACATCGCGCGGCAGGAATTGATTGATGGCAAGATGGCTTGGGTGCACCGCAAGGGTGCGACGCGTGCGTTCCCTGCTGGGCACCCGGGTCTGCAGGGTTCACCGTTTGCGGATATTGGGCACCCAATTCTGCTACCGGGCAACCCGGCGGATGGTTCGAGTGTGATGGTTGCCGATGCTGGCGCGAAGCTCTCGTGCTACTCGGTTAATCACGGCGCGGGCCGGCGGATGGGTCGCAAGAACGCGGCGCGGACGCTGGATCAGGCCCGCATCGACAAGCAATTTGCGGATCTGGATATTCTCACGAATTGTCGGCAATATCCGATTGATGAGGCGCCGGCGGCGTACAAGGACTTTGAAGAAGTTCTTTCATCGGTCAAGCTGGCGGGCCTGGCGACGGAAGTGGCCAAGCTCAAGGCGCGGTTTGTGATTAAGGATGGGTCGGAGGCTGATGATTGACCTTTGCTTTGGTGTTTTGAGAGTGGAACGTAGAGATGAACGCAGAGGGCGCGGAGTTTTTAAGACAAGGAACGCGGAGGAAGACACAAGGTAAGGAAAGAAGAAGGAGAATTGGGTGGCGGAAGAGAGGTCGCGATGGCCGCTGTGCAACAGAGCTTGCGTAAGGCAATTCAGCTACGCAGCTGTGAAATTGATGCATCCGCTGAATCTGCATTGCCCCATTCCCTTCTGTCTTTTCTCTGCGTTGCTTGTCTTGAAGACTCTGCGTCATCTGCGTTCAGCTCTCGTTACGCTTTCGGATGTCCCGGTTTTATACGCGAAGATTGACTGTTTTCCAACTGATTCTCAATTCCCCTTTCACGTTGTCTGCGTTTCGAGGAATCGAAACGTGGGCTTTGTACGAAACCCTTGGAGTACTCTTCCGTGTCAACACCCATCCAACTCGACGGCTCTCTTGGCGAAGGCGGTGGCCAGATTCTGCGCACGGCGCTTGCGCTTTCGGTGATCACCCGGAAGCCGTTTCGCTTGTTCAACCTCCGGGCCGGCCGCTCTAAGCCGGGGCTTGCGGCGCAGCACCTTGCTTGTGTTACTGCCGCGGCGCGCATTGGTGCGGCGGTGGTTGATGGCGCTTCGCTTGGTTCGCAGGACATCACGTTCACGCCAGGTGCGCCTGCGGCGGCGGGGGTGTATCGGTTTAACATTGCAACTGCCGGCAGCACCGTGCTGGTGCTGCAAACGGTGCTGCCGATGCTGATGCTGGCGGGTGATGTCTCAACGGTTGAAATTTCTGGTGGCACACACAACCCCAAGGCGCCCACGCCGGATTTTCTCATTCATGCGTTTGCCCCGGTGCTGGAGCGGATGGGGCCAACTTTGACGGTGGAGGTTGCCCGCCACGGCTTTTACCCAGCGGGTGGCGGACTGATTTGTGCGACTATTTCGCCAGTGCCGACTGTGGTGGGTATTGCGCTGGCCCCGGTGACACGGTACACCACTGTTGATGCAGTTTGCCTGCTTTGCAGGCTTGATCCGGACATTGCCGAGCGCGAGCTTGCCACCGTTTCCCACGCCTTTGGCGGTTCGGGCAAGTTTGGTGAGGTGCAGCTTGCCACTATGACGAGGCCCAACGTGAATGCCGCGGGCACGGGCAACGCGCTGATGCTGTTGCTGCGACACCAGCATGGTGTTGAGGTTGTATCGGTGATCGGCGAGCGGGGTGTTTCATCAGAACAGCTCGCCCGCAGCGCGTGCGATGAGGCCCGTGAAGTGATCGCGGCGGCGGTGCCCGTGGGGCCGCACTTGGCGGATCAGTTGCTGCTGCCAATGGCGCTGGCCGCGTGGCGGGGTGGTGGTGAGTCGGTTTTTTACACCACGGAGCCAACCTCCCACACGATGACGAACATGAGCACGATTCAGGCGTTTTTACCGGTGCATTTTGCGATGGACAAGCACAGCGCGGCGGTGTGGCGGGTTGGTGTGCGTGCTTGCTGAGAAGCGCGGAACGTTGCACTACGGCTGCATGTCGAAATGAACGCAGAGTTCGCAGAGAAAAGGCGTGGAAAGGAACGCGGAGGAAGGCGGGAGGCGGGGTTAGATTGTGTTGGTTTACTGGATAGGTTTTGAAGTAGTAGTGTATTCTTGCTTCGCCGTTTTCATTGCTCCGGGACGGCTCGCTGGCGGTCGTGGTTTGGGTTTGTACTTGCCTGGAACGTGGGTGCAACGTTTAGCTTTACTTGCCGCGGGGTAGCTACTATTTTGCTCGTCTGCATCGTGAGTCTGCCGATGTGCCTTGCATCTTGTCATCATCTTTGATCTGGAGTTGCACATGAAACGCACGATTTCCAATATCGGTTTGGCCTGCCTCGCCGCTTCGCTGGTAGCTTTTGCTGGTGGCTGTCGGACGACCACGACGACAACGACCACGCAGACGGAGCGGGTTGCTGGCGAGCCGACGGCGGCAAGTAATGAGGTGATGGCTAAACTCAAGGCGCTTGAGGGCACTTGGGAGATGAAGGATGAGACCGGCAAGATGCAGGTTGCCTCGGTTATTCGGGTGAGTTCTGCGGGGTCGGTCGTGTGTGAGACGATGTTTCCGGGCATGCCGCACGAGATGACGAATATGTACCATCTTGATGGTGATGGTGTGATCGCTACGCATTACTGTGCGATGGGGAATCAGCCGCGGATGCGGTGTACCGGTGTGACCGGCAACACGCTTGCGTTCGCGCCGCTGGACTGCACGAACTTGCAGACGCCGGGGCAGTCTCACATGGCTCAGCTTTCGCTGGTGATGGTTGATGCGAATCATCTGCGGCAGGAGTGGGTTTCACGGGAGAACGGCAAGGACACCGACCACGCCAACTTTGATCTGACGCGAAGGTGAGTGGGGGAGGAAGTCGCGAGTTTTGAGCCGGGAGTTACGCGTGGAAGGTGGAGAGAGGAGATCGCGGAGCAACAAGGGTCATGCGGAGAAGAAGGGTGGGCGGCGTGATGGGTGCTTTCGCGGGCTTGTTGAAACGGTTGATTGAAGCTGAACGACTGGCTGCTGCGGCGGTTGGTTTGGGCAACTGCGCAGTTCTTGCTGGTGTGGATCACCTGTGTGCGGGTGGTTGGGTGCCGGTCTGTTGCGGTTGGTTCTATGCGCGGGGCCGCAACGGCCGATATCATAAACATGTCTGGTGTGAGCTCGATGGACTCGACGATGTCTGTGACCGCTATGGCTTCAAACACTGCCAAACCTGTTGCCCTTGCTGCTGTTGCGCTGGTGCTGTGGTTTGGTGCGTATTGGTATTGGGAGCCGAGTAACAAGGCCACGCGGATTACGTATGGTCTGCCCCCGGTGCCGGTTGGGGCAATTTCAGGACAATCAGCGGACTCAGGGCAGGATGGTGGGGGGATATTGGGGAGTCCGCTCGCCGCGGCGGCTGTGGAAGTTCAGGGTGTTGGCGGTCGCGGGGCAGCGGGTGCGGATTCTGGGCAGAAGATTGGCGTTGATGAAGCCGTACCTGTATCGGCGCGGGTGGGGCCTCGGGTGGTGCCACCAGAGTTTACGATGTACACGGTGCAGCGGGGTGATGTGTCATTTGAGGCTATAGCCCGCCGCTTAGGTGGTGGGGTCAAGCTGGCCGAGGCGATTAAGCGGGCGAACCCGTTTGTTCCTCCGACGAAGCTTTTGGCCGGGAAAACGCAGCTTCGGGTGCCGCGGGACTTGGAGAATATTGACGGCAAGGTGGTAGTGGATTCGGCGCAGGCGGCTGGAACGGGAGCTGGAACGGGAGCTGGTACTGGAGCTGGGGGTGTTGCTGGGACGGCAGCGGTGCAAGCCCCGCCGCCGGGGAGCAAATGGCCGCTGAGCGAGCAGTCGCACACGGTGGCGGCGGGGGAGACGCTCAGTGGGATTGCGGCGAAGTATTACAGTGGACCGATGGCGTGGAAAAAGGTTTTTGAGGCCAACCGGGATGTGATGGCGGCACCGGAGAAGCTGAAGGTGGGCACGACCCTGCGGATTCCGCCGGGGCCGTGAGCGGGTTTGGTGTGGTGGTGGTTGGGTCAGGCGGTCAAGGGCGGGCAGGGGGGGCAGGGCGGGCAGGGGGGGCAGGGCGGGCAGGGGGGCAAGGGCGGCTTGTTCTGGGGCAAGGAAAGCCCCGTGAACGTCAAAAAAATCGTGAATTCTTTAGTTCTCACGAGCCTTGCGGGCTGAGCCGATGAATGATCGCTCCAACCGGCCCACTTTGGATCGGTATTTTTCTGCCTTGATGCTGGAAATGGAAGACATGGCGACTCCTTTGAAACGAATTCTTGTGACCGGTGGTGCTGGATTTTTGGGTTCGCACTTGTGCGAGAAACTGGTTGGCCAAGGTCACGATGTGATTTGCCTGGATAACTTTTTCACCAGCCAAAAGTCAAACGTGTCGCACCTGCTGGAGAAGCCGAACTTTGAGCTTGTGCGGCATGATGTGACGCACCCGCTCTGGCTGGAAGTTGATGAGATTTACAACGCGGCTTGTCCGGCGGCGCCGGGGCACTATCAGTTCAACCCGATCAAGACAATGAAGACGTCTGTGCTGGGTGCGATTAACGTGCTGGGCATGGCCAAGCGGTGTCGGGCCAAGGTGCTTCAGTTTTCGACCAGCGAGGTGTATGGTGATCCGGAAGTGCATCCGCAGCCGGAGAGCTATGTCGGGCACGTGAATCCGATCGGTCCTCGGGCGTGTTATGACGAGGGCAAGCGTGCTGCGGAGACTTTGTTCTTTGACTACTACCGGTCGAACAAGGTGAACATTCGGGTGATTCGAATCTTCAACACGTATGGGCCGCGGATGCACCCGTTTGATGGTCGGGTGGTGAGCAATTTTATTCGCCAAGCGATTTTGGGGCAGGACATCACGCTGTTTGGTGACGGCATGCAGACGCGGTCGTTCTGCTATGTTGATGACCTGATCAACGGCATCATGGCGATGATGAACGGCCCGGATGAATTTATTGGCCCGGTGAACCTGGGTAATCCGGGAGAGTTTACGATCAAGCAGCTTGCAGAGCTTGTGATTGAACTGACCGGCACAAAGTCAAAGATCGTGTACCGCCCGGCGACGCCGGATGACCCGAAGCAGCGCAAGCCGGTGATTGATCTGGCGAAGGGCAAGCTGGGCTGGGAGCCGCAGATTCAGCTTCGCGAGGGGCTGAGCCGGACGATCGCGTACTTCAAGTCGGTTGATATGAATAAGTTCCGGGCACCGACGCCGAATTATTGAATTGAAGCGGCGGTGCTTGCGATTGTGTTGTGGCGCTGCGAGCTGCGCTGCGGTGCCATCATTTTTGCGAAGGGCTGATGAGCTGGCGGGCCAGATTCTGGCGGTCGGTGGCCACTGGGTCATCGTCCATGCGATCGGTCTGTGCGAGCTGGTCGGCAGCGCGGAGGCATGCGGCGGCCTCGGCAGTGTTGCCCGCGCGGATGTGGGCGATGGCTAGCGTGTAGCGGGTGCGGGCAGAGGCCGGGAGGCCGCGATCGGTTTGCAGGGCCTCGCCACGCTCGAGCACGGAGATGCACTGCGCGAAGCGTTCGAGGCGGAAGAGTGCTTCACCGAGGTTTAGATGGATGGCGGGGTCACTTTGGTTGCGGACGGTTAGGTCGGCCAGCAGTTCGGCCGCTTGGGCCAGTTGAGTGGTGGTGACTGCCGGATCAATTAGTACCAGCAATGCGCGGTTGTTGGCATCGCGGAGTGGAAAGCCTTGACGATCGATGAGTTCAGCGGCGAGGGCCCGGACCTCTTTGGGGAACTCGGTTCGGGCCAGTGATGCTTGTTTGGCGGCGGCTACCGACCAGGATGCAGTGATGGCTTCGGTGGTGAGCTGGTGGGCATCGAGCATCCAGGCTCTTGCCTGTAAGAGTGATGCGGGGCGGGGCAGTGAGGTGGGCCAGTGGTCTGGGTTAAAGGGGGCGGCTGATGGTGAAGTTGGGAGTGGTATTGAATCGAGCCGGCCGAGTGCGCGATCGCCGGAGGCGATGAGCAGTGCATCAGTGCTGGTGGTAAAGGCCATTGCCAGCACCGCACTTGCTGAGCCGGGGAGCGTGGCGATGGTTTGGCCGGTTGCGGTGTTGATGGAGGTGAGCTGGGGTGCATCAAATGCGGCGATGAGGCGGACGCCATCGGGCGAGACAGTGAGACTGAGGCATGAAGCGCCGGAAGGCTCGGTACGCCAGCGCGGCGTTGCCGTGGTTAGGTCTAGGCACAGCACGGCTCCGTTGGTGGTGCCGAGATACAGGCTTGCACCATCGGTGGAGGGTGCGACGGCGGTGACCTGTTGGCTTTGAAGGTTGATGGTTCGCTGGAGCACCAGCGATTGGGCACTGCGCAGCACGATGCGGCTGGAGGCAGTTGCAGGAGCGGTTGGGTTGGCCGATGAGGCTGCGGGTTCTGGAATGATCTGAGCGATGCAGCCACCAATGAGGTTGGGCACCATGAACATGGGGCCTGACTGTGGCGGATCGCCTGGTGGGGGCTGCATCAGGGCGGTGTCGCCCGTGGTTGCGTTTACTGCTTGGATGGAGCCATCGGCGAGGGTGAGCAGGACGTGGTCGCCATCGGGGCTGAAGGTCAGGGCTTTGATCTCGCCCAAGGTTGGCGGAGGGGAGCGGCCCCAGCGCGAGTCGGCGGTGGCGGCACTTTTGCCCAAGGAGAGCAGGGGGTGGCCGGTGGCAGCATCAAGAATGTAAAGCTCACTGGGTGTGCCGGGGGTGCGCGGTGCGGTGGCCAGTGCGATGCGGGTTTGATCTGGGCTGAAGGCCGCGAGGCGGAAGATGAGTGAGGAGAGATTTTGCGACCAAAGCGGCAGCGCAAGGTTGGTATCGATGAGCGATGCCTCGCCCCAGCCGGCGCGGACGATGAAGCGACGATCCGCAGAGAACGCCGCGGCGTTGCTGCGGGGTGATTTGGGGGAGAAGTCTGCCGCGGAGCGGTTGACCGGGACGACTGACCACCGACCGCTGATGGTGCCCAGGATGATGCGCTGGTCATCACTGGAAAGGGTGGCGAAGGCGATGCCAGAATCTGCGGCTTGGAATTGGGCGACCGCGCTTAGGGCATCGGGTTGTCCGGCGGTTGGGCGAGCCAAGGTGATGCCGCCGAAGGTATCACCAAAGATTGCCAGTGCGCCGCTTGAAGAGAGATCTGCGGTGGTGAGCTGGCCGGCGAAGGTGTGGCCGGTGAGTTCGGTGGTGACACCGGTGCCAAGGGGCAGGAACTTGGCGCCGGTGCTGCTGGTGGAGCGGCTGGCGCTGAGGCGAAAGCCCATGAGCGTTGGCAGGCTGGCTGTGGTTGCATCGGTGTGCATGGACCAGCGACCGGTTGTGTCGTGGTAAAGCACCGCGGGGCCGTTGGCCGGGCTTTGCCGCACGAAACCAAGGAGCCACGCACACGGCGGTGATGGCAGGACGGACCGGAGCTGGCGGCCTGTTGTGGACTCAAAGAAGAACAGTGTGCCTTTGGAATCGGTGGCGACGAGTTCGCTGGAGTCCAGCGAGAATGAGGCGATGCCGAGGTCCCATTGCGTTGAAGCTGGTGGGGTGCGCCAAAGCTCGGACCCGGTGTTGGCATCACGGACGATGATGGCAGGCTCGGTGGGTGAACCTTCGGTGGGTGATCTATTAATGGCCTGGGCGATGAGGCGGTCGTTCGGGCTGATCGCGCCATGGCCGCCGGGAAATCGGCGCACAATTTCGCCGGTGAGCAGGTTGATGGTGAGAAGTCCATCGGCGGGATTGACGGACACCGCCATGGCGCGATGTGGATTTGACATTGGCCAGACGGCTTTGATTCGATCGTTCGGATCAAGGCGGATGTGGATGCCGGCTGGGTCGGCGAGTCGGTGGAGTACTTGCCACTCCCACGAGCGCTGGTCTGCTGGTACGGCGCTTAGATTTGTGAGAGCGACGGCGCCGCTGCGGCCTTGGATACCGGCGAATGCCGCGGCCATGGCGGCGCTGGTCAGGAGGCGCTCTGCCTCGGTGCGGGCGGTGGCTTCGCGAAGGCTTGCTTGCAGGGCGCGGTCGCGTTCGTGACTGGCCTGGACAAGGCCCACGGCCGCGAGTGTGAGGCCGGTGAGCAGGGCGAGGATAATTGCGGCGGCGGTGAGAAAGGCCAGGCGATTTCGGCGAACGAGCACGCGCAGGAGATAAAGGCGGCTTGGGGGTCCGGCTTCGACGGCATCTCCACGGAGGTAGCGACCGAGATCAGCCGCCAGTGCGCTTGCGGCTTCGTAACGGCGTGAGCGGTCTTTGTCGATGGCCTTCATCACGATCCAGTCAAGCTCACCAAAGAGAGTGCGAGTGAGGCGGGGGGCATCGGTGGAGCGTGCCTCAGCGATTTGGGCTGCGGTGGGCGCGGGGTTGTCATCGGGCGTGGCGCTGGTTTTGTGCGCACGTGAAATGGTGCGAATGCGTGTGCTGGGGCGGGGAGGATCAAGCTGACGGATCATCTGCTGGACGGTGGCGATGGGCACTTTGCCCAGCGAGCGCGGATCAAGCGGGGTGGTGCCGGTGAGGAGTTGGTAGAGCAGGACGCCCAGGGAATAAATGTCAGTGCGGGTGTCGATGTCGGTGGCGGGTGAGTCTGCCTGCTCGGGTGACATGTACAGCGGGGTACCGACAAGTTGACCGGCGCCGGTGATGGTGCTGGTGGGGCTGAGCGCATCGCTGGTGGCCTTTGCGATGCCGAAGTCGATGATTTTGGCGACCGGCGGGCCATCCGGCGAAACCGGGCTGCTGATGAGGATGTTACTGGGCTTTAAGTCGCGGTGGATGATGCCGCGCTGGTGGGCGTGCTGGACTGCTTCGCAGACTGTTTTGAGCAGCGCGATGCGCTGGCGGAGATCAAGGCGGTGGCGGTCGCAGTAGGTGTCGATGGGCTCGCCTTTGACCAGTTCAAGGGCGACAAAGGGGCGACCATCGGGCGTTGCGCCGGCATCAAGAATCCGTGCGATTGCGGGATGGTCAAGCAGGGCCAGGGCGTGGCGTTCCTGCTCGAAGCGGGTGAGCACCGCTTTGGAATCCATGCCGGGCTTGAGTATTTTGACGGCGACCTCACGGCGGATTGGGTGCAGTTGCTCAGCGCGGAAGACGTGTCCGAAGCCACCCTCACCGATGTGGTCGATGATTTGGTACGCGCCGACGATTTGCCCGAGCATTGCGGTGGGCGAGAGTGAACGCAGTGAGTTAAAGGCGAGCGCTGCGCTGGTTGATGGGTCGAGGGTGGCTCCCGCGAGGGTGTCGCGGGCTGATTTTGGGGCGACGGTCGGGGCAACTGGGAAGACCCCGGAGTGGTGCTGGTACTCTCCGTGGTTGGTTAGGGCTGTGAGCAGGGCGAGGACTTCAGACTTTACCTCTGGTGGGTCGCTGGCGGCACCAACGAGCGCAGCGCGGTCGAGCGGTGCGAGCTCGATCGCCTGGTCGAACAGGTCGCGGACGCGTTGTCGCTGCGAAGGGTGCAGGGGGCGGAAGAGGGAGCGCGGACTATTGCTTCGTTTCGTTCATTTCTCGGTACAGGCGGGCTCGCGCGTAGGCCCAGATGCGATCGACCTGGCGGGAGGAGAGACCGAGGGTCTCAGCGGCCTGATCGCCGGTGAGACCCGCGAAGAACCGCAGACGCACCACGGTGGCGACGTCTGGCTCCTCCGCTTCTAGGCGCGAAAGTGCATCATCAAGCGCCAGGATTTGTTCATCAGATGCGGCGGCGAAGAGGTCGAGGCCTTCAAGCGGTAGTTTTGTGGGTGGCCGCCCGGTGGAATCACCGCCGCGTTTGAGGGAGGCGCGGGCGCGTGCATGTTCGATGAGTATTCGCCGCATGGCCTCGCCGGCGGCGGCAAAGAAGTGGCCCCGTGTGGCCCACTGCATGGTGGGGTCATTGACTAGGCGGGCGAAGGCTTCGTTCACTAGGGCGGTGGCTTGGAGGGTGTGGTCTCGCCGCTCGTTGTTCATTTGAGACTGGGCGAGGCGGCGGAGTTCCTGATACACGGTTTCCCAGAGCGAGCGTGCGGCGTGAACATCACCACGACGGGCGGCATCCATGAGCGCGGTTATCGTGGGTTCACTCACAGGTGGGCTCGGGCAGTGGGGGTGGCGGTTTAGGGATGGCAGGAGCGATGTGTGCGGGGCGGAATCGTACGAAAATGATAGAGATGCTGCGGCGGTGTGGTGCGGACAGGCGGAGGGCGGGCGACTGAAAGCACGGGGGTGTTTCAGGTGATTTTGCAATTCGTGTCGCTCGCAGTGGGGCGTGTGCGCCATGGTGGGCAGTGGGCCGAGCTGCTGGTGGTGTTACCAGAGCACGTGACCTGCACAACTCATTACTTTGGAGCATTCCGATGCGAAACAAGATGTCTGCGGCGATGGTTTTACTTTCTGCGGTGTTTGCTGGTGCAGCGCATGCGCAGTTTCCGATTCCCAGCATGATTAGTTATCAGGGCGTGCTGGAAGACAACGGCACGCCGCTGACTGGGACTGCGAACCTGCGGTTTGGGCTTTTTAGTACGGTCACGGGGGGCACGGCGATTGTGACGCGGACGGTTGCCAACGTGACGGTGACCGGCGGCGTGTTTGCGACGGAGGTTGACTTTGGCCTGCCGGCGTTTGCCAACGCGCAGAACCTGTTTATTGAGATTGAGGTGCAGAGCCCGGCGGGTACTGGGGCGTACACGCTGCTGACGCCCCGGCGGCGGTTGGGCGCGGTGGCGTATGCGATGAACACGCGTGGCCTGCGGGTGGACGGTTTTAACCGGCTGACGTTGGGTGATGTGGCGGTGAGCGCGGCAGCGCAGGTTGCCACACTGAGCCTCGCACAGACCGGCAACGACCCCAGGTTGATCTCGCTGCAGAACCAGTTTGGTACGGAGCGATGGGCGTGGCGGCTTCCGACGGCGAACCTGGAATTGGTTTCTGCGAGTGGTTCCCAGTACACGTTTGACTTTGCCACGGGCAGCATTGCGATTGGCGAGAGTGCTGTGGTGAATCCGTCGAGCTTCTCGCGGGTGTTGTCGCTGACTGGGCGGACGGGTGTGCCGTTTGCGGGTTCGACGGGTGTGGTGATGAAAAACCCGGCGACGGGGTCGATCTGGTCTGTGGGTGTGGATGGCGCGGGTGCGTTCTCGTTTTTTCACAACGGCGTTGGTGGGCAAAGTGTGGTGAGCGTGCCGGTGCTGCAGATTACCGGTGGCTCTGACATTGCCGAGCCGTACGACGTGGCGCCAGCTGGTGCTGGAGAGGGGCAAGTGAAGCCGATTCCGGGCATGGTGGTGAGCATTGATGCAGCACGGATTGGCAAGCTGCGGGTGGCCGATGCGGAGTACGACCGGGCGGTAGCGGGGATCATCAGCGGGGCAAATGGTGTGGCCACGGGCATGACGCTGACGCAGGCGGGCACGGCTGCTCATGGAGAGATGCCAATTGCCAAGGTTGGGCGCGTGTGGGTGTTTGCCGATGCGGATGCCAACGGGCCGATTGTTGCCGGTGACATGCTGACGACATCGAACACTGCCGGTCACGCGATGCGAGCGGATGCGAACAGGGCCGCGGGTAGCGGGCTGGGCAAGGCGATGTCACCTCTGAAAGAGGGCAAGGGAATGGTGCTGGTGCTGGTTGGGTTGCAGTGATTGTGCTTGCCGCGGTTTGCGGCAGAAACGGAGAAAAACCATGAATATGACACAGATGATGAAGCGATTGGTGGCGGGTGCGGCGGGTGCGGTGGTGGTGCTGTCGGGCGGTGGTGCAGTGCTGGGGCAAACGGGCACGCACGCACGGGTGCCAAATGTTGTCACGCAGTTTGGAACGCTGGAGAAGTTTGGTGATGCGATGGGTTTTTATCGCGGGTCCGCGCCAGACCCCTCCCAGAGCAAGCACTGGCAGGGGATTGCCAGGCACCCAAACCCGGCGAGCAATGTTTTTTATGTGAGTCGCAACGGTGACAACACGGCCGGGGCGCGGACGAACCTGGCGATTGTGCAGATGAAAAGCCGCGACGGACTTACGGGCGACCGGCTGCGGAGTAACCGGCTGGCGCGGGGAACCGAGACGCAGGACACCGCCCCGCCAACGAACGATGCGGTGGTAAGCTCGATTGAATACACCAGCCACAACCACGCTGGCGGGATCCAGATTAGCGGTGACATCATGGCGGTGCCGCTGGAGGACCCCAATGGCAGCAACCCGACGGGCGTGATTTTGTTTTACGACATTCGTGAGCCGCTGAACCCGGTGCTGATGCCGGTGAGTATTTCAAGACCACACAACACCGGGGTGGTTGCCTTTACACAGCTTCCTGATGGGCGCTATTTGGTAATGGCCACGTACGGCAACAACGCGGAGATTGAGTATTTTATCTCGGCGCCGAACGACCTTGCCAGCATCAGCAGCACTCCGACGAGTACGGTTCAAGGATCGACAATCAGTGGCTGGTTCGTCGGCAACAACGCGGGTGGCGTGTACTGTTTTCAGAATTGTAACTTCATTACGCAAAGTGATGGGCAGGTTTTCCTGGCGTGTACGATGAACTCATCGCCGCTTGCGCCGGTGGTCAATGGCAACGACATTGGAGTGCTGTTTCGTGTGACTGCGGGCGCCAGCACGGTAACCCTGACGCGGGTGACCGGGAGGCAGTTTTACTGCTCATCCAACAGCACCGGTAGCAACGGGAACTTTAACGCCGCGGCGGGGTTTTATGTCAGCCCGAGTGGGGAGCTGCTGCTGTACAGCACAACGCACGATAATGATGGCCCGAGCGGCTGCACCGGTATGACGGAGTTTCGCAACTATCGCGGCACGCGCACGGGCACGGCGGCAAGTTCGTGCGATGCGTGGGTGCGGCTGTATGCTGACTCGACGGGCTGGGAGAGCAATGACCGGGGCATCATGTTTGATGCGGTTGACCGCTTGGATGAAAACTGGGATGACTTTAACAACCTTGATGGCGGGCCCATTCCGGTTGGTTTTACCAATCAGGCAAGCTCGGCGAGTTGGCTGCTGCCGGTGGGCGTAACAGCCCGGCTGTACCAGAACGACACATTCGCAGGCAAGTACTTGGACTTGGTGGGCACTGGCACGGTGCAGTTCATCACGGATTTTTCAGCCATTGCGTGGACGTCGGGCAGCGGCAACCCGGGTGACCAAATCTCATCTATTCAATTCATGGGCAGCAATGTTCCGGGGGCGGCCGTTCGCGTGCCCGGCAGCCAACTGACGGTGACTTTGGGTGAAGCCCAACTCACAGGCGGCCCGTGCTCGCGGCTGCTGATTGGTACTGGATACTACCCGGAAAACGTTCGGTTCAATGCCGCGGGTCAGATCCGCGCTTTGGGTGGACCGGTGATCATCGGGACGAATCCGTGAGTGGGGAGACGCCAGGGTTGGAGCGGTGAGAGCACATGGCGGGCGGGCACAACGACTCCCCAACTGGGGAGTTTTTGCATGGGTGGTGATGGAAGGGCTTGATCTGCTGTGGCGACGGGCGCAACGCTGGCGATTGTAGTGGACGAGGCCCGGTAGTGTGGGACAAGGGGCTTGCGTGTTGGATTTTCAGATTGTGGGCAATGAGGCGATCGGCCAACCGCGACGGCTGCGTTAATAGAAGAGAAAGGGCCACCAGTTTTTCATGGGCCTGCCATCATCATCAATGCACTTGTTTTGTACTCCGGGAATGCTTTGAAACCAGAATATCACCCATTGCCCCATGCAGTCCGGAGCCACGGACGCGTAGCGGAGGAACTTGTCGCGGGTGAAGGGAAGGGCGACGTCTTTGTCTGTCGGCACCTTGCGTGTGCGGAAGGTTTCCAGTGTGGTGATGACGCGAAATGGACTTTCAAGGTCATAGTGCCAGCGGGCCCCTGGCGGGAAATGGGCGCTGCCGCCGGCAAGCACAAATGGGTCAACGGCGATTGTTCGGCCGTTTCGTCGAACCTCAAGCCGATCAGGCTTTGGATAGGTGATCTCATCTCCCGACTTGCGGTCGTATGAAGTGCTGTAGAAGCTGGAGAAGGGAAGTCCCCAGAGCGTGTCAAGCTGGAAGTCGGCAAACTCAAAGAAGTACTTTTTGAAGTACGGGATGGAACCGGAGCGGGCGATGGACTCCATCGTGTGACCGAAGTTCTCCATTGCGCAGCCTGCGCCACGGTGCGGATTTAGAAACGCAATCCGAAAGCTGCGACCGACCCACGGCATGGTGCGATCATGACCGTTGCCGGCAGCGCCGTGCTGATCGGGGATCGCCCGAAACTCCGCATCGTAAAACTGCTTGGACTCGCACGTCTCTCGGCCGGGCCATCTTTCATCGTTCTCGTGGATCGCGTAAAACCAAAGCTCGTGCACCCACCCGGCGTTGACCAACTCGCTGAGATTTAAGAACCGACCCTTGGTGCGGGGGTCTTTAAATCCGAGCTTGGGTGCGAAGTTGTCGGAAAACAACGCGCCGTAGTCAATGAGTGGCTCACCGGCAATGCGGGGCTTCTTGACTGGCATCAGTGAACTGCACTGAGCGGCCGGAGCGGCCCGGGCCGATGGGTCGCGCAGATCCAGAACATTGATGATCTGATATTCGACAAACGGTCGGGCCGAGATATCGCTGTAACCGTGGTAACGGGTTGCCTCGGCCAAGGCCTTGACCAGCGAATCGGAGTGGATCCGAACCGCACTCTCACCGACATCGTTGGCAAAGTTAAGTACCAGCACCCGCGGGCGCATTTTGCGGAGCTGATCGTGGTTCTGCGCGAGCCACGGATCAGAATTGCGGTAACTCTGCAGGTTCGGCCATATTGTTAAGTCGCTGGGCAGCCCCTGCGGCGGAGGGATTGGGGTTGCCGCTGGTTCGCTGGCCGCTGCTGGTTCGCTGGCCGCTGCTGGCTCAGCTGCGGCGGTGCGTTCAGCCGGTGCGGCTGGCCCGGGTTCGGGTGCGAACAGCATCGCGAGCGACAAGAACAAACAGGCAGTCATTGACCGGCACTCCTTGGCGGATTGGTGGCGAGCCACGATCCATCAAATCAGAGTAGCCCGGGGTTGGTGAGGCCCGTGAAGTAGCCGCCGCGGCCAGCGGGCGGGTAATAGCAGAAACATGTTAACTAGCCCGCGGCGGGCGGCTGGGCCGGGTGATTTTTGGTAGACCGTCCTAGGCGTGCCGTGACGAGCCAAAGTCGCCCAAATCGAGACAGCGTTGGATGACCAAAGAAAAACCGGAGACCCTGCCGAAGCAGAGTCTCCGGCAAAAGCGGAGAGGAGGAGATTCGAACTCCTGAAACGGTTGCCCGTTTACGCGATTTCCAATCGCGTTCCTTCAGCCTCTCGGACACCTCTCCGGCGAAGGATTTCCATCGTTCTGCGATGGCCGTTTGATGGGCCATCGCTC
>JBBRKQ010000058.1:0-25602 GCA_038231815.1 Phycisphaerales bacterium
TAAGTTCTCGGGTGATCCGCGACCGGCCTCCCCGTGCACTCAACGCGGCACACTGGTTATAGGTCCGCACCGGGCCGTTACATTCTTCCCCCGCTCGCCAAATCGTCACACCTTGGCAGGCTCCGATCTAAAACGGCTTGACACCCAATGCCCCGCGGACCGATCAATTCGCGGTCAGCGGTTCAAGTAGTTCCGCGCCAACCCAGCACCGGCTGTTTCCGCCGCCGCAATACCGAAGGGAAAATTCATGAGCATCAAAACCGTCAGCACCGAGAGCTTTCACGCCCTTGACCGTGAAATGCAGCAGCGCTTCACCGAACTCGCCTCCATCTTCGACTTCGCAGAGGCCGAGCGTCGCGCTATCGACTCGCTCAACAACGTGTACAACCTCGCCGAGAAGGCCAAGAACCTCCTCGATGAAGACTTTGACTTCGAACCAAAGAACGCCGTGCTGGACGCCAAGGAATTTGCCACCCAGCAGAAAAACTACGAGCAGCTCTTCGCCCGCTACCTCACTCTCGAAGCTGAGGTGCTGCTCTTTCTAAAGTCCGCCGGCTTCCACGATGGCGAGCAGGCCATCGCGCACAACACCAAGAACTGCGCCCTGCCCGCCACCAGCATCAATCGCCTGGCCGAAACGCTCGACTACTGCCGCACAGATAACACAGCCAACCCCATTGGCTACAACACCGACGGCAGCACCCCCGATGGTGACAGCGATGAATCCGGCAACGACTAATTACTGCCGGTCACCATCGCGCTGACACGCAGCACTTGAGACTCTGATTCCCGAATTCAAAGCTCAAACTCCCGCTCTCAGCTTTCGCAACCAACATCCCCTTTCACACGCACACGAGCCGCCGCCCAAAGCGATCGGCACATTTAAAGGAATCAACCTATGCCAGCCGCAATGCAAGTCGTTAAGTTCGCAGACAAAGACCTCGACAACGTCATGAATAAAATGAACTCCGAGCAGCTCGACAAGCTGGCCTTCGGGGCCGTGCAGATCGACAAGGACGGCAAGATCATTCAGTACAACAACGCCGAGGGCGCCATCACCGGCCGCGATCCCAAGGCCGTGATCGGCAAAAACTTCTTCAATGAAGTCGCCCCTTGCACCAAGAGTCCGATGTTCTACGGCAAGTTCATCGAGGGCACCCGCTCGGGAGATCTCAATACCCAGTTTGAGTACCTCTTCAACTACAACATGAAACCCACCCAGGTGAAGGTCCACATGAAAAAGGCCGTCGTCGGCGAGACGTACTGGATCTTCATCAAGCGAGTCTGACCCCCGCGCTGCCTTTGAAGGCAGCGCCCGCAGCACTACCCAACCAACGACCCGCGGCACCCTTTCTGCCGCGGGTCGTTTGCTGTTTTTGGCCAACCGCAAGTACCGGTCATCTCCTCACGTCCGATTGCCGAAGTTAGACCAAACATGCTCGATCGTTCCGCGATATTCCGCCTGCTCATCTCCCTGATCTCCGATGAGCTCGCACTCATCGGTAAGCCGCTCCCAAGCCCGTTGGCACCGACAGAAGCCACATCCATCGGCGCCCCCCCTGCCGCCGCCCCGCCCGGCACACCGCATATCACTGTCGATTCCATAGACCTGCTCGCGCTGGCCACACGCATCTCCAGCTTCTTTCACATCTTTGAGTCCGGCATTGATGATGCCCTCCTCATGCACCGCACACTCGGAGATTGGATCGACCTCGTCATCCAATCGCAGGCAGATGCCGATTCAACCGGCAATCTCTCCTTCCGCACCTCAGGCAGCACCGGTCAGCCCAAGCTCATCACCCACACCCAGCACAACCTTCTGGCCGAGGCACACAGTCTCCAAGTGCTGCTGGCTGGCCTTGAGCTTTCCTCCCCACCACTGCGGATCGTCAGCGTTGTGCCCCCCCACCACCTCTACGGCTTCATGTGGACGGTCGCACTACCCCATCAAAGCGGCCTGCCAGTGCTCGCCGCATCGCCGTCAAGCATGTCGTTGGCAAAAACTCTCAAACCCGGTGACATTCTTGTAGCCCATCCAACCTGGTACGCAACTGTCGGCAGCCTGCTTCCATCACTCCATGGCATCGTCGCCGTAAGCTCCGCTGGCCCCCTGCCCGAAACAACCGCCCAAGCTCTGCTGTCAAAACATGCCGCGGCAGTGATTGACGTCTACGGCTCGACAGAAACCGGTGGCATCGCCGCCCGTTGCTTTCCAAGTCAGCACCATGAGCTGCTGCACCACTGGCAGCAAGGCGCCAATCACCAGTCTCTTGCACGCTCGCCCTCCTCAGCAGATTGCAACCAATTACAACTCCCCGACCGCATCACCTGGCACACCCAGCGGGCGTTTACCATCGGCCCTCGGCTCGATGGCGCTCTAAAGATCGCCGGTACCAACGTCTTCCCCGCGCACATCGCCGAGGTGCTCAGTTCACATCCCAAAGTTCACCAATGCTGCGTCCGCATCGGCACACCATCTCACCCCGCAGAAACACTTCGGCTCAAAGCCTTCATCGTTCCGGCAGATGCCAGCGTTCTCGCCGCAAAGTCCGCCCTTGACCAACTGCGGGATGAACTCGAGTTGTTCGCAAACAAAAACCTCAGCACACCGCAGCGCCCGGCCCGGATTGATTTTGGCGAATCGCTGCCCACCACATCAATGGGCAAGTCCGCTGACTGGTGATATCCGGCAGCCACAGACTCCATTCACTTCAGCCGAAGCTTCGCCCACACCGCAAAGTGGTCGCTCGGGAACCGTCCTCCATCATTAAAATGGTCGATGCCCGCACCCGCTGTCTCGATGACCTTGTCAGTAAAAACAAAGTCAATCCGCGGGCCATCAGTCTTGCCGGCAAAGTCATGAAACGTCCCATCCAGGCCCGGCCCCGGCAAACTTCCCGCGACAACCAGCGTGTCAACCAACCTGGGCGACGCCGGTGATGCCGCCATCTGCGGCGTGCGATCCCCCGCGGAAACCGCTGCCTCAGCCTCACCACGCATGTACCGTATCGCCGGCGACTGCGGGCCCGCATTAAAATCTCCCGTCACAATCACCGGCACGCCAAGCTGCCGCGAATCCAACATCGCCCGGGCCAGCAGTTCAACCGACCGATTCCGACTCGGCTCGCTCTGGTGGTCAAGGTGCACATTAAAAACCTTGAACCGCCGCCCGCTGCGAGGCTCAACAAACCCGGCAAACGTACAGATTCTCGGAATCGTGTTGCCCCAGTTCTTAGACCCCGCCCGATCCGGAGTATTTGAAAACCAGAACGTCGTCCCCGACTCGGCGGCGAACTTGTCAGACTTATACAAAATTGCCGAGAACTCCCCCGCAAGTTTCCCATCATCACGCCCAACCCCAACGCTGGCCATCCCCAGCTCTCGCATCAGATATTCAACCTGAAAATCCAGCGCCTCCTGCACGCACAGAAAATCCGGATCCAGTTTCTTCACGCCCGCAACCAACATCTCCCGCCGCTTCTCCCAAGCGTTAGAACCATCATCCGCAGTCCCGTAGCGAACGTTGTATGACGCCACGCTCAAATCCGTGGCCCCCGGCGGCACCAGCAGCTCCAACAGCCCAGGGCGTTTGGTCACGCCCTCACACCCAGAAGCAAACACCGCCGCCAGCGCCAGTGCAACCAGTGCAGCAACCAAAAACAATGGAGCCATCCAAAATGCAGTGCGATTCATGGCCGAGGGTAGAGCAGGACCAAGCGCCGCACCGCCGCCAGCTCAGCGTTTGAGCACCAAATTGTGCGCACAAACATCTGTAAGTCCATACCCCTCTCCGTCGGCCTGCATCGCCTCTGGTACAGGAGCGGCCTAGCAACCACTCCGCCGCTTCAATCCAGTAGCACAAGCCGAATGTTACGGAAGTGAATCTCCGCACCTTCGGACTGGAAGCAAATCTTCCCCGGCACGATTTCAACATCCGTCGCCCGATTCACCTCGACGCCGTTTACTTTCAGGACAATCGTCCCCTTATCCGCGATGATCTCGTACTCATTCCACTCACCAATGGGCCGCTCGACAGCGCCCGCCGCCGGGTCGCACTTCGCGTTGCGACCGCTCAGCCGCGACTTCTCAGTTGTCATCTTCACTTCATCAATGTTCCAAAAATCACCAGCAGATCCCGACTGCAACTGCGCCTCAACGCTCTTGGGCCACACCTTGTCCGCCCCAACCATGCGCAGCAGCACACCGCTATTGCCCGGCCCCTTCTTCGGATCAAAGCGCCATTCCAACTTCAGCACATAGTTGGTGTAGTCCTTCTCGGTGCGAAAGTACCCTACCGGGTTGCCCTTGCAGATCAGCACTCCATCATTCACCGACCACACATCCTCCGCCTTCCCGCCACCCGTCAGCGTCGTCTGAAACCCCGTCATGTCTTTACCATTGAAAAGTTTTACCGCGCCAGCATCCGCCCCCGCCGCCAGATCTCTAACTTTGATATCCTTAAAAGCAATCTCCGTATCGCCATGATCCTGCAGCGCCAAATGGCCTGTCGGAAGGACTCCAAACCCCTTCATGTCTTTAAACTTACTGCCAGCAATCTTGGCGGCCCACTCCGCCGTGGGCTTGCCCGCATCATCAAAAATCTTCGCCTCCACAACCTTCTTGCCATTGAGCCAGTGCTGGACCACACCGTTCCGCAGATAAATCCGAGCGTGATTCCATTGCCCCGCCGGGTTCAACAACTTTCCTTCAGCCGGGTTGTACAAGTCGTACAACGCCGCACACGCATGCTGGTCGGTTGCCTTCGCCGGATACGTACCATCTTCGAGCAGTTGATACTCCGGCCCTGTCTCGTACGTCGCCCCATCAGTCTCGGCCACGCGGTACATCACACCCGAGTTTGCCTTCTCGCCCAGCTTAAAGCTCCACATCATCTCCACATCGCCAAACTTGGCGTCGGTAATCAAGTCCCCCCCGCCGCCTCCTTTGGAGATAGAAAGTACACCACCCTCCGCCCTCCATCCCTTACTCGGAAACTTGGGCATCTTGTACCCACGCCAAAGCGTGGTGGCATCCGCGCCTGAATACAACTTCCAGCCCGCCGCTCGCTCCGCATCCGACAGCGCCATCTGCGGAGCGCCCGCATCACTCGCCACCGCATCGGGCGGCTTAATACCCACAACATTCGCATCAACACCACCCGCGCCATTTCCAGCAACCAAACTTCCAGCAAGCAAACTCCCAGCAAGCACAGTCAAAACAGATGCAGCGTTCAAGGTCGCGACGTTCGTCATCGGTAAGCTCCGGTGTGAGTTGGCTCAGCAAAGCACAGTCGCACGAGCGTGCGATCGTCACAGAGTGTACCGTGCCCGCCCCCACCATGAACGCTGATTACCCGCTAGGCTTAAAGAAAAACGCCGTGTCATCAATGCCGTTGGTCGTCCAAAGCTGCCGCCAGTTGCCCACAACTGCCCAAAATTCCTCCCACTTGGCCGTCACCGGCCGGCCGCCAACACCAACAGCAAACGGTGCCCTCGTCTGGTGCGGCAAGTAGCGGTGCACATTATCAACAGCAATCACGCCACTAGGCTTAACTACCCGCAGCGCCCAAATTGCGCAGGCATCACGGTACAGGCCGTCCACAAGCGCCATATCCACCGCAGTGCCAGCAAGCCCAGCATCCGCCGCCACAACATACGCAGCCTCTTCCTGCATCGGGTTCATAAAACGAACATTGCCCGCTCCGGCTCTCGCAAGTCGCTGCGTCACTTCGTCGTACCACTGCTTGTGATGCTCAACGCTCACAACCCGACCGGCCGCACCCACCTTCTTGGCAAAGTACAACGTCGACCGGCCCGACCCAAACTCAGCAATCACATCTCCAGGCTTGATCCAAGTTTCAAGGAACGAAACCGCACTCGCCGTCAGCCACGGTGCCGCCGGATTCTGTCGCTGCCACATCGCCAGCTTCAGCCGATTCTTGATGTACCGCGGCGTCCAATGCGCTGCCGGGCGGGGCAGCCAAAGCCTGCCAGGCTTAGGGCCAGAAATCTTCGCTGCCGCCGCGGCCGCTGTGGCCTCCGCATCGTTCTGGAATCCAGATGAACTGCTGTTGGCCATAATCAATCAACTCCTAGGCTCGGCGGCGGACACGCCCGATGAAATCGCACGCCCCTACACCAAATTCTCGTCAACCTTCTCAGAGAGGGTATCGACCAGAACCGCCAGCAGCGACGGCCTCAACCCACCGACTTCAGGGTAAAGCCCGATCACCCCCCAAAGCAGCACAGCCCCGCCCGCTCCTGACCGATAATCAGCCTACAACCCCGCCTCCGCCTCCAAACTCGGGCCGCCCCAAGCCCCGCCAGTTGCTCCCCGATTCCGCGCGATGCCCCCAGATCAGAACCAACCTGAATCACCCCCTGCCACACCACCAATCGGTGGAGAGTCCGACACAAATGCCAATGCCCCGGTTGAGGCACTCGGAAAAACCGCCGGCCATGGCATGGTCTGGCTCCTGCTAAGCAACGGCCTAACCAAGGGTCAGGTCATCATCGCCCAGCTAGTGCTCGGGCTGATCCTGACCAAGCACGACTTCGGAATCTACTTCATCGTGATGTCCATCGCGATGTACATCCAAACGTTTCGCGACGGCGGCGTACGCGACTATCTCACACAGCGTATCAACACCTATTTCAAGGACCTTGGCCCATGCTTCTGGCTGTCGGTGGTCGTCAACTGCGTCGTCGGTGTGTTGCTGGGCTTGGCAGGTGAACTTGTCGGCTACATCTACGCTCAAACAAAGGACAGTGGCGTTGCCTCCGCCAGTGAAATTTCAACGCTGGTGTGGATCATGGCCGCATCGCTACCGCTAGGCTCCGCCGCACCAGTCCTCATCCCGCGCCTGCGAATGACCATGCAGTTTCGGTCGCTGGCAACGTGGACGGTGCTTTCCGGCGCGGTCCGCTACCTCGGGCAAATTGGCCTGGCATTCGCCGGGTTTGGCACCTACTCGCTCATCATTCCGTTCATCGCCGTCGCCATCTTTGACTCAGCCTACCTGATTTACGCCACTCGCCTCTGGCCGTGGATGTACCCCATCGGCTTCAATCAGTGGGGCTTCATTCTAAAACGCAGCGGCTGGCTGATCATCGGCCAGTCGTTCGCCGGTATTCTAAACAGCGGCTACTTCCTGCTGGCCGGCCTGTTCGTGCCCGTTGAGGTCATCGGCGTGCTCGGCTTTGCCGTGCAGCTGCACATGCAGATCGAGACCTTAATTGGCCAATCGGTTGTGGGTGTCATGCAGCCAGTGCTCACGCGCCTGCGAGATGATCTCCCCCGCCAAGGCCAAGCCTGCCTGCGAATTGCCCGCGCCGCAACCCTTATCTCCGCACCGGCAACTCTGGGCATCGCCCTGCTCTACCCAGTCGCTGAGTCCATCGTGTTCGCTGGCAAATGGGCGGATGCCGCAATTCCGCTGGCAGTCCTCGCCATCGGCTACGTGGCGCGAAGTTCGTTTATCTCAATACCCAACCCTCTCCTGCTCGCACGCGATGCATTCAAAGAGTGGGCTCTCGCATGGGGCGTGAATTGCTTGGGCGTGCTCGTATTCGCCACCCTCGGCGCACTGGCAGCATCACGCGTTTCCTCAGGCATGGTTGCTGGCTCAATGCTCGGCCTTGATCAATGGCGAATCCTCATTCTGTCCCTCGCCGTTTCAGCATTCCTAGTCGTCGGATGCTGGATCACAACGGCCCAGGTCATGCGCACAATTGGTGTGCGTTATCAAGACACACTGCGGGCCTGCATCGGCATCCTGCCACTGGTTGCCGCAATCACCGCACTCTGCGCCCTCTTTGACCATTTCATGCTCGTTCCACGCCTAGAAGCGTGGTTCCCACACTACGTCGTTATTGCCAAGCGCTCATTCGCAACTGCAGATCTGATTCGTGCGCCAATTCTTGGGCTCACCTTTGCGATTTCCATCGCCGCAGGTCTGCGGCTGCTCGCCGCATCGCAAGTCGCTGATGCGCTCGGCGTCCTCCCCGGGCGGCTGTCCAAGCCGCTCCAGCGCCTCATGCTGCTCTAGCAGCTACACCGGCCGCACCTTCAGCGTACCCGCATCAACACTGCTAATTCGCACCCGCTCACCAGCGCGAACAAGCGTCGTTTCCGACAGTGCATCATACCGGCGATCGGCAATACCAATTGTTCCAATCGGACGGAGGTCGCTCAGCACGACCGCTTCGAGACCGACAAGGCTCAGCAGGTGCCGCTCTGTCTCATCAACAACCGGTCGAACGCCCCCCTCCCCGTCAGCTTGGGCCTCATCACCACCCAAGATCAGTTTGCGGCCAATCGGTGTCGATGGCATGATGTGCAAACCGAAAAAGAAAATGCATGGTCCGGCCACCATGACGATGCCCAGGCCAATAAACCCCCAAGTGGCATCAACCTGAAACAGACAAACCACACCCGCCAGCGACAACAGCACGCTAAGGGTGGAGAGCACGCCCAAGGTTGGAATGAAAATATCAACAATCAGTAGCGCAAACGCGATGGCCATGAGGCCAAGGCCCCAGATGAGCAGTGTTTCGGGCATAATTAGCCAACTCCTCCTTGCGAAGATCCTAAATGTTTGGCATCGCCAGCTCGCCCGGCATCACGCAGCTCGGGCGGGAGTTCGCCGATCAATGCTTCAACGGTCACAACAAAGCCATCCATTGCAACCAGCCGCACCGGCACGCCGGTATCAACAAATCCGCCGCGGGAAACAACATCAACGATGCGGCCCGCAATATCCGCCTTGCCCGAAGGCCGCAGCGGCGTAATCGCCCGGCCACTCATGCCGATTGTCAGACCATCATCCCGGGCCGCATCGTCGGTGATGCCAGTCGTGCCCCCGTACGAAGGCGAATCCGCAAGCACAAGCTTGCCGATGATCGGCAGCGAGCCCAAGTGCCTAGCCAAAAACGAAATGCCCACGCCGGCCAGCGCGGTCGCCACCGCCAGCACCGCAGCCGCATAGCCAACCGACCCGCCCTGCCCACTGCCGGGGAACATGGCCCCAGCACCACCAGGAATGAGCGCGCCAAGCAAACCACCAAAAAGCAGCACCACACCCACAACCCCAAACAGGCCAAAACCCGGCAGCACAAACAGTTCCAAGCCAATCAGCACCACACCCAGAACAATTGCAACAATCTCCCACCATCCGGAAGCTCCAATCAGCACGTTCGGGCCAAGCAGTGCCACCAAAGCCAGCGTCGCAACCGTACCCGGCAGCAGCACACCCGGATGAGTCATCTCCAGGAACAGGGCCAGCAGAAACACGACGATGAGGATGATCTGCACAATCGTGCTGGTGAGAAACTTAACAACCGCCTCAGACCATGCTGGCGAAAGCACGCTCAGATTAACGGCTCCGAAGTGACCCTTAAGCTCCTGCTCATTGTTGATGCGGGCTGCACCAAGGCCAAACCGCATCATCTCATCGGTTTTGAGCGTGTAGATGGTGTTGCCGTCAGAAATAAACTCCAGCACCTTCCACTGGCCAACATCCGCCTGAGTAATCACCGGACGGTTTGAAAATGACACAAGTTCATCGGAAACCTGCGCCGCCATCTCCGGGGTGATCTGGCTGCTCGCCGGCAGCAGTGGTGAGCCCGCACCTTCAGCCTGCTGGTTGGCATCAGCCGCAGCCGGAACCGCGGGTGTTTGCCGTGGCGCTGCCGGGTTGGTGGGTTTGCGGCCACCTCTGTTGGGTGAAAACATCCGCTGCAACACCGGGCGTTCCGGCTGGTCCTTTGCCTGTCGCACAGGCATATCCATAACCGACTGCGGCACCGAGGCCAGCGTCGGCGAACGAAGGTCAGGCGCCGCACCAAAAAGGAACTCGTACTCCTTCGCATCAATGCACATGCGCTGACCAGTGACCGTGTTCTCAACCAGCCAGAGCTTCACGCCAATAGTCACAAAACCCTGAACCAGTTTTTCGTCATACCCGGCCCTGCGGGCTGAGTCGACAACCTCAGTCAGCAGCGGCGCGAGCACTTTGGCCCGCTCGGTCTGACCCAGCGTTTCCAGCCCGGCAGCGCCAACGGTGATGATGCCAGCATCACCGAAGGTGGCAATGTCAGTTAAAACAATCTCGCGGCAGGCGAGCGCAATCACCGCACCCCCAGAAAAAGCGCGGCTGTTGATCCACGCCACAGAGTTCTTGATCGAACTTTCTTTGATGGCCTGGCAAATCTCTAGTACGGCCAGCAAGTTGCCGCCGGGCGTGCTGATCTGAAAGACCATGGCATCAGCACCGGCCTCCTCCGCTAGTTTGATCCGCCGCTTGATCGAGTACGCAGTCACCCAGTCGATCGCGTCACCACCAGTGTCAAGCGTAATGATGGCAACGTTTTTCGCGAAACGGGCCGCAGGCACAGCCTGCGACTTCGCTGGGGCTGCCGAACTTGGCCCAGTCGCGGCACTCGAACCACTTGGCTCGATCGCCAAAGCAAATGGCGTAGAGAGCGCCAGTGCGGTTGCCAAAATAAGGATGAGCCCAACCACCCCCCCAGTGCGGCCACCAACGCTGCGCGATGCGATGGCCCAACCTGCATACACCCAAGCCCAGACCGACGAACATGAAAGAAGAACGGAATCTGCCATGACAAAAGCGTAGTGACCCCGCCGAGCGATACCAAAACGATGAAGCAGTCTAATTTGGCGAATGGCCAACTGCCTCCGGCAACCAAAGCCCCAATCCGACTCTACCCCCAACAGCAAATAACCACCGCAGCAACCCGCCCCAACACCACTCCCGTCCACAGGCCTCATCCACCCCCTCCGCCCCAACCCAACGACACCCGCCGTCCCCTTTACTCCCAGCCTCCCTGCCTCCCTGCCTCAAAATTTGGCAATTTGGCCATTTGACCATTTGACCATTTTGTAATTTGACCATTTCCCGCAGGGACCACCCTGCGTCCTCTCAAACATCAAAATCCCAACTCGAAAAATTTTCTGCTTGACAACCACCAAACACATGGCAAACTTCCTCCGTATCCATTCACAACCCTAACGGAGGCTCCCAATGTCCAATAACTCATCAGTTGCAATCACCACCCCCCGCGAACTCCTGGCCGACCTCATCCGCCGAAACCTCGAAATCATCGAAACCCGCAGCGTCTGCCTCCTTGCCAGAACCTGTGCTGCGTACAACACCGGAGGAAAGCAAACCCTCAAGTCAATGCTCGATGCCCTCTCCGACGTCATCGCCGCCCCCTTCCTCCGCCTCGGCAAACAATACCGTGCAAGTCCAATAACTCACGAAATCACAGCCGCCTCCAGAAAGTACAACAACTTCCTGATCGCCTGCAAGCGCGAAGCCACCGTCCACATCCAGCGAGTCGCAAAGCACGATGTGCACGACCCCACCACCCAACGCCGAATCGAACGCATCGGCCTCCGCTTCCCCATCAGCAAGCTAGACATCGAAGAACTCATCGCCGCCGATGAAGCCGATTCCCCCGCCACCGAAGCGCAAGCGCTCACGTCCGCCCAACCAGCCACCACCACCCAATCCGCGACGACCACCCAACCCGCCACCGAAATCCCAACCTTCACCCCACAACTCCAACCCGCCACCGCAACCCACATCCCAGCCCAAAACCAGTCACCAATTCAAGCCCCAACCCAAGCCCGCCCCCAAAACCCCAACCACAAAAAGAACCGCTTCAAAAAACGCCCCGCCGCCTAAACGCCGCCTCAAAATTTGACCATTTGACCATTTTGCAATTTGACCATTTCACCTCTCCCCCCGCCTCAAAATTTGACCATTTGACCATTTTGCAATTTGACCATTTTGCCTTCACCCTCACAGCCACAACAATTATTGACCGCCTCGTCGCCCGCAAAACGGTGTCGCGAGAACGCTCAGAGCAGGACCGGCATGCCCTGTGGCTCCGCCTGACCCAACCCGGCGAGCGCATGCTCGATGCGGCTCGCCACGATGTACTACGAATTTGCTGAACCATCCTGGCCGCACTGGCCCCAGCTGAACGCAAGGTGCTGGCGATGCTGCTGCAAAAAATTGGCAGCAGCAGGGAAGTACTGAAAGCGAAACGATGAAAGCTCAGCGCTGAAAGAAAAATCGGCCGCCGAACGACAAGCCCTAGTCGAAGGTGACAAGGCAGATACGGGCACCATCGAGAATCTCAATCTCTTCCGCCAACGGTCAGCAAACTCTTCAAGAGCCATGCCGTGATGCTCGATTCCCCTGATCAAATCGAACCTATGCAGCTCTGAGATCCAGCCTTACACAGCTGAGTATCACCGATTCGTACCACAACTCCGCCACTTCGAGCAGTGCCAATCACTTGTGACTGGGGTCACCGAACCCGCTATTGACCCACCAAAAAGAGAACTTTGTTTCAGTAGAAAGCTCTCGTCAGCAAGTAGCTTGGTCATACCGCGGGTGTCATCGCAAAGCATCCTCCGCGCCCTCTCCGTTCCGAAAAGAAAATCCAATCAGCACACCTACATCCGCCTTAAACAACAAGGCAAAGCTACAAAACGAGCGTGATCGGTTCAAGCCGTCGGCGGAGATTCAGCATGCACTTCAGGCTTCATCAATGGGAACAGCACAACATCGCGAATGGTGCGTTGGTCCGTCAACAGCATCACCAGTCTGTCGATGCCCAAGCCCATGCCACCGGCTGGAGGCATGCCCACTTTCAGCGCGTGAATAAAATCCGCATCGAAGGTGCGATAGGTTTTTTCTTCCGCAGCCTTCTCAGCGTCAATGCCGCCCAGCTGCTCACGAAAGCGAGCGGCCTGAATATCGGGGTCGTTCAGCTCCGTGTAATGCGGCGCGATCTCCATACCGCCGATGAACAAATCAGCCCGGTCGGCCAGGTGCGGCGCATCCGCCCGCGGTCGCACCAACGGGCTGATGGCCGCCGGATAGTCGGTGATAAAAGTCGGCACGGCCGGATCAATAGTCTTCTCAGCAAAGCGTTCGAACAGCTCGTTGATGACGATGGCGATGTGAGTGCCCGGCTGGAGCTTGATGTGGTGCTTCACCGCCAATGCCAGCACGCCAGCCTCATCGGTCATCTCGCAGCCAAGATTTTCCTTGAACAGCTCGCCGTAACTCACCCGCCGAAAGGGCTGACCGTAGTCAATCTTCAGCTCACCAAACGGCAGCTCCGGGTACATCAGGCCCTTGGTTGTGGCCACCGCCTTGGCCGCCTCGCGTATCAGGCCCTCAGTCAGTTCCATCACCGTGCGGCAGTCGCCGAAGGCGGCATACGCCTCCAGCATCGTAAACTCAGGGTTGTGCTGCTTGTCCAGCCCCTCATTGCGGAAGTTGCGATTGATCTCAAAAACCTTGGACAGCCCACCAACCAAAAGCCGCTTCAAGTAAAGCTCGGGTGCGATGCGCATGAACAGCGATATATCCAGCGCGTTCATGTGGGTAACAAACGGCCGCGCCGCCGCACCGCCAGCCAGTGTCTGCAGCATCGGCGTTTCAACCTCAAGGTAGCCAAGGGCGACGAGGCTCTCACGCACACTCTGAATAATCCGCGAGCGCAAGGCAAAGACATGGACCGTCTCGGGGTTAGACCACATATCAACGTATCGCTGGCGATATCGCAGCTCAACATCAGACAAGCCAGAGTGCTTCTCCGGCGGTGTCACCAGCGACTTGCACGCTGGCTCAACATCGCTGCACCAAACCGTAACCTCGCCGGTCTTGGTCATCATCAGCGGGCCGTGCGCCACCATGATGTCACCCAAGTCCGTAGCCTTTGCCATCGCAAAGGCCTTAGCGCTGACATCGCGCGCAGAAATGGCTATCTGCAAATCGCCAGTGCTGTCGCGCAGTGTGATCCAGATGAGCTTGCCGCCATCACGAAAAAGCATGACCCGCCCGGCAACCTTAACACGAGGCCGCGAGTCAGCAAAGGCCGGCGTGCTTGTGGCGGCAGGTGAGGCCGCGGGTGTCCCGCCCCCCGCTGCCGCTGCGGACTTTGCCGCCTCCTTCGCCGCCGCCTCGTGAAGCTTGTGTGCGGCATCCGCCTCAGCACTAAAGCGTGCTTTTGCCTCGGCCAGAGGCGTGAGACCATCGACCCGCTGGCCGTAAGGATTAAGGCCAAGTGCGCCAACCGTGTCGCGATTGGTACGGCGTTGCTGCTCGAGTGGATGGATGGTTGCTGCTTCGGCGGATGACATGGGGCAGATGATACGGGGTAAGAGTGGTCAAACGAAGCACCGGATGCGGAGTTCTCAGAGATTAACAGGCAACCAATGCTGAAAAATACAAATGAACTCGGCGTATGCATTCGTATGAAAAGTGTCCGAGCCATGACGATGCGACCCCGCCGTGATCGCGCGGCCAAACCCAAGCCCCTGGCGTTGGCTCTCGAAATGTTGCACGTGAAAATGCCCGCAAAGCACCGCGAGAGAAACATAAAAACAGCGATGTCGTTGTCTCCTCCAACCGCACGCACGCTCGCATCGCTACGCTGCTTTGGCTGGCTTTTTAAGCCGTGGCAAGCTCAGAATGCGCAGGTCAAACTCGGTCGGCTCAAGGGCATCAAAATTGTCAGCCAGAACATCATGGCCTTCATAGGATGCAATCCGGACGGATTTGTGCTCGGCAAGGTTAAGCGCCGGCAGCAGATCCTCATCTTCGATTGCCGATGCCGCCGGGTCTTTGCGGAGCGGGCGCACGGTCGGACGGCACGGATGCAGCGGGTCAAAGTCAGCCACAATTGCCCACTGGCCATCCGTGAGCTTGGCAATCGTTCCGGGCAAGTACGCGGGAACCACACTCAGCAGGCCTTTGAACGCGATCGGATCAATGTGCTTGCGGCGAGCCAGCATGAGCATCGCACGCAGCACGCGCACGGCCGGAACTCGCGACGCTTCCATATACGCCCCATCCGGCGGGTTACGAAGCGTGTCGTACATATCAGCGATAGCCAAAATACGCGCGAAGATGTGAATCTGCTCTCCACTCTGGCCGGTGGTGCCGTCGGTGATTTCAATGCCGTTGCGGGTCTGTTGGCCGCGGAGGATGGGCCAGCCGGTGCCGTCGTACATCTGATGGTGATGCAGCACGGTGGCGGCCGCGGTGGGCTCAACCTTTCCGCGAATGAGCTTGTAGCCAATTTCCACGTGGCGCCGGTACAGCGGGTCAGTTTCATCGCCGGTCTGCTTCCACCGTTCGAGCACGGTTGGGTCGATCCGCAGAAGACCGACATCATGCAGCATGGCCGCGACGCCGAGATTCTCTACGTTTTTCGCGACCTTAAAATTCACCTTCGGTCGCTGCTCAACGATGTAGTCCTGGAGTTTAAGGCCCATCAGCAAAGACAGAAAGCACACGCTGCCAGAGTGCATGGAAAGCGGAGACTCCGCTCCGGTCAAATCCGTGATCAGCAGGGTCGAGGTGTTGGCCTCGGAAAGTTTGGTGAGCAGCGAGCGGACGGCTTCGGCGAAGACTTTAAAATCAAGCTCCGTAAACTTTGGGTCCAGAAGTTTCTCCATCGTCCGGCCAACGAGGGAGCAGATTTGGGCGTGCTCAACGGTGATCTCAGGCTTAATGAAGCGAAGCACATCGGCCAAGGCAGGATAGCGAATCCAGATTTGCCCGACGCGCAGCTCACCAAGCCGCTTCATGGCCGTCGCATCCATAGCAAAGCCCGGGCGCAGCAGCACATGGCCCGGCAGCGAGGGATGGAACACCGGCATCGCCAGGACCATCCCAACTCTCGCACTAGAAAGGCTCAATCGAAGCATGGAGGCAATTCCGCAAAGCTGAAGCAGTGGCCAACGGCAGGCGGTTTAGGCGTATGGCGGGCGAACCCGATCAACACGCCAACTCAACAACCACCAGATCGGCGTGAGAACGTCAATTCTTGTGGCAGATTTTGCCGGATAGGCGTAACGGGTTGCCACGTTTGGGTTATCGGGCAATACAGCATGCAGCGCTCGCTGAAGCTACTCCACGCTGAAATGAGTAAGGCCGCCCGCCGGGAGAAATGGCTACCTGAGATTTGGCGTTGCCGACAGCTTGGCGCTCTCGCCCGCGAACGCAGGTTTAAGCACCAGAAAGCTGCGAGCCAGCGGCGGAGCTTTTATGACACGACCAGTTGAGGCAGTCTCCGCCGGTGCCTGCCGGGCAGCGAGTATGGCCTGAGCAATCGTGGGTACCACTTGTGCTTCCGCCGGCAAGTTTGCAGATGAGCCTGCAGTTGCGGAGCGACCGCCACCGCTAAACGGGCTGCCCGTGCCAAGTGCATCAGGCGCTGCAGGCGGGCCAAGACCGGCACGCACTGCCGGTGCCGGGGCAGAGCCGCTGCGCATGCGCCCGGGCCGGCTAACGGTGTCATCAGCCAGCGGGGATTCATCAGGCGGTGCGAAGTCCGCGGCGTTGCTTGTGGTGATAACCAGAACCTGGCCCGCCTCAACAGTAACAGCGCCGAGCAGGCGCTCAAGCACTTGGCCGCGGGACCATTGCGTGGCGAGACGGGGGTTGATGAGATCAAGATCATCCCCTTGCTTGCGCACGCCAAGCAACTGGGGCACGATCTCGACGACGAGTCGTGAATGACCAGCGGCGCCAGCGCTCGAATCGGTCAGGGGATCGGTCGTATTCCAGACTGAAAACGCTCGGGCCAAGAGGCGGGGTGTTGAAGCGGGCGCTCGAAACCTTCCATCATGGAGGGCTAAGACTTGATCGGCCGCAAGTGGGCTGCCTCGGGCGAGTTCAGTCCAATCAGCACCATCGGGCATCCACAGACGGGGGCCGATGATGCCGGACGGGGCGTTAGGGTCGGGCGGTTTAGGAAGCTCTCCCTCGGCGACGGGCGGGGCAATGGGCGTGCGGCGGATTTGAGCCTCGACGGTTGCCCACGAAGCGCTGCTGATGCGGAATATGCGGAACCCAGATGCGGACCAGACCCCGGCAGATACACCATCGAGCCCGGCTGCCGCGGGCCCGGGAAGAACCTGCCCGGCCGCTGCAAGCTGGTCGAGCACTGCTGGCCCGCCAGCGCGGAGAATCCAAGACGAGACTTCAAGCCCGACCTGTCCCTTCGGCGGCAAAGGTGCCGCGGTGAGCTTGCCAAGCGCACCAAGGCCAGCCGCGGAGGCATCGCTCGCGGAACCTTCGCTTGGGTTGCTTGAGCACGCCGGGAGCATGCAGAGCAGAATGGCCGCAACAACCG
Source organism: Phycisphaerales bacterium (assembly GCA_038231815.1). GTDB lineage: Bacteria > Planctomycetota > Phycisphaerae > Phycisphaerales > UBA1924 > CAILKP01. The sequence continues at coordinate 17,187 of JBBRKQ010000058.1, forward strand.
CTGTGATGAAGCGACCGTGGGCAAGCTGGAATGGTTCATAACCATACATCGTGGCGCATTGTTGACCGGCTACCCGGATAAACGGCCAAAAAGCATGGGAAAACTGCAACATTCACTCAACCGATCCGTAGTATTGCTCGGAGCCGAACTTAAAGAAAGAAGGAGAATTTATGAGAGAGAGAGATACCACATTCGTTGCGCTTGGTTTTCCTATGGCCGCGGTTGTTCTCGGGCTGACGGGGTTATTGGCCAGCGCTGCCCAGGCCTCCGTTCCGGCCAGCACGCGGGGTGCTAGTCCCTCACTGCGCGATGCCCCGCTGGGACCACCGGTGCCGCCGGGTGGGAACAAAGTTGTAATCAGCTCACCAATTCACGTGCCAGCGATGGGCGAACAGCACGCCCCCGCTGCTGCCGCCCATCACGTGCGTACAAGCCCACTGGCATCGAAGGCAATCGCCGTGCCGCGGAACGCGAGCGCCGTGAACATTGACTCGCGTGTATCAAGCATCGGCAATGACACGGGGATCACCGGCTTTTATCTGGATCGGTCGGCAGACGGCCTGGTGACCGTGCCGGACCGTACTTGGGATGGTCGCGGCAACTTCCAGAACACGAGGGTGATTACGCCGGATGGCCGCACGTTTATTCGCGGGCTTACTGGCCCGGTGTACCCGGAAGGTCGAAGCGATCGGCGGATCATCCGCTAAGAAACTCTTGAGAGGACAGGACTGTTTCGAGGTGGTACGATTTGTTCCAATCCGCCCACCGAGGCTGCCAAGCCCACCGTGGTTGCAAACAGCCCCGTCTGGCATGCCAACAAAGGACAGGCCGCATTCTTCCGGAATGCGGCCTGTGTTTTTTGGGTCCTCTCGATTCGATCCGCTGTTTGAAACTGGACCGTCACCTCGCACTTACGCTGCGAACTGAGCAGGAAGACTGGCAACGCCAATATGTTAATGTATACTAAGTTAGTAAACACTATCTTATGGAGCATTCCCATGCCGCGAGCAACCCCCCGGGCCACCTTCCGTGACCGCCTCAACTATTGCAGCGAGCATCCTGACAACCCGGCTAGCTCGCCGCCCGCAATCCCGGATGAACTCACGCCCCTTCCGGAAGCTGACTCGAACCAGTCTACAGATGTTCGGTCCCTTGGCCGCGGCGTGGCGGCTCTGGCGGGCTGCGTGGTGCTGGCGGTATCGCTGTTTTATCCAGTACAAATGAAAGATGTTGCGACGACGGGTGCGAGGACGACGGCGCACGCAGCCGGTGATGTTCTGGCCACCGCCGTTCGCGGGGTGGCGAAGTGGCTTGTCACTGGCTCGCTACCGGCACGGCCCTGATGCACGCGTGTGAAACCACCGCAAAAGAGTCTCTTTATGCTCAGTCGCGTGCTTGTAACCAGTGTGTTTTTGCTCGGCACTGTCGCTCGCGATCGTTGACAGTGGAGTCAACGCGGCGGTTGGCAGTCCCTCGACCGACTTGACCTCATCGGAGTTGAGGTCGGTGATCAATAAGGAATCGACTCGACTGCCACCCGCAGGACTGAAAGAGGGTAACTGGGAAGATGCAGAACTGATGCTGCGGCGGACTTTGTTTGGTGCAACTGCCCTCAACCGCTTGACGCTTGTGAGCTGCAATTGGTCACCGGCAGAAGCGACGGGGCCGGCGAGAGGCAAACTAGATTGCAGGGGTGAGGGGTTGGAACAGCCGCGACAAAGGTGGCCTCGGCTGCTCCAACGGGCACGCCTCGGTGATAAAAAGCACCAGAACCTGCGACCCCCCGCACCCCTTCGCCATCCCAATTCAATTCCAATTCAATTCCAAAACAAAGGGTGACCAACGGGACTCGAACCCGCGACTTCCGAGATCACAACCCGGCGCTCTACCAACTGAGCTATGGCCACCAACAAGTGCGGCAGGCTGAAAACCAGCCGACCACGGTCGTCACTATAGATCTTCGGCCTCCGCGGTTCAAGCAAAAGCCCAACTGTGCCCAATTGTGCTCGGCCAGCCCCGACGGGGCTATCGTGGTTCAACCCGATGTACGTGCGTTTAGGACGGGGGTACCGGTCTGAAACCGCTTTCGCGAGCATCAGGCCTGCACCCACGTACCGCCCGCCCGGCCATCGGACCTTGCCACGCACTGGTTTCTTAGCCCTAAGGCCGACCGCACTTTTCTGCACCGACACTTTCACCCGTTCACCAAAAATCTCCGGCACGGATGCCGCACCGAATCTTCAGGAGCATAGTGAAATGACCGCCGCCGCCACCAACGTTTCCGTTCCCGCCATTCTCATGCTCAGCGGGCTGGAAAAGCTCGATCTTTCACCATCACGGGTGCATCGCAATCTCGCGCCGGCCAAGCTCATCGAGCTCGCCCTCGCCCGAGGCGAGGGATCAATGGCCAGTAACGGCGGGCTGGTGTGCCTAACCGGTGACCGCACCGGCCGCAGCCCCAAGGACAAGTACCTCGAGGACACCGCTGGCGTGCACGACAAAATCGGCTGGGGCGGGTTCAACCTTCCGATTACCACGGCCAACTTCAATAAGGTTTTGGACCTCGCCGTAACGCACTTGAATTCAGTCAAAGACTTGTTCATGTTCGAGGGCTTTGTCGGTGCAGACCCCACCCATCGCTTAAACGCCCGGGTCATCAGCGAGCAGGCTTGGCACGCGCTGTTTATTCGCACGCTGTTTATCCCGCAGGGCTCCGCCGCGGCGGGGCCGAACGCCAAGTGGAACCATGATTGGACAATCATCAACGCGGGCAAGCGTCGCTTAACCGCTGCAGAGCAAGCAGAGCTGGGTGTCAAAAGCCCGGTGCTCATCGCCCAGTCGCTGGAGCGCAAGACGGTTGTGATCATCGGCTCTGAATACGCCGGGGAGATGAAAAAGTCGCTGTTCTACGCGATGAACTATGACATGCCGGAGGCCGGGGTGTTTCCGATGCACTGCTCGGCCAATGTTGACAAGAAAGATGCCAGCAACGTTGCGCTGTTCTTTGGTCTTTCAGGCACTGGCAAAACCACACTCTCGGCCGATCCCAATCGTGCCCTCATTGGCGATGATGAGCACGGCTGGTCTGACAACGGTGTGTTTAACTTTGAAGGCGGCTGCTACGCCAAGTGCATCAAGCTCAGCCGCGAGGGTGAGCCACAGATTTGGGATGCGATCCGATTTGGATCCGTGCTTGAGAACGTGATGATTCACCCGGTCACACGGGTACCGGACTTTGACAGCGATGTGATCGCCGAAAACTCGCGAGCGACCTATCCGCTGGACTACATCCCGGATGCGGTGATCCCCTCGGTTGCGGGCCACCCCAAAAACGTAATCTTTCTAACCGCCGATGCCTACGGCGTGATGCCCCCAGTCAGCAAGCTCACACGCGAGCAAGCGATGTATTACTTCATCAACGGCTACACCAGCAAGCTGGCTGGCACCGAGCAGGGCGTGAAAGAACCGCAGCCAAATTTCAGCACCTGCTTTGGGGCACCATTCATGCCGCGGCCATCGAAGGTGTATGCCGAGATGCTGGCGGCCAAGGTGGCCAAGCACAACGCAGATGTGTGGCTCTTAAATACCGGCTGGACCGGCGGACCGTACGGTGTAGGCAAACGCTTCAGCTTGAAGTACACGCGCGCATTTGTCAGTGCGATTCTAAACGGCACGCTACGTAGCGCGAAGTTCACGCCCGATGCGGTGTTCGGGCTGCCGCTGCCTGAAGCGGTTGATGGCGTGCCCAGCGAAGTGCTGCACCCGCGCAACACGTGGAAGGACGGCGCCGCGTACGACTTGCAGGCCAAGAAGCTGGCCCAAGGGTTTAGGGACAATGACAAGAAATTTGACATGCCCGATGCGGTGCGCAACGCCGGACCGAAGGGATAACGATTTGGAGCGCAATCGAAGCAAAACAACGAGGTAATCACACAAGGCGGGGAGGGGATTGGATTCGTGCGTGAATCTGGAAATCGTTGTCTCAACACTTTGGGTACACCAGTGCCTCTCCGTCGTGGCATAATCTCCCACTGGCGGTCGTGCGTGCAAACCGCTGTGGCTGGTTGGCCGTACTAATACCCGGATCCCCGTTCAACTGCTCCACCCCCACAGCGTCAAAAACAGAATCCAAAAATCTGTTCGGCCTTGACGGCGTGCCTGAAGCATGCGGCGAATTCCGAGCCAGAACAGCACCACACTCACCAACACCAAGAGCGTGGCAAGCCCGATGCAGACCCAAGACGGTGCGGGCAGTACGAACAATGCCAGCACCACTGCAATTAAGGTTGAGGGAACGGCGACGATGCACATCGCATCAAGCAGATACGCTCGTGCGGGTGACCAAGCGGAGCATGGTGTCGCGGGATGCACCTTTGTGCCTCAGTCATCAGCCCAAAGGCTAGCAGGCCACAACCGACCCTGTCGGTCGCGGCTTCGGTAGCGATTTGATGCTGCACCGCGGAAACGTGATCGGCGTTTGCCTGCGGAGCATAAACGATGTTCGCGGCGATTCCATCGGCCTCACCGGATGGGTGGATCGAGCGTTCACTGGCGATCATCGCCGCGGCTCTAATATTGTTGGTGCCATCCAAGACTCCGATACGGGATTATGTTCAGGGCGAGTGGCGGTCGACGCCGCCGTACGTGCGGCGGCTTCAGCGACTTTGGTTGATACCGGTTGTGTTTGTGCCGTTGATTTTGCTGGCGTGGGTCGTGCGATTTTGGCTCGTTCCGAGCATGGCTCTCGCACAGTTGGCAGCGATTGTGATGCCGCTTTCAACTTTCTTACCACAATTTGTAGCGATGTTTTTTTTGATTCGGGCGACGCGGAAGTTGAAGCGAGCGTTTGCAGCGGCCGGTGGGCGACTGTGTACGAACTGTGTGCACGACTTGTCGGGCCTTGATGATGTGGGCAAGTGCCCGGAGTGCGGGTATGGGTTTGATGCAGCCCGTGATGCCGCGGGGTGGAAGAAGTACGGGCTCACGCCGCGCAAGGCGTAGGGCGGTGCGGACCGGATTTGAGCGATTGGCTCGCCGCTAACATTACCGATGAAGCAGGGTGAGCCAGAACTATTCGAGGCAAAGCAGCACTGGAGTGGGTATACGGCATTTAAGCGGCGCCGCTCGAGACTCTTTGCCGGGCTGACAATTCCGACATTCGTAATAACACAAGTCGTGCCGGTTATTCCGCTTTTGGGCAGCCAGCCGGGAAGCTTTTCGCTCTGGCTGATCCCCGGGCCCATAGCGCTATTGGCTTGTATGTTTGGATTTTTTTGGATTCACTCAGCTCGCCAGAACCGTGCCGCGAGGCGGGCGTTTGTGGAGTCAAAGGGCCGGACGTGTACAAGCTGCTTGTACAATTTGAACGGGATGACAGAGACCGGCACGTGCCCAGAGTGTGCACACAGGTTTGATGCGGTGGCGGATGCGAAGGCGTGGAAAATGGATGGCATTGTTTGGCCGGGGGATGAGAGGAAGTAGTCGCGGGAGGCGAGGGGGCTGCCAGGAGCGCTACGCGAAAGCGTACCGTTGGTGAGTGGGACGGCCCGTTGTCGGCAAACGCCCCGACTCACCACTTCCTGTCCTGTCGTAGGCTAGTACGAAGGTGGCAGGTTGTTCCCTTGGCACGCTGCCGCGTACCGCTCTTATGGACGGCAAAGACAAGGACACCGCTAGGAATGGCGGTGCTACTCTGTTGTCTTATGAAGATCCACGAATACCAGGCACGAGACCTGCTCGCAGCGTTTGGCATCCCGGTTCCCAAGGGCCGCATGATTGACAATGTTGATCAGGCTCGTGATGCGTTTAAGCAGGCGATTGCTGGGATGAAGACGCCGATGGCCGTGGTCAAGGCTCAGGTGCATGCAGGTGGGCGTGGCAAGGCGGGGTTTGTGAAGCTGGTGAAGCTGGATCAGGATGCGGAGGATTCCGCACGCTTCATGTTCACCAATCGGATAAAAAGCCCGCAGACACCCCCAGAGGGACTTGAGGTAAAGAAACTGCTGATCGCTCAGGCCGCCGAGATCGCCGACCGCTCAACTGCCGGGGGTGGTGGCAAAGAAGAGTTTTATCTGGCTATTACGCTAGACCGCAAGACCCGGCGAAACGTGCTGATTGCCAGCCGCCAAGGTGGCGTAGAAATTGAAACCGTGGCGCACGAAACGCCCGAAGCAATTTTCAAGGCAACCTTGAACCCCCTCACAGGGCTGGAGCCGTTTGTCGCTCGCGAGGTTGCGTTTAAGCTGGGCTTTGTGGGCAAGCAGATCAATCAGGCTGTGGCGATCATGCTGGGGCTATCAAAGTTGTTCATCGAAAAGGACTGTTCGCTGGCGGAGATTAATCCGCTGATTATTACGCCGCCGAATGATGCGTACCCGGATGGGCAAGTCATGGCGATTGATGCGAAGTTTGACTTTGATGACAACGCGACGTTCCGGCACAAGGACATCGATGCGATGTTTGACCCGACGGAGGAGAACCCGGCGGAGATCAAGGCTCGCAAGTTCGGGCTTTCGTACATCGCCCTTGAGGGCAACATCGGCTGCCTGGTGAATGGTGCTGGCTTGGCGATGGCGACGATGGACACCATCAAGCTCTCGGGCGGGCAACCGGCAAACTTCCTAGACGTAGGTGGTTCCGCGAGCGAGCAGGCTGTGACGGAGGCGTTTGGCATTATCCTTTCGGACAAGAGTGTCAAAGGTGTGATGGTCAACATCTTCGGCGGGATTATGAAGTGCGACATCGTCGCGCAAGGCGTTATTAACGCCGCGAGAAACTACAAGAACGCCGATGGCAGCACTGGCTTTAAGGTGCCGCTGGTGGTGCGGCTTGAGGGAACGAATGTGGATGCCGGCCGCAAGCTGCTGGCCGATGCACAGAAGGACATTCCCACTATGCAGGCCGCGACTGACTTGGGCGATGCGGCCCGGAAGGTTGTTGCGGCGGTAGCAAAGTGAAGTACCGGGAAGAGAAGTACCGGGAAGAGAAGTACCGGGAAGAGATGAAAGGTTCGCCAGTCGTGAGTCAAACATCGCGAGTGAGAGCAACAGGTAACTGAACCATGAAGGATGAGCGCGGAGATGAGAATGAAGGCCCGCGGCGGACGCGAAGCCCGGCGGATGGGCGCAGCGAGCGGTTAAGTCCCAAGCAGCGCAAGCTTGGGCATTGTTCGCTTTCCCGCTGTCACTCTTTTGCTGTCTCTCGGCCTTCGCCCGCGTTCACCCTCATCGAGCTCCTTGTGGTCATCGCCATCATCGCGCTGCTGGTGGGGATTTTGCTACCGGCACTCAGCGCAGCGCGAAACTCCGCCCGCGCTGTCGCATGCTCGGGCAAGCTCCAACAGCTCGGCATCGCACTCACCGGATACCTCACCGACAGCAAGGACCAACTGCCGCAGGTGCGGGTGGATGTGGGCGGCGGATACATGAGCAACGTGGGCGCTTTGTTTGGAGGCAAAAAGGGCTCGCTGCCGGCGTACGGGATTAACGAGTACGGTGCAGAGCGGCGGCCGCTGAACCGCTACCTGGCAATGCCCAGCTTCGCCCCCGACAGTGCCGCGGGCAATGTGGAGGTTGATGCGTACCGGTCGCCGGGTGATACGGGTGGTGAGGTGCCGGGGATTGGTCCAACCAACAGCATGTACGAACTGCTTGGCTCAAGCTACACGCTTAATGATCACACGCTGGAGGGTGAGGGCAATACAACACTGATCCCGCAAGATGGGGGCAAGATGCCACCGGTGACCTGGCCCACGAAGACCTGGGTGCTGGGTAGCCACACGATTTATAATTATCAGGAAGATGGCGACCGCAAGCACGTTTGGTATGGCCGCAAGGCCGGTGACACCGCAGCAAACCTGCTGTACTTGGACATGCACGTGGGCAACCAACGGCGGGTGCCGAAGGGGATTGTGAATACGACGACGGAGTACACGTTTTTGCCGAGCGAACCGCGGTAAGGCGAACAGTAGAAATGGCTTATTGAGCGAGAAGCCAAGCGGCCACGTCCCGGCAAATGCCCCGGTACGGTGAGTGGGCAGCGAGAGCATCAGCAAGCGTGAGGCGATTGAAACCAGCGACGGCGAAGCGGTGGCACTGCCTTTCGTCCCGATGGTCTGGTCAAAGCACAATAATCATCACGGTTGCCTCTTTGACGGCTTTGGAGGTGTCAGCCGCATACTTAGCTGGATTGGTTGGTGGCTCCCGCAGTTTCCCCGCCAACTCTGGCAACGCTTGCAACGTCTCGCGCAGGAAGAATTGCTGGGGAGAGTTCGTAGTTTTGCTTCGCGGGGATTTGACCGGGCAGTTTAAGACGGGATTTCCATTTTGACCCGGAGGCAAGGCCAAAGGATGCGTCGACAGTTCCGGCAACAGCCGCCCGCCCACGGGAACAGGTGCCGCCAGAACCAAAAAACACA